>NZ_CP040297.1:352500-705000 GCF_013393945.1 Nostoc sp. TCL26-01
TCTGTGCCTTGGTGACTCTGTGGTAAAAAACGATTTATTTAACCACAGAGTCACAGCGAAAAGTCGGAGCGGAGGTTTCCTCCGTAGACGCTTTGCGGCTTGCCGCAGGCATCTGAACTTTTCAAGACAAAGACACAGAGTTAAGAAAGATCATTAAAACTCATGGCCTAAAACGATTCGTATGGCCCAAAATAGGGTTAGACTAGCGATCGCTATCCAATCCCATGATTTTAAGCGCAGATCATGCCAGGGGACGCGGTGTTCGTGGGGGCTGGTAAAACCGCGTACCATCATGGCGCTAGCCATTTGTTCGGCGCGCAGTAACAGATTTTCTAATAATCTCTCGGCGACAATCATCCAGACTTTGACTGCGCCTTTCAATCCCAGCTTTTTCCAATTAATTGCCCTCGTCATCACAGAACGGACTAAATTTTGCACTTCTTCCAAGACTAGGGGAATGAACCGCAAGGATAAAGTTAGGGTCAAGGTCAACTCAGTTACCGGGATTTTAAATCGTCGTAGGGGCTGCATTAAACTTTCGATCCCGGCTGTGATTTCTTCTGGTGCTGTTGTAAGCAAATATAAGTTAGTGCTGTAGATGACAGTGAACAAAATTGTACTCAACCGCACACCCAAGTCGAGAGAACGACGAGTGACTTTGACAGGCCCTTTGTGAAACAAAACGTAACTATATTTTTTACCGGACTGTGATATTGCAACTGGAGAATTATTGGCTTTAGCTGGTTGAGTTAAGACTTGAGGGTTAGATGGGAGACGTGGTTGATAGTCTACACCCAAACCATCAGGACTGACAGCAGCGATCGCAAATACCAAAAACGTGAGAGTTAACAACCAGCCCATCTGTTGTTGCCAAACTCGCTGAGGTATCCGAGCAATTAAAGTAAAAATAATTAACAGTGCTACCAGTAATACACGCCACTCGTTATTAGCAAAACTGTAGCTAGTCAGAAAACTCATTAGCCAAATAAACTTGACTCGCGGATCGAGTTTGTGTAACCAAGTTTGTGGTTGTTCTAAGTAAAGTCCTAATGGTAGCGATCGTAATAGATCCATTTTGAGTTAATAGTCATTAGTCATTAGTCATTAGTCAATAGTCAAGACCAACTAACTATTGACTACTAACTACTAACCCATATTAAACGCGAGTTGCACGATTGAGATTACCGCTTTCCACATCGCGGACTTTCTTGCTGCGCCAGAGTATGCGAATTGGCGTACCTTTAAACCCTAGTTGCTGGCGGAATTGTCTTTCGATGTAACGACGGTAGTTGTCGTTAAAACGTTTAGCATCATTGACAAATAGAGCGATCGTTGGTGGTTGGGTGCTGACTTGTGTACCATAGTAAATTTTACCCTGACGACCACCACGAGAGGTTGGGGGAGAATGCCAACTTACCGCATCTTCCAAGACTTCGTTAATCACGGATGTACTCACACGGCGTTTGTGTTCCACCGCCGCTTGATTCACCAATTCTAGAATCTTTTCTACCCGTTGTCCTGTTAAAGCACTGACAAAGATAGTCTCAGCCCATTCCGTAAAATGTAGCCTTCCTTCCATCGTTTTTTCGTAATCGTAGATAGTATAGGAGTCCTTTTCTACGGCATCCCATTTATTGACTACAATTATGCAAGCTCTACCTTCTTCGATAATCCGTCCGGCTAGCTTTTGGTCTTGTTCTGTGACACCATCAAGAGCATCAATTACCATCAAAACGACATCAGCCCGACGAATCGCTTTAAAAGCCCGGTTAATACTAAAAAATTCTGTTCCGTAATCGATGCTTTTCTTTTTGCGAATACCGGCGGTGTCAATTAGGCGATAAGTTTGTCCATCGCGTTCGAGGAAAGTATCAATAGCATCGCGGGTTGTCCCAGAAATAGGGCTGACAATTACCCGTTCTTCACCGACGAAAGCGTTTAATAAACTCGATTTACCAACATTAGGCCGGCCGATGATCGCAATTTTGATTTCGTTAGTTTCCGGTACTTCTGTCACTACAGGCAGGTGTTTAATCAGATCATCCAATAACTCCCCTGTACCGTTGCCATGAATCGCAGATATGGGGTATGGTTCTCCTAAGCCCAGTTCCCAAAATTCAGCAGCTTGAATGGCTCCTTGTTCTGGAGATTCACATTTATTGACTGCTAAGAACACAGGTACTGGTTGTTGACGTAACCACTCAGCAATTTCTTCATCAGCTGAATTGGGGCCTGTTTGCCCATTGACAACGAAAATAGCTGCACTAGCTTCTGCCAACGCCGCTAGAGCCTGTTGCCGAATCAGGGGCAAGAATTCTGTATCATCGTTAAAGACTAAACCGCCTGTATCTACCACTAAAAATTCTCGATCGCTCCAGTAAGCCGGTAGATAAGTGCGATCGCGCGTTACTCCCGGTTCATCGTGGACGATCGCCGTTTGTTCCCCGGCGAGGCGATTAACCAGGGTAGATTTGCCCACATTCGGGCGACCGATAATTGCAACAATTGGCAGTCCCATAAACCAAGGGGTAAGTAAGAGAGATACTATATCACATCTCTATTATCTTAGCTAAGGGATTGGGAGTCATTGGTCATTAGTCAATGGTCATTAGTCATTAGTCATTAGTCATTGGTGATTGGTGATTGGTGATTGGTGATTGGTGATTGGTGATTGGTGATTGGTGATTGGTGATTGGTGATTGGTGATTGGTGATTGAGCAGAAAGCATTAGTTATTCCTCCTCATCTTCCCAGTACCCAGTACCCATTACCCAGTACCCATTACCCAGTACCCAGTACCCATTACCCATTACCCTATCTTCACATCTACCGCCAAGATGATTTACCGCCAAATCTAAAGAAATAGCATAACGAGATAACTGGCTATTACGTCACAGGAGATTTGATTTTGAGAAATCGTAAGTGGCTCATCAAGGCCAGTAGGTTGGCTTGGCAATATTTGCGCTGGTTGTTTTGGTTAGGATTTTGCATCTTACTATACGCCAAGTTAATTGAACCCAATTGGATTGAGATCAATTCTTTACAACTGAAGTTACCTCATCTAGCTGCTGAATTTTATGGTTATCGGATTGTGCAGATTAGCGATATTCACCGTGACAAATGGATGACTACACGGCGTTTGCAGCGTATTGTCCGTATAGTCAATCAACAAAAACCTGATTTAGTCGCCATTACAGGAGACTTAGTTACTCGTAACTCGCCACAGGTGATCCCATCGCTGAAGTTAGCTTTAGAGAAACTCCAACCTCAAGACCAAACTGTAGCAGTATTGGGGAATCATGACCATGAAAATGATACTAATGCGATCGCTCGTATCCTAGAACAAAGTCACATATCTCACTTGTGCAATGCTGTGTATACCCTAAAACGTGGTGATGCCATGTTACACATTGCTGGGGTTGATGATGTGGGTATGGGTAAAGACCGCTTGGATTTAGTATTGCAGAACTTACCCCAAACAGGTGCAGCAATTTTATTAGCCCATGAACCAGACTTCGCTAATACCAGTGCGGCTACAGGCAGATTTGATTTACAGTTGTCAGGTCATTCTCATGGTGGACAAATCCGCCTACCTTTGATCAAGCCTGTGATCCTACCACCTTGGGCGCAAAAATATTACTCAGGAGAATATCAAGTCGGGAAAATGCTGTTACATACCAACAGAGGCTTGGGAATGACAGGGTTGCACTTGCGTTTTTTTGCTCGTCCGGAAATCACGGTGTTTACTTTAAACCCAGGATAGCTTAACCATTGAGATTTACAAATCACAAACGCCACCAATTTTTTTGAGCGTAAGCAATCAGACCAGCAGCGATCGCTCCCAAGAATAACAATAAAATCACCCCACCAGGAATAAAAGTGAGAATCCCGAAACCCCTAAGTAGCCACACAGCTATACCTATCCCCAAAAACACCCCAAAAGCCTGAGTTAATAAACGATTTAAGAAAGATTGACTCACTAACTTTTCCTCCGTTGCCTGAATTTAACCTATGGGCATCCTCAACCATTCTATGAAAAATCAATGCTGGATATGCCTTTGCTGATGAAATCTATCAGGTAATACATCAACTTTTGTATTGACTTTTACTGCCAAAAGCTATAAATTTTTTCCTTGGAGTAGTTGAAATTAATTTGCAAAAATACTGCGAATAGTTCTTATATCAAGAGGTGCAAATGAGTGTGAGCAAAAAATTCTTGTTGGGTGCTGGCGCGGCATTGGTAGCGCTTACAGGTTTAACAGTCAGCACTTTGAGTGGAATGCAAGCAACAACCGCTAATTCTACTGCTAGTCAACAAGCGCCGCGCTTACTTGCCAAAGGGCTGAAAACTTTAACAATAATTTTTCCTAGTCGGTCTGATTCTACAGATTTACAAACTAAAGCCAATGCTGTCGGCGCTTTTCTCTCAAAAGAATTAGGAATTCCCGTCAAAGCCCAAATAGGTGATGATACTGCGGCGGTAGAATCTTTGAGAGCAAATCGGGCTGATGTCGCTTTCTTGAGTAGCCGTCCCGCCTTGAAAGCTGAACAGTTAGCCAATGCCCGTTTATATCTAGCGGAAGTCCGCGATAATTACTCTGGCAGATACACCTATAACTCGATATTTGTTGTCTCTAACAAAAGTACTCTCAAAACCAGGAACAATGCCAAAGCAACTCTAGAACAACTGAAGGGTAAAAAAATCGCCTTCACTTCTCCCACCTCTGGTTCTGGGTTTATTTTTCCCGTCAATGAGTTAGTGAAACAAGGCTTTGTCCCTGATAAAGAAAAGCTAGATGGCTTCTTTGGTCAAGTAGCTTATGGTGGTAATTACAGCAAGGCTTTGCAAGCAGTAGTCCGTGGTCAAGCAGATGTAGCGGTTGTATCTGAGTATGCTATGTTCCCTCCGTACATTACCGCAGAAGAAAAAAATCAGCTGCGCGTACTGTACAAAATTTCTGGTGTCCCAGCCCACGGTATAGCTATTGATGACGATGTTCCTGTGCAAGATAGAGAAAGAATCATCAATGCTCTACTCAAGTTAAATCAGTCACAAAATAACCAACTGCTACGTAACCTATATAACTCTACAGAATTAGTCAGAGTTGATCACAACCGTCACCTAGCACCAGTGCGTGAAGCCCTTCAGCGTATTGGTATTCAACCGTAGAGAGTGCTGAGTAGGGAGTGCTGAGTGCTGTTAGCGGAAGCGGGGCGTTTAGCCCGTGCTGAGTAGGAGAGTGAGGGAGTGAGGGAGTGAGAGAGTGCTGTTCGCCCTTGGCGTTCCCGTTGGCGTAGCCTCTCGTAGAGAAGGGTGTGCTGAGTACAAAACCAATGACTATTGACTATTGACCATTGACCATTGACTATTGACCAATGACTAATGATGTAATTCAATGCCACAACTTAGAAACAGCTTATGCTGCATCTTTGCATCGTCCTATTCTCGATGGGATTAGCTGCCAGATCAAGCAGGGTGAGTTTGTAGCCTTACTGGGACTCAATGGTGCTGGTAAGTCTAGCTTACTACGATCGCTTGTTGGGTTAGTGCCGTTAGTCAAGGGAGAAATTCACATCAATGGTGTGGTGATGACTCCCCGCACACTACCACAAATCCGTCGAGATATAGGGATGTTGTTTCAAGGCAGTGGCCTAATTCGCCAGTTATCAGCAGTGGAAAATGTCCTCTGTGGGAGACTTGGTATTAGGAAGACGTGGGAAACTGTGTTTGGTTTTCCGCAACGCGATCGCCTATTGGCATTAGAATTACTAGAACAGTTAGGGTTGCGAGAGCTAGCTTACCAAAAGACTAGCAAACTCAGTGGCGGACAGCAACAAAGAGTAGCGATCGCCCGTGCTTTAATTCAGTCGCCACAAATACTACTAGCAGATGAACCAACCACAGGTTTAGATGTTATTGCTACTCAACAAGTCATGGAAACATTAGTAGAATTACATACCCAGCAAGGTATGACAATTGTCACTGTATTACATGATTTGGGCATGGCAGCTAGATATGCCCAACGAGCGATCGTTTTAGATGCTGGGCGGATTTTATACGATGGACATTGTGATAACCTCCAAGCCCAATTTGCCAAAGTTAATAGGTAATTGGTAATAGGTGATAGGTAATTACTTCTTTACCCATTAGCTATTACCCATTCTCAGTTACCAGTGAGTTACATGAGTTATTTATTAAAATCCAAATTTTTACGCCGTTACCCTTGGGTAATTGCTCTCATTATATTTTTAACTATAGCTATAGTTTATACCTGGGCTTTAAGAGGACTTAAAGTTGATTTTGAACTATTGAAGTCTAGCGCTCCTTACATCACAGATTTTATCTCGCGGTTGTTTCCCCCGGATTTCACAGTTTTAGATGTAGCAATTAAAGCACTGATTGAAACAGTACAGATGTCTTTGTGGGGAACTACCATTGGGGCAATTATTTCTCTCCCCATAGCTGTCGCCAGTGCTAGTAATGTTGCACCGCGTTGGTTGCAATGGTTAGCTAATTTGCTACAAAATGCTGTCCGTTCTGTACCTTCAATTATTTTGGGGTTAATATTTGTGGCAGCTACAGGCCTAGGCGCACCCGCCGGGACTTTAGCCTTGGGTATCTATACTATTGGTTATCTTGCTAAGTTCTACCAACAAGCCATTGAAGCAGTAGATTCACGCTCTCTAGAATCTCTACAGGTTATGGGAGCATCCAGATTCCAAATTGCTCAGTATGGAATCTTACCACAAGTTCTGCCTTTGGGTTTGGGTTATACCTTATGGATGTTTGAATACAATATTCGTGCTGCTTCTGTGTTGGGTGTAGTTGGTGCAGGTGGTATTGGCTTTCAGTTAAAAAGTTATATAGATGGGTTTGAGTACAATAAAGCGACAACAATGATGCTGGTACTGTTAGTAGTCGTGACGGTAATTGATGGTTTTAGTAGCCAGTTGCGTCGTCATCTAGATTCTTTGTGACTCAAAATCAAAACCCCGGTTTCTCAATAAACCGGGGTTAACTTATTGCGAATATATTGCAGATTTGAAATCCGAGTCAATGGAGAACACACTTAAGACTTCTTAATTTATATTATCATTTCTTTTGAAAAATTCCCACCACAGGTTCGGAAAAATTTATTTGATTTTGATCATTTGATTGTTGATTATCAGCAAAATGTTTATTCATAATTGCTGGTACTTGGGATGCTTGAATATGAGTGTAGCGAGTTTTATCTGGCATGACTAAATTCGGCCCGGCTTTGCAATTTTTCATGCAGCCAGTACCCTTAATGGTAACTTGGTCTTCTAAACCGCGATCGCTTAAAGCGGCTTCTAATGCTTGACAAAGCGCTTTACCACCACGCTTCATGCAATCTGACTTTTGACATACCAAAATTGCCGCTTTCGTTTTATTGGATTTAGTTTGTGTGTGTTCAATTATTGGAGATGGTTGGAGTTGGGTTTCGCCACTAGCCGCCATCACACGTTCAGCCTTGAGTGTAACTTCACCAGTTTTGGCATCATACTTTTTTTGACCAACCACTTGTAACCAAGTACCAGGTGGTAAGCGCCAATCAAAAGTAAATCTCAAGTTTTTGGCTAGTTTTACATAGCATTCACCATCAGCAGTATTGAGAATAAAACCCTTGAGCTTATAGCCATCTTTAATGACAAATTCCCTAAATCTACCTTCAAGGCAAAACGCGGATACTTCTTTACTGTGGCACACACCCATAATTTTTTAACCTATTTTTAACTAAAGTAAGTTTGAGCTATTGAGTCATTAGTCATTAGTCATTAGTCATTAGTGACCAGTTAATCCCCATCAATAAATTGAGGGGCTTTGTAAACAGTGAACAGTAAACAGTGTGGATTAACTGATAACTGATAACTGTTAACTGTTAACTGATTTGGTCAGCACTCACAACTAGGACTGTGAGTAGCGACTTTGCCAGATACGTTTTAAAGACCAAATTAAATCTTGGCGAGATGATGTAAACTGTCGCACCACACTCCAAAGTTGAATAGCCGCCGTAGGCGTATTAATTTCTACTTGCAAAGGCTTGTCTGTTTCACAGGAACAGGGAATGTCAAGTTCTCGCAGGCGTTGATAGACTAGCCAACGATCTGCCCAACTGATTTCTACAAGGTATTTTTCTTCTATTTGTGGACTAGAGGGTTTCAAGACAATAGACCTCAAAGTGCAACCAACTTTTAGGAAATACAATGCTTGCACCCTAGATTACTAAGAATCTTTACGAGTGCAGCTTCTCCTCTTAGCATACCCTAAGTGCAAACAATTCTCAGTTAGTTTGACAAAAAAAATCCAAAATTTCTCAATAACTTTTTGTGATGTTACGTGTGAATTGTGGTTATGTGTAGTCTAATGCCTCTTACCACCGACAACAGACTATTGACTACTGACACCCCATGTAAAAATGTGTAAACATAGTCAAAGTAAGTGCGGCTCAAGCGATAGTGCAGATTTTGTCTATGCAAAGAAGCAAACCAAAAGTGCTAAAGGCTACGCGACCTTTTTTAAGTACTCTGGCGTTAGTATTACTATTCCCTAGCTTCTCAGTAATTGCTCAAGCTCAAGTAGCGCAAAACACTGAGGGAGTATCATCAGCAGCGATTCAACAGGTAACTGCGGCTAAATTGATGACCAATTCACCTGATGGTAACTTTTATCCAGAAAGGTTAATTAGTCGTGCTGAACTAGCTGTAATTTTGGTGAAAGCATTCCGCCTAGATAAACAAGAAGTTGCCAAACAACCAAAACCAATATCTGTTCCTGATGTTCCCCCATCAAATTGGGCATATCAAGATATTCAGATTGTGCTGAAAACTGATGTGATGAAAGGCTATCGTGGGAATTTGTTCTTTCCTAACCAAAGAGTGAATAGGGCAGAAGCTTTAGCGATTTTTGCTCAAGCCTATGGTGTATTTCAGTTTTCTGATGATGCTGTGAACGAAATACTTGCTTCCCATCCTGATGCTGCGTCTATTCCCAGTTGGGCCAGAAAAGCGATCGCCACAGTTGTCACAGAAGGCTTTGTGAATACTGATGCTCAAAATAATATATCACCCTTAAAACCAATGACTCGTGGCGATATGGCTTACGTGCTGAGTAAATATTTGCAAAGACAGCAACCACAACCAGAAACACCAGAGGTTCCTAGTATTACCAACAGTCCGCCATCGCCTTAAGCAAAGTTAGGACAAATTCTCAATTAATAATTGTCAATGCCCAATTCAAAAAGCCTGCTCAGACTGCTTTTTGTGAACTTTATGACTATCTGTACCTGAGAGACGTGGTATTTTATCTGAGCAATGCTGTACCAGAAAAAATCCTGACAGCTTTGTGCTTAATTAGCCATTACTTACGAATACAACTAAGACTGCTACTTAGTAACAGTCTAATTCTGAGGACAACCCGACCGTGGGAAAATCAGAATACCAAAAGTAGAGATTAGAGAGGAAAACCCTATAATATGCATCTGAGTGAAATCACCCATCCCAATCAGTTGCACGGTTTATCCATCCGGCAACTGCAACAGATTGCTCGCCAGATTCGAGACAAACACCTGCAAACGGTAGCTGCAACTGGTGGACATCTAGGGCCAGGCTTGGGTGTTGTAGAATTAACGCTAGGGCTTTACCAGACTCTAGACTTGGATCGGGATAAGGTTATTTGGGATGTAGGACACCAGGCTTATCCCCACAAACTAATTACAGGACGCTACAGCAACTTCCACACTCTTAGACAAAAAGACGGAATTGCTGGTTATCTCAAGCGCGGTGAAAATAAATTCGATCATTTTGGTGCTGGCCATGCTTCCACCAGTATTTCCGCCGCATTGGGCATGGCTTTAGCACGAGATAGCAAGGGGGAGAAATTTAAAGCTGTTGCCGTCATTGGTGATGGGGCATTAACTGGTGGTATGGCCTTGGAAGCCATTAACCACGCTGGACATTTGCCAAAAACTAACCTATTAGTTGTTCTCAACGACAATGAAATGTCCATATCTCCCAACGTAGGCGCAATTCCCCGTTACCTCAACAAAATGCGTCTCAGTCCACCAGTGCAGTTTATCAAAGATAACTTTGAGGAACAGTTCAAACAAATTCCCTTTGTTGGTGAATCCTTGTCTCCCGAACTAGGGCGAATCAAAGAAGGGATGAAACGTTTAGCTGTGCCTAAAGTCGGTGCAGTCTTTGAAGAACTGGGCTTTACCTACATGGGGCCTGTGGATGGACATAATTTAGAAGAATTAATTGCGACTTTCCAACAAGCGCACCAAATAGCCGGGCCAGTTCTAGTTCATGTGGCAACCACTAAAGGTAAAGGCTACGAAATTGCTGAACAAGATCAAGTAGGCTACCATGCCCAAACCCCATTTAATTTAACCACTGGCAAAGCTATCCCCTCCAGCAAACCCAAACCTCCAGCTTATGCCAAAGTCTTTTCCCACACCCTCGTCAAACTAGCCGAACAAAACCCCAAAATTATCGGCATTACGGCGGCGATGGCCACAGGAACAGGCTTAGATAAGTTACAGGCAAAACTACCCAATCAATATATAGATGTCGGTATTGCCGAACAACACGCTGTTACCCTAGCGGCAGGATTAGCCTCAGAAGGAATGCGTCCTGTAGCTGCTATCTACTCTACCTTCTTACAACGGGCATATGACCAGATAATTCACGATGTCTGTATCCAAAAACTACCAGTATTTTTCTGTTTGGATCGGGCAGGGATTGTCGGTTCTGATGGCCCCACTCACCAAGGGATGTATGATATTGCTTATCTGCGCTGTATTCCCAACATCGTTGTCATGGCTCCCAAAGATGAAGCCGAATTGCAACGCATGGTAGTGACTGGGATTAATCATACCACTGGGGCGATCGCTATGCGTTTTCCTCGTGGCAATGGTTACGGTGTTCCCTTGATGGAAGAAGGTTGGGAACCTCTAGAAATCGGTAAAGGTGAAATTCTCCGCAACGGTGATGATGTCTTAATCATCGGCTATGGCACAATGGTTTACCCCGGTATGCAAGCGGCAGAAATTCTCAGCGAACATGGCATTGAAGCGACGGTAATTAATGCCCGTTTTGTTAAACCATTGGATACAGAGTTAATTCTTCCCCTAGCTAAGAAAATTGGCAGGGTTGTCACTCTGGAAGAAGGCTGTGTTATGGGTGGTTTTGGTTCAGCCGTAGCCGAAGCCTTACTAGACGCTGATGTCGTCGTACCTATCAAGCGCATTGGTATCCCAGATGTCTTGGTAGAACACGCTACCCCAGAGGAATCAAAAGCGGAATTAGGCCTAACCAGTCGTCAAATTGCTGAAAGAGTCTTAGAAGCTTACTTCCAAAAGCAAGTATCTGCGGTGGTTTAGCTCTAAGTTAGATATCTAATTTACAGTCAGGTGGGCAATGTCCACCTGATTTTTTAGTCAATGGTCAATGGTCAATGGTCAATGGTCAATGGTCAATGGTCAAAACTCAGCACACCCTTCTCTACGAGAGGCTACGCCAACGGGAACGCCAAGGGCGAACAGCACTCAGCACTCCCTCACTCCCTCACTCAGCACTCAGCACGGGCTAAACGCCCCGCTTCTGCTAACAGCACTCAGCACTCATTCACTCCCTTATTGTCTGATGCAAAAACCTTAAATCTAGCTTTAAAGCTTAAGTATTACGGCTTAAGCATGATGTTATTAACTATGTCTATGTGTTTCACTGGCTAGCGTGAGGATTCGCACTGAGAAGCAATCTCTTACGCCCAACATACGGAGGTTAAATGTCAGTACTTAATACTGTTAACAGCATTGAACAACGCTTGCAAATAGAGCGTTTGTCAGAAGCAACTAAAATGGTTGCCGCTAATGCTGGGAGTGATGTGGTAAGAGGATTAACTCAAAAACCGAAATCCTTACCCCCTTGTTATTTTTACGATGATCAAGGTTCTGAATTATTTGAGCGTATTTGTGAATTGCCAGAATATTATCTGACACGTACAGAAACGTCCATTTTGCAACAGTGTGCTGGGGCAATTGCTCAAATTACTGGTGCTTGTGAATTGGTGGAACTGGGTAGTGGTAACTCTGCTAAAACGCGCATTCTACTAGATGCTTACCAACAATTAAGTTACCCTCTCTACTATCTGCCGATAGATGTTTCTGCGGGGATCTTAGAAAGTAGTGCCAAGCAGTTACTGCAAGAGTATCCTGAGTTGCGGGTTCATGCTTTGGCTGGAACTTACGAAGTGGCTTTGGCACAACTGACACCCAAACAATTATCTAGTCGGATGATTTGTTTTATTGGCAGCACTTTAGGTAATTTGAATCCCCAAGAGTGTGATGCTTTCTTATCTCAAATTAGAAACACTTTGCAAATGGGTGAATATTTCTTACTGGGGATAGATTTACAAAAGCCCAAAGAAGTTTTGGAACCAGCATATGATGACAGCCAAGGAGTAACAGCCGCGTTTAACCTCAATATGTTGGAGCATTTAAATCGCAGTTTTGCGGGAGATTTTGATACTACACAGTTTGCACACTGGGCATTTTATAACGAAACTCAGCAGCAAATCGAGATGCACTTAAAAAGTAAGCGATCGCAAACTGTACAGTTACAATCTCTCAACCTCACCATTCATTTTGACCAAGGTGAAACTATCCTCACCGAAATTTCCCGTAAATTTAACCTCAACACTATTCAGCAACAACTCTCAGCATTCGATTTAATCCCCATCCAAACTTGGACTGATGCTAATCAGTGGTTTGGTTTATTGCTGTGTCAACTGCAAGCATAAATAAGTATCAAGAATTGAGAGGCGTTGCGTGCAGCGTCTCTTCTTTGCTATGCAGGATAGAAAATAATTTCACCACAGAGACACCGAGACACAGAGAGTTCCATAAGTTGATTGTTTTATGCTGATTTACTTATAGTTAAAACTTCAACTTCGTGAGCAATACTAGTAGGCTGGGGAATTAGTAAACCATCTTCTAGCATCCCTTCTATATGAAATTCAATAGCTTCTGCAATCATCTGCTTAACTTCTTCTAAGGTTTCACCCACAGCTACACAACCTGGTAAATCAGGTACATAAGCGCCATAACTAGTTTCTCCCTTTTCAATTACAACTGTGTAACGCATCAGTCTACCTCTAGTTGAGCCTGTCTCCAGATATTTTTTAGAGTACCAATTGGCACATCAACACTGGCAGATTTTACATTTTCGTGATGTTCAACCAATAGGTAGATTACCAGGATTGACAGCGTGAATAAATTCGCTACCTGAATGTGGTCTGCCACGTTTATAACTAGCTTCTTCTGGTTTTCCCCATCCTAGCTGTAAAATTATCTCTAAAAAATTCAAGTTTTCCCACTTTAATAAACTAGCCCACTCTGTTCTTTGAGCCATTCTTTCTACATCAGCTATGGTAATTGTTTGATGCTGTTTACCATTATTAAAACTTAAATACAAATCCATGCCGTCTGAAACTGTGTACCAAAAATCTAAAATAGAATTTTTTGCTGCTTTTAATATCTCTAAATCACTATTTAAAGAAATTAGTTCTGTATTGATCTCAGGATAATTTAAAGTTTGCTGCTTAATCTTAATTTCTTTCCAAATAATTCCGGAAATTTGATTTTCTCTTTGATATTCATGAATTGCAGTTTTGAAATCTTGGTATGCTGTAAACCTCTGCAATCCATCTGTTCTAATAAATTGGTCAATTAAAGGATTACCGGAAACTGTCACTTCTAACTTGAGACGTTCTCCTTTCAGGCAAGCTTGGCGTTCAGCTGCCAGGATTTGAATTAACTCCTTAGTAGTGTAAACCTTTGACATTAGAACACACTCGGTTAGTCAATGGTCAATGGTCATTAGTCATTAGTCATTAGTCAATTATTCTTGCTCTGAACTATGGACTTTTGACTTTGGACTAGGTTGTTAGCTGAAAGCTGATGTTAAAACATTATCTCTTGGTATTGTGAAAAATATCGTAACGGATATCACTAAAAATTAGGGCAGACCAATTTGATCTACCCTTAAGTTTACTTGGATAACTCACTACTGAATTCATTAAAGGCTCGTCGTTTTAACTGCACTGATTCAGTGCGAGGTAATAAGTCAAACACTTCTCGTAGTTTGTCATCTACCTTTTCAAAAGGAACTTGACCTTTCTCATTGAACACTACTTCACCAGATTGATTAAACACTACAACTTGGGGAACGGAACCAGTGTAGTAATATCCCGGTTCTGTGGGAGCATAGGCTTTTTTTGCTGGTATGGTATCTACACTCACAGGCATAATTTCTGCAACTTTCCCATAAAATTCTTGGAATCGGGAAATCACAATGGCGTATTGCTTGCAGTCACGGCTGTCATCAACGTAAAATGCCAAAACTACAGGTTTATGTTCCGCTATGGATTGGGCTAAGGTAAATTTGGCAGGGACTAGAGAACCGTTACCAGCATAAACCACGAACATATTGCCATCATAAGTATCATCGTTAATACCTGCAAAGGACGGCTGCATCCCCAAAATCAACAAGCAAATAAGCAGCAACAAGCATTTAGACAGCGATCGCCCCCAGCCAGTAAGCTTATGTAAAAAAGATAACTTTATACTACTCATCAAAAAGAACCCTGTAAGCTACTATTTGTCTGTCGTCAGTTTGTGCTGAATTAGGCAACCTGGACTGGATATATAATTACGCACGTACACTATTTTTTAAGATAACCCGTATGGTGAGGATTAGGAAATGGGTATTGGGTATTGGGTATTGGGTATTGGGTATTGGGTGATTTGTCAGGATTTCCTCTCAATGACAATTGACCATTGACAATTGACTATTGACTATCAATTAACAACTACCAGAATGGGCAATAAAATAAAACTCATAGATAGAGTGCGTTTAGGTTTCGCGGTGTCGGTGGCGAAAAGTGTGACGTTTTTGGTGCGATCGCTGCGTCTAGGTGCTGCTAGTGTATTACCAGGTGCGATCGCACGTCGCATTGAACCTCGACTTTTACAGTTATTGAGTCAGCAGGTGAAAAATGGGGTGATTATCATTGCTGGGACGAATGGTAAAACCACCACCTCACTACTTTTATGCACGATTTTGGAAAATAAAGGTTATCGTGTCGCTCATAACTCTACAGGTGCAAATCTGGAAAACGGCTTAATGACAGCGTTACTAGAAACCACAGACTTAGTAGGAACGCTGAATGTAGATTATGCAATTTTGGAAGTAGATGAGAATATTGTACCGAAAGTACTAACACCACTCCAGCCAAAAATTATCCTCTGTCTAAACTTGTTCCGTGACCAACTTGATAGATACGGGGAAGTAGACACCATCAGTAAACGCTGGACAAAAGTGATTTCCACTCTCTCACCAGAAACTGTAGTTATACCTAATGCTGATGACCCGACTTTATCCTATCTCGGTCAGCAATTACCTCAAAAAGTTTTATTCTTTGGTTTGAGTGAACCAGAACATTATTTAGAAGCCATTCCTCACGCCGTTGATTCTATCTATTGTCCCCGGTGTGGACATTCTTTAGATTACGCAGGTGTGTATTTGTCCCATTTAGGAGACTTTACTTGTCCCCAGTGCGGTTTTAGTAAGAGTCAACCGACATTAGCCAGCAGCCAATGGCCACAAATTCTCGTAGGTTTATATAACAAATACAACACCTTAGCAGCCACAACCGCCGCCAAAGAATTGGGAGTAGATGAAAGCACAATTAAAGATAGTATTCACAACTTCCAAGCAGCTTTTGGTCGTGCAGAAGATTTAGTCATTGATGGTAAACGTGTCAGAATTCTCTTATCCAAAAATCCTGTGGGGACGAATGAGACAATTCGCGTCGTCAATCAAAGTACAGACAAAACAACATTACTAGTGTTAAACGATCGCACACCCGACGGCACAGATGTATCCTGGATTTGGGATGTAGATACCGAAAAACTAGTCGAACGCGGCGGGACTTTAATCGTCAGTGGCGATCGCGTCTATGATATGGCCTTACGTCTACGTTACAGCGAAAAATCACCCCAAAGTAACCTAAATTTAATCGTCGAACCAGATTTACGTCAAGCGATCGCCACTGCCCTAGCACACACCCCAGCAACCGAAACCCTCCACATTCTCCCCACCTACTCAGCCATGCTAGAAGTCCGCGAAGTTCTCACAGGTCGGAAAATTCTTTAAATTAGTCATTGGTCAATAGTCAATAGTCAATAGTCAGTGGTCATGAGCATTTTTTCTTCTCCCCTGCACCCCTGCACCCCTGACTCCCTCACTCCCTCACTCCCTCACTCAGCACTCACTACTCCCAAATATTATGACTTCTCAATCATTAGAATTAGTTATCGGTTGGCTATATCCCACATTGATGAGTACCTATGGCGATCGCGGTAATGTGATTACTATCGAACGTCGCACTCAATGGCGGGGGTACAATGTGAGAGTATTGCCCCTAGACCAAAACTCTACAGCAACTGATATCAAATCTGTAGATGTAATCGTTGGTGGTGGCGCACAAGATCGTCAGCAAGAAATTGTCATGCGTGATTTGCAAGGTGCAAAAGCCGATGCTATCCGTGAGAAAATCGAAAATGGCACACCAGGAGTTTTTACCTGTGGTTCACCACAGTTACTAGGACATTATTACGAACCAGCCTTCGGACAGCGTATTGAAGGATTAGGCATACTTGATTTAGTTTCTATTCATCCTGGGGAAAATACTAAACGTTGTATTGGTAACTTAGTAGTAGAAGTTACAGCAACTCGTTTAGCACAAGATTTAGCAGAAATGACAGGTAGCAAACCTTATCTAGTAGGGTTTGAAAATCACGGTGGACGTACCAAATTAGGTAAGGTAGAAGCTTTAGGAAAAGTCGTGTATGGCTTAGGTAATAATGGCGAAGATGGTACAGAAGGCGCTTTTTATCAAAATGCGATCGCAACATATTCCCACGGCCCCCTGTTACCCAAAAATCCCTTCGTCGCTGACTGGTTAATTCAAACAGCCTTGCGCCTAAAGTATCAACAACCCATCATCTTGCAACCACTAGACGACACCCTAGCCACACAAGCCAGAGAAGCAATGTTTAATCGACTGAAATAATTGGGAGTGGGGGA
The DNA here is from genome assembly GCF_013393945.1 of Nostoc sp. TCL26-01. Lineage (NCBI taxonomy): Bacteria > Bacillati > Cyanobacteriota > Cyanophyceae > Nostocales > Nostocaceae > Nostoc > Nostoc sp. TCL26-01. The sequence goes on from NZ_CP040297.1 coordinate 369,669, forward strand.
CAAGGGGACAAGGGGAGAAAAACTCTTGCCTATTGCCTATTGCCTATTGCCTATTCCCTTTTAAATTCTCAAGCCAGTTTACAATATTAGAAAAAACTTGAGTGCAAGGTGAGTCAAACAGCCGTGAATCAAAACGGTGCAAAGCCACAAAGTAGTGAACCCACATACTATTCCTTGCTGGGTTTGCATCCCTCAGCATCAGTTATCGACATCCGCCGTGCTTATCGGGAACTGAGCAAACGTTATCATCCTGATACCACGGAATTATCTGCTGTTGTTGCTACTCGCAAATTTCAGCAAATCAACGAAGCTTACGCCACCTTGAGTAATCCAGAAAGACGTTCTATCTACGATAGGAAAATTGGTTATTCTCGCTTTGGCGTAATTCAACCACCGCCTGACTTGCATCGTCCTACATCTTACAGTTACGATTACTCAAAATCAGCTTACCTCGATGCGAGCGATCGCCCCCTCTCATCAGGGGAAATTTTTGTTTTATTTATTTTGGGGTTAACTTTTGTTGGTTGTCTAGTACTAGCTGTAACTATCAGCCTCATTCGCGGTGATACACTTTTCCCAACACACCTACAACAACCAATTTCATATTTGTTACAAATAGTTAATCCAAGTTGCTAATCATCTAGATATAGTCCTTCGATTCGGTAATTGAGAATTCCAACAAAATCCTCACCCAATACCCAATACCCATCATCCATCACTTATGACTCTTGTTTCTGCTGATACTCCCTTATACAGTCATTCCTTACCACAAATTGAGCAATGGCTCAAAAACCAAGGTTGCACACAAGATGAAATACAATTGCACTGCTGGCGTGTAACTCGACCTAATTGGCAAGCTGAATTATGGCTTGATGTTGAACAGATTGTTGTTCGCTACATCCAAGCTGGAGAAAATGGACAGGATATTCAACGCGCTTTCAAATATTCCCTCAGTCGAGAAGATATTGAACAAGCAGTATTTTCGGGGCCGTGAATTGTCTAGTTGTCGTTGCCGCTATTGAGAAGTCAGAGGAGTGTCAACATTCCGGTAACATAGATAATTATTAATCCAGTTTTAATAAACTACTTATGTCTTCCACTCCTTTAAGACTGAACCTGATTGAAGGTTCTGTGTCTTTCAATTTCTCCCCCCAAGCAGCACAGGAATTAAAAGCAGCGATAGATCAGTTAATGGAAAGACTCAAGGCAGTCAGCGCCAAACCTGCTGCCGGCGGCAGTAAAGCCTCACCACAGCCACCATTGGAGTATCGTTACACTGGTGAGGTATTTTTAGAAATTTTCTGCAATCCGAATATTTGGCCTACCCCTTTTGCCGCAAAAGTACTACTAACTGTTCGTGATGTTAGTATCCGCTTGACTACAGAAGCTGAACTTACACGAGTAATTGAAGATATTAACCAGTATTTAGAGCAAGTTGGATAAGCTTTGGGTGTGAAGCAACTGTTCTCTGTTACCTGTTACCTATTCCGTGTTTCCTACACTCACGAGAAGACTTTTTTAGCAAGCCCTACTTAATTATGTAACGAGGTTGATATAAATGCTATCAGAAAAATTACCGGAGCAGTTTATTAGTCTAACTGCTCCGGTCAAAGATTTTTTACATAAAATCATCAAGTTATCACACCGGACTCACACAAAAGCTTGCTTTTAACCATTCGTTAATTTGAAAACTTGTACAAAACGAAAATAGAAGATTCTGGATCGAGAAGGAGTCATTCAAACCAGAGATACTCCCTCTACTTGGGGGTTGAAAAATTTATAGTCACATCCAGGCATCCAAAAATCAAATCTCAATCCAAAATCATGAGTAATGACGAATTGTGGATTAGTCGTTATCCCATTCTTCCCGACCAATCAGGTCACCAATGCGATCGCGCAACAAGAAGTCACACTTTTCCAACTCACACTCTACACAAACCCACTCTCTAGCAGGAATGTATTGGCAGAGTGTGTATATAGGCTGTTGTCTGCTGACCATTCCTTTTTGTACTAGTCGGCGTGCTTCGTCCTGAATTACATCCAGAGAATAGTAGTTGATAGAAGGCACCGTATTCACACTCATGGTTTTTACTCACAAATTTACACTTAGATAGTGTTCCCACCAAAAGATGAAGAACAAACAGGACAGGAATTAGACTTGTGCTTAGGGTTTTGTAGTTTACTATACGGAACTATTTTCATTTTGACGCTACATATCCTCAAATAATTTAAAGATATGTTAAAAATGTCAACGAATCTTGACATTAGTTCCATACATATCGTGCAAATCCTAAACTAAGTTTACTTGAAACAATATCGATAGCAGAGGTAAGAAATCATCACAGTAGAATCATGCTTAAAAAGCCTAATTTAAACAAACCTATAATGCCCGGCAGAAATTAAGGTATAAACTATTGCAGAGCTAACGTTACCGTACATTAGGAATACTCGGAATGTGCCATAAGTTAATAATTTCTTAAAGCAACCCATAATTTTTTGATTGATTGACATTATCTGAGCTAACTGATTGCTGGAGATAAACATCTGTCAAAAGGTGAGAGACATCTATATACATTAACAGTAGTCAGATAAAGCCATATCCTACTGGAGACTTACCTAAAGAGCATCATTTGTAGCAAGTATTACTTAAGTGATCATTCCCTAACATCTAGTTACGTAAGTAAATGACTATAAAATTGTAAAGTTTTGTTGAACTAGCGATTTTTTGTTAGTGGAGTTACACAACCTCAAATATTTAACTTCGTGGCCGAATGGTAACATCACTGACAAACAAAGACCCAGGGGTTCGCACCCCCAATGAAGGTAGAATTAGGACTTACGCACTGAACCAAAAAACCCTTCTGAGGGTGGTCAATAGTCCATAGTCCATAGTCCAAAAATCTTGATTTTAAAACGTCAGTCCGCACAACGGGAAAGCAGTCGGGTGGGCAGGTTTCCCGCGCCACTTGCTACAACTTTGGAAACCAAAGCAACGCAGTGGCTTGACTTGAGTGAACTGCCCTGGAAACCCCCATAGACGGCTGGTTCCCTTTGACCATTGACTATTGACTATTGACAAAAAAGCCAGAAAACTTAGTTATACTGCGTAAGTTCTAAGAATTATGTCTCTGTCTTCCGAATTCCCTGGTATAGACAAATTTAAACAGACGCGAGATATTCACGTCTGTCAAATGTTTAGCGGATTATGCGGAGACTAATTGTTCTCTATTGACATTGCAGCAAAAGAGACAAGAAGAAGTAAAGATGAGAGAGTGATGAGCGATGAGTGTGGGAGTGCTGAGTGGGGAAGTGAGGGAGTAGTGTTCTTACTAATTTTGAATTTTGAATTTTGAATTCCCCGTAGGGGTTGACCAATCCCCAATACCTAATCCTCAACATCATCAGCTGGCGGAACATCATCAATAGACGATCGCTCATACTCCAGTTTGTTCAAAAGCGATAATACTTTAGTTCCCCGTTCTATTGAACGATCTTCGATAAAAATCACTTCTGGAGTGCGGCGTAACCTAACTCGCGCCCCTAATTCGCTACGCACAAAACCAGTTGCTGATTTTAACCCAGCCATTGTTTCTGCTTTAGCTTCGTCTGTACCATATATGCTGACATAGATTTTGGCGTGTTGTAAATCACCAGAAACATCTACATCAGTGACACTAACCATTCCTGTACCAACACGATCATCTTTAATACCGTTGATTAGCATTTGGCTAACTTCCCGCTTGATTAGTTCAGCAACACGGGAGACGCGGCGATTTGTAGCCATAAAATCTTTACCTCCTCACAAGAGGTTCGACAACAACATAAATTTGAGTTAGAAAGGACAGCACTGCTATGCAGTAGTCAAAATTAAACTAGCTCGTTATAATCGGCTTTTTGTTAATTTTGTCAGATGCTGTGGCCTAATTTTGTGGTGGCTTTACCTGTTTTTAGTCTAGACTGTACTCAATCCCAACATTGCTCGTAATGTAAAAGTGATAAACGCCAGCGCACCAACAAACAAACCCACAAGGGCAATTAAAGTTACTGGGCGCTTTAGAAATGGGAATAGTGGCTCAAAGGTATTCAGGAAAATCCCTAAGACGATAGTAATTAAGTAGCGGGGGTAGCGAAAAACGTTATCCCAAAATCCGTCAAACATTTTAATTAAGACTACCTTATTATATACTTATTGCTTATTTTGACTTGCTTTATCATCCTCATTGTAATATGAGACGCTGGAAAAATACCCAATTAATATATGAAATACCCAGTCTGTAGGTTAGTTGCAAAATTTGCTATTTGCCACAACCCAGATTTAGCAATGCTTTTAATTAGAAACTCAGCTAAAAATTTTTATGGTTATAGCCCAATACGGTTCAGTTAAGAAAATAAATGAATTGCTAGACATAAAACAGATCTATTTTTGGAGGGGGTTTGGGGGACGCAACCGTCCGAAGTTTTGTGGAAGGAAACCTTCCCCACAAACTTCTCCCAATCGGGGGTTTGGGGGAGAATCCCCCAAGTCTTGGTTCTTCTGAGATCGATAAGGTGACAACCTTAACTGAACCGTATTGGGTTATAGCCACTAGACAAGACCCCCGACTTCTGGGAAAAGTCGGAGGTCTAATTTCTCATGAATTATTTATGCAGTTTTAAACAAGCTGAATGTCTAAACTAACTGCAAAATTAGTAGGTTTATTCTCCAGAGTAGCGAATTGAGTACCTTGGAAGAACAAGCCACCAGTTACATCGTTGTAACTGAAATTATTGAGGTCACTAACACCAAATCCGAGTTTAGAGATTTGAATCTTATCACTTTCCGAGCGATTAAAGTCTTTGATGATATCCAAACCTTCCAACCTAGAGTTAATCACAAACTTATCTGCACCAGTACCACCAGTGAGAATATCACTGCCAGCGCCACCGACAAGTATATCATCACCAGTACCACCAGTTAAGTTGTCATTACTAGCGCCACCCCGCAGGATATCAGCATATTGTGAACCTGTGATCTCAAAGCGCTCAATATTGTAGTAGTGTAATACGGAATGAGCCGTCGCACGGCTGAAGACAGCATTTTGTCCATAGGCTCCAACCTCCACACCAGCACCATTATTCCAAGTACTGTAGTCAGCTATTAATGTATCAGTACCAGTACCACCATCAATATAACCCTCTGTATCAACCAATCTGTCATTGCCATCGCCACCTACTAAATAGTCATAGCCTGCGCCACCTGCTAAATAGTCATCACCACCATTACCATACAGGTTGTCTGTGCCAGCGCCACCACGTAGAGCATCAGCATATTGTGTACCCAGAATACTGAATTGCTCAACATTACTGTAAGAAAGTAGGATATTTCCACTAAACCTGTCAAAGATGGCACTTTGTCCAAGATATCCCACATCCACACCAGCATTATTATTGAAGTTGGTATAGTTAGCTTCTAATGTGTCACTACCTGCACCACCATCGACAACACCAGCTATATCAATCAACCTATCATTGCCATCGCCACCAGCTAAGTTGTCATAGCCAGCACCACCATCGAGGGAGTCATCGCCAGTACCTCCGGCCATGACATCATCACCAGCACCACCCAAGAGGATATCATTACCAGATCCACCATTCAGGTAGTCAGCCTCGTTACCACCATCCAGGTAGTCATTGTCTTCACCACCATAAATGATATCGCTACCGTTACCACCGTAGAGAGTATCTTTGGCAGAACCAGAGACAACAACAGTGAGAGAGTCACCGAGAATGGTATCGTTGCCATCACCACCGTCAATATAGTCATCGCCAGCATCACCATATAAGTTGTCATTGCCAAGACTACCGTATATAGTGTCATTGCCAGCACCACCAGCTAGGTTGTCATTGCCAGCGCCACCCCGCAGCACATCATTATATTGTGTACCTGTGACATTGAATTGCTCAATATTGCTGTAATAGAGTATTGGATTACCTGTAAGACGGCTGTAGATAGCATTTTGTCCAAAGGCTCCTACATCTACACCCGCGCCGTTATTGAAGGCGCTATAGTTAGCTACTAGTGTGTCAGTACCTGTACCGCCATCAACAGTACCATCTATATCAACTAAGGTATCATTGCCATCGCCACCAGCTAAATTGTCAGAACCAGCGCCACCACTGAGATAATCATCCCCAGCACCACCAGCTAAATTGTCATTACCACCAGCACCGCGCAGGGTATCAGCATATTGTGTACCGGTGATGTTCAATTGCTCGATATCGTAGTAGGTGAGTAAAACATTTTGATTTGCTTGGCTGCGGATAACATTTTGTCCATTTAAGCCGAGATTCACGCCAGCACCATTATTCAAGGTGCTGTAGTTAGCTACTAATACGTCATAGCCCGCATCACCACTAACCACACCATTTATATCTTCTAAAGTATCATTACCAGTTCCACCAGCTAGATTGTCATAGCCAGCACCACCAATGATGTAGTCATCACCCATGCCACCAGCTAAAGAGTCGTCACCAGCACCACCACGTAAGACATCATTGTATGATGTACCGATAATCGAAAATTTTTCTATATTGCTGTACTGAAGGATTTGATTCCCAGTTTGGCGACTGTAGATGGCACTTTGTCCTAAATATCCCACATCTATACCAGCACCATTATTGAAGGTACTGTAGTCAACTGCTAATGTGTCAGTACCTACACCACCATCAACCACACCCTCTGTATCACTTAAGGTATCATTTCCCTCTAGACCATATAAGTAGTCATTACCTGCGCCACCAAGGAGGTAATCATCACCAGCACCACCGTAAAGAGAGTCATTCCCAGCACCACCGTAAAGAGAGTCATTCCCAGCACCACCATCGATGTAGTCGTTATCATTGCCACCATCGAGATAGTCATTATCTTCACCGCCAAAAATTGCATCGTTGCCGTTACCACCATAGATAGTATCTCTGGCAGAACCAGAAACAGCAGCATTGAAGGCATCACCATAAATTCTGTCGTCGCCATCACCACCTTCAATGTAGTCATTACCAGCTTCACCATAGAGATAATCATTTCCCGCACCACCGTATATGCTGTCATTGCCAGCACCACCAATTAGATTGTCATTATAAGCACCACCCCGCAGCACATCAGCGTATTGTGTGCCGGCAATGTCAAATCGCTCAATATTGCTGTAAGTCAGTAGGGGATTGGGATTACTGGCAAGGCGGCTGTAGATGGCGTTTTGTCCGTTGGCTCCAACATCAATACCAGCACCATTGTTCAAGGAACTGTAGTTGGCGACTAGGGTATCAAAACCATTACCACCATCGACAGTACCATCTATATCTACTAAAGTATCATCACCGTCGTTACCATACAGGTTGTCGTTGCCAGCGCCACCATAGATGATGTCATTACCAGCGCCACCCAGTAAGTTGTCGTTACCAATACCACCATCAATTACGTCGTTCTTGTCTGCACCAGCTAGGTAGTCATTACCACTATTCCCAGAAAGTGTCCAAGATTCACCATTAGTTCCTGCGAAGAAGTCATCGTCAATCTTGCCGTTAAATGTTCCCATATTAGTGTTCCTATAAACCTTGTGTTTTGTGTTCTTGCTGAGTTACACGTGGGACTTTTACGGTTTATGCAGCGAATTGGGAACTAAGGGAAAAAATTTTTGGCGTTTCTCTGTGTCTCTGTGTCTTTGTGGTTAGATATCTGATGGCAACTTTCTTAAACACCCCTAGAGTAACAGCGTTTTTCCTCAGTCTGGATCATCTGAAAACTTCGGTTACAGCTAACCAAGATACAATGGATTCCATCGCCCAGAGAATTCACGTTGATTACGAATTAGCATGACCCACATTAACAAAGCAGTTATCCTCATCACTGGTGCATCTGGTGGGTTTGGACAGGAACTGACCAAGCAATTATTAGCAGCTGGTAGTCGGTTGATTTTGACTGATATCAATGAAGTTGTTTTGCGTCAGCGAGTAGCAGAAATTCAAAGTGAAGTGAAGACTGGTGAGATATTAGCCTGTTTAGCGATCGATATTTCTCATTATCAGGGATGTGAAACTCTCTATCATCAAGTCAAAGCCCTGAATCTACCCATTGATATTTTAATTAATAATGCTGGTATCGGTCTATTCGGTCGCATGGATGAGATTCCCCCGGAAAAATGGGAATATCTCATGCAAATAAATTTACTGACACCCATGCGATTAAGTGCCTTATTTGCTGCCGATATGATTGCTAGACAAAAAGGCCATATTGTGAATATATCTTCCTTAGCGGGGTGGTGTGCGATCGCAGGTATGGCTCATTATTCAGCTAGTAAGTTCGGATTGCGTGGTTTCAGCGAAGGGCTATTCAATGAATTAAAAGACTACAATGTGAAGGTTACAGCTGTTTATCCCTTTTTCAGCCGTACTCCCATTCTTCAGTCAGAACGCTATGGAACCTTGGCTAAAACTTTTCGCGGTTTACCAGAACATTTAGTCACAGATCCCGCAGATGTCATGCGTGCCACAATTCAAGGAATTATTCGCAATCAACTTCATGTATTTCCTGATCCCACAGCTCAAAGACTGCATCTGTTAAAACGATATTTTCCACCGTTAGTGGACTGGATCAATAATAGGTTCGGAGGTAATTAAAGATGGTAACACTGAGTAGCTACAGTACAACTCAAAACATAGTTGATACAACTCATAAACATCTAATTATCGGGGCTGGTTTTGTCGGATTAGGCATGGCACAAGCACTTCATGCTGCTAATATTCCTTACGATCAAGTCGATGCTAGTGATGATATCGGTGGAAATTGGTATCATGGTGTGTATGAAACTGCACATATCATCTCATCACGCAAGATTACCCAATTTACCCATTTCCCCATGCCGGCAAATTATCCCGACTTTCCCAGCGCTCAAAATATGCGGGATTATTTAAACTCTTTTGCCGATCATTTTGATTTGCGTCGGCAGATTCAACTTAATCATAGCGTTAGTTATTTGCGACCAGTCGAAAAAAATCTGTGGGAAGTTACCTTTACTCATGGTGAACAGCGCCTCTATAAAGGTGTGCTGATTTGTAATGGTCATCACTGGTGTAAACGGTTTCCCCAATTTCAGGGAGAATTTAAGGGTGAGATTATCCATACCAAAGATTACAAACACCCTAATCAACTGCGGGGTAAACGAGTTTTAGTCATTGGTGGGGGTAACTCAGCTTGTGATGTAGCCGCAGAAGCGGCGCGTGTAGGTGCTAAGTGTGTGCTGAGTATGCGGGAATCAGTTTGGTTCATCCCGAAAACATTTGCCGGAGTTCCAGTTGCCGATTTAATTAAATGGTGGATGCCAGAATGGTATCAACGTCTCATGACTTACGCCATCATCCGCATGACATTCGGCAAGCATGAAGATTATGGTTTATCTTTGCCCCAGCATCAAGTGTTTGCCAAACACCCTACTCTTAATAGTGAAGTTCCCTACTACATCAAACATGGACGAATTATCCCTAAACCTGCTATTAGTCACTTGGATGGTGAAGAAGTAGAATTTATCGATGGTAGCCGAGAAGCTTTTGATCTGATTGTTTGTGGCACTGGTTACTATGTCACTTATCCATTTCTTGCCCCAGAACTTCAGCGTGTTGAAGGTGCGGTAGTCAAATGTTATGCAGGTGCGTTTTTAGATGATTATAAGGGAATTTATTATATAGGTTGGGGACAAGCCAGAGGTGGAGTAGGCTCACTGATTTCTGCTTATGGTTCACTTTTTGCTCGTTATCTCCAACTCCAAGATGAAATTAATGTACCTCTCGGTCTAGTTTTTAAAGAAATAGGGCAGCGTTTACCAGAAACTCATCTTGGCGATCCTCAGCAAGCATTTAGACAGTTAAAGTTGGTGAAGTTGTTATTTGACCAATTTGCTAAAAAAGCTCATCAAATTGATGCTAAATATCCTGATTTCCAGAATCATCCTCTTTTGTAAAAATAGGCAATAGGGAAATTAAGTAATTACGAATTAATAATTCCCTGCACAAAAATATCTACGCAGGTTTCAATATATTTCTGACAACTATAACTACTTTGCTTCAGCTTGGCGTTGCGGCAAAGCATCCCCGCTAATAACATTCCTGTAAACATATCCACTGCTGGTACTGGATCAAAGTCGTTTCTCACAGTACCTTGTTGCTGATGCGATCGCAAATAATCTACCAGTTTTTCTCCTAAAGGTTGAGCTGCTGCTTCAATAATTTGCTTGGCTGCTTCTGGATGACGTTTGGCTTCTCCAATAAAAGTACGAATCAAATCTTCATGGGCTTCCAACATTGTATTGTAAAGCTGGGCATATCGTGTTAAGTCAATTCTCAAATCCTGCGTCCATGCTTCGGGACTAGCTAAAACTTCTATCTGAAGTACCAAAGCATTTTCAATAACTGTTTTTAACAGTTGCTCTTTATTAGCAAAATGGCGAAATAAAGTTACCTCATTTACACCAGCAACACGTGCTATTTCACGGGTAGTTGCTCCTTGTACACCTAAATTGGCAAATACTTGTGAAGCCGCTTCTATTAATTTTGTCCGGGTAAGGGCAGATGAACGGATAGTTTTAATCATTCTCGCTGGCACGTACTTGCATTATAGGTTTTGAGAAAAACAGGTTTGAAAGTAAGATAAATTATCACAAGACAATATGTAAATGATTTTTAAAAAATCATCAAATTTAAAATGTATCCCTTGCTACGAAAAATTCCATGTTGGGTGATGCTACACCCCAGCTAATACCAATTCACTAAAAATATGATACAGATCCAAACACGGAAAGCCTTGTTTTACAAGGGTTTCTTAATTTTGAATTTTGCGGAAAGTTCTGTAGGCGGGTTTCCCGCCGTAGGAAACTTTTCAAGACGAATTTTGAATTTTGAATTGGTATAACCTCAGCCTAACTCACTCTAGATTTCTCCAGTTTTTTACTCATCTTAGAAACTGGAACTATTACCCCAGTTCGCAACTGATGAGCTTCTTTCTTGATCAGATTAAATCCTAGTCGCAAATAAAATCCCTCAGCATAAAGACTAGCTGTAGTAATTACTTGATCTATCCCTTGCTGACTTGCTTCCTGACAAAAACGCTCTACTAAAGCTCTGCCAATTCCTCTATTTTGATAATGAGGATGGACATATAAAGTGATTAATTCATCAATAATATAACTAGCAAAACCAACAACACGATCGCACTCGATAGCCACCCAGAATGTTTCTGATTTCATTCTCTTGACAATATTAGAACCATCTGGCTTTTCTCGATAATTTCGCCAAGCTAATAGTTCTTGGTGGTTGTAAAAAGTTGTCGGTAAAGCTTTGATGGCTGCAATATGAATTGCACTCATCACCCAAGCATCTGTTTCTTCTGCCCGACGGAGAAATATTTCCTCAGCATTCATACACAAATCACTGGTTGCACAATCTGTCTTCTGATTTCTGGAAAATTTTGACTCGCTGCTTGAACACACTAGCACCTCAACGCAATGTGTTTCTTGAGAGTCTCTCAATAATTCTGCCGCGATCGCTAGTCCAAAATCAATCCCTGCTGAGAGGAATAAACTAAATCGTTACAACTATCACATATCAGCGTGCAGCATAATCCCTCACAAATTAAGGGACTATAAATAACGGTAAACCTATCGGTAATATGTATATTATATTTTAATCACACATAAGTCTATCGATAAACCGTATATTATTAAATAACTAGCAATTAAAGAAATTCACAAAGCAAATTCAGAGCTAATTCAGTTACAGGTTCTGATATTTGTCACATTGCGCTGTGCTGAGTTGAATAGCTGCTCCAAGCTTGTTCAATAGCGTTTTTACTGAACCAGGAACGATGAGAAAATAACCAGGAGTAAATGTGATCAACGCCATACGGATTAACGAAAACTTGACAACCACAGGACAAGTCATACCCAGACAGCTAGAGCAAGCTATTCAAGAAGGGTTTAAATCGGTTTTAAATTTGCGATCGCCTGACGAGTTAGGATTTTCCCTAGATGAGGAGAAAGTGGCACAAGCGTTAGGGTTACATTATATGAACGTGCCACTCAAACTAGAAGCCTTAAACGAAGAACTGATTACGAGTATTTTGGCAACCTTAGAGCATTTGCCTAAACCAGCCGTGATACACTGTGCCGCAGGGATGCGATCGACTGGAATAGCCTTACTGAGTGTCGCCATCAAAGAAGGATTAACACCAGAGCAAACCCTAGCCAAAGCCAGGAGTCTAGGGTTTAGCTTTCTAGAACACTCTGGCATTAATCCGCGACTCAAGCAACTCTTTGTAGACTATGTGAATAAACACACGAATGTAGCGGTATCTTTTTAACCCTAACTACAAATACAGGATGTAAGGGACTTCCCACTAAAAGGCAGGGGAGGCAGGGGAGGAAAAATCCCATGATCATATTTGCTCTCACCCATTGAATATTTTATTTTCTGGAAGTCCCTAAACAGTAGAGACGTAGCAGTGCTACGTCTCTACTACATTGCTACGTCTTTACAAGGATCAGGATATCGGGTGAATATTTCCCAATCCTTAATCCCCAATCCCCAATTCCCAATCTCATCCAAAAATTAAAGTGCCAACTATATTTAATATTTAATTTATACACATATGCCAAATATGATGTTAACATCATCGTCATCAAGCTAAATTATTGAGGATGTCCAGAGAAACAACTTCAATGCTTTTTTGACGAAGATTTGTTAACATTCACAACTTTGAATCATCGCAGTAAAGATTGTTAATACATTGTTAAAAATTTTACGGTAAAAACCTTCACATACCTTTTCAGGTATAGATAGATTTAACGAAAACGTATTAACCTTTACCCTAATCCTTAATTACCAATCAGACTGTTTTTCAGCTTAGTAAAAATAACTCAACATAAGATTTTCAGCTATGCAAATAATGTATTTAGCTCATGTTTGTGGTGGCTAACAATTTGTGATGAGTTGGCAATGGTATGTGTTTTTGCAAGTAGCATAGGTGCAGCCAAACGCAGGTATGGCTCTAACTTGTGCTGTTTAGAGTACCAGTTTGCATTAACTATAGCTATTGATTACCAAGCAGCAAAACATTAACAAACATTGATTGCATCAGTTTGTAACAAACTTATCAAAAAATGCGAAATGCCGCACTTTGATTTGTAGTTCAGAACATCTTGGAAAAAGAGAGCAACTGCAATGGCTTGTGATTATATTGTGTTTATTCATGGTGTGAATACCCGATACGAAGGGGTAAAACCTACCTACGCCAACAAACTTATCGAATTAATTCAGCAGCAATTAGGTAATAGCCACAAAATCAAACCCGTAATTCTTTACTGGGGTAATATTGGTGATAAAGGCGATAAATTGCTGTTAAAAGAAGTACAAAAATCACCAGTCTGGAACAAACTTTGGTTTCAGCGCTTTCGTTCTCAACAAATGCTTGAGTTTATTGGTGATGCCGCCTTATACGTCAGTCGATACAAAGCAGCTGAAGTAGTTGAAATCCTGACAAAACAAGCAATGGCAGGACTAAAAGACTACAATCCCCAAGAAGACAGAGTACATTTAGTTAGTCATAGTTTAGGAACAATTATCTTATTTGATGTCCTCTTTGCTTCTCGTTGGGATGAAGAGGGAATACTTGGATATGAGGCTGTAAAAGAAACACGAAATACTATCTTTGGGATAGAACCGACTTCCAAAGAAGGGGTACGTTTAACCAGCATTCATACAATGGGTTCTCCAGTAGCCTTGTTTTATCTGATGGATGTTGACGACACTACAAAGGAGAGGAAAACTCTGCAAGGTAAAAATATCAATACTCATGACATTACCCCACGTTTAGAGATATTTTTGGATAACTTGCATCGAGAATTAGGAGAAAAGAAACTACCTTGGAGTAACTTTATTCATCCAGGTGATCCCATAGCTTATCCATTATGCACACTACTTCCTCAACTTGTTGATGGCAGACGTAAGTACATAGATATTCAAGATATAGTCACTCAAAACTATAGCTGGCTTTACTTCATCGGTAGCTTATTCAGACGTACACCAATAGCATTGATTCAAGGTGGTGATGCACACAATAGTTACTGGAGTAATCCAGAAGTAGCTAAAAAAATTGCAGAAACGTTAAAAATCACAAAAAATAATTCCCTACGCAAAGACTCTATTGGAGAATTAAAGACAATAAATTGAAGTCCGTTTTCCATCCCTCATTGGCAACTGAGGTAAATATCACAAAACTTAAATATCAGCAGCGCATAATTTCAGTCGATGGGACTGATAAGTTAGCAAAATTACGAAACTGGTATTTCAGCAATGAAAACCCGAACTGTGAAATTCCAACTTTGATTTTTGCAATATATGTAGGGTGGGCAATGCCTACCAAATGATAAGTTTGATGGGCATTGCCCACCCTGCAATTCAGTCTATATAGAGCAGAGTGTACAAACTTTAAACCTGTAACTCGCTTCTAAAGAATTGATATTGGGAATTTGTGCGCTTAAGTTTCTTACCTCTCACAAGATTCATTATTTTACTCAGGAGAAATCAATATGCCTTTAATCTTCAGCCCCGTTGAAGTTGAATATCTAGCTTCTGGTAAACGCCTCTCACGTACCAGCAATAATCCCACTCCTCTATCACCCAAACAATTCTGGGCTGCATTCGACGACTATTTAACAGTCCAACAGGCTTTAAGCGGACACCCTGATGTCAAACTAGAAAGCGACAAACCTGCTAATGGAGTAGGCGCTACTATTTACTTTGAATATAGAGAATCAGTTACTCGTGAAACTCTAGTTGTCTACGATGAAGAAAAACATATCTGGAAGATTAACCTCCCAGAACCCAATTCTATTTTCGCCTTCTATGAAGCCACTGCGAGAGTGTTTAAAGCTAGTGAGGGTGATGGTTCTGAAGTTACTCTAACTATCGATTTTGCCCTTCAAGGTAAAGATGCAGAAGAACGTACCGCTATTCTGCATACAATGGCTAACTCAGCCCAACCCCAAAGGATCGAAGAACTGAATACTTTCGTTCTCGAACGTGATGGACTCAGAAGCTCATTTGAGATTGAAGTTCACGCTTCTGCTGATAAATTGTGGTCAGTCATTGGTAACTGGGAAGATGTTTCTTGGGTACAGTATGCGACTGATGTGAGAATGATTCCGGCTGATGGCAGAAAGATATTTTTCCCACACAACAATGTAGTGGAAGAAAGACTCGTATATGCGGATGATGCAGACAGAACTTTAGTTTATGAAGTGAGAAAGAGTTCCTTACCTGTAAGCCTCTACAGAGGTACTGTCCAGCTTGTACCCGTAGATGATAATTTGACTAAAGTCAAGTACAACAACGTCTTCTTACCCAAAGAGAAAAAAGATCCTCACAAAGTACAAGCCGATATCGAAAAACTGTTCAACGATAGATTTAAGTGGTTCCAATCTGCATTTGACAGTAGAGTTAAGTGCCACTAACGATTTGATGTCTGGGTTGGGTTTCCTTACGTCAACCCAACACCAAGATATTGGTTAAGCTTTCAGTATCTATCCTTGTTAGGTTGATGCAAAAAACCAAGCTACATTACCTGAATTTCTCACCAGATTCAGATCAGTAGGTTGGGTTGACGTAAGAAAACCCAACACCGAGATATTGGTTAAGTTTTCAATATCTATGTTGGGTTGCGCTGCGCTTAACCCAACCTACATCTGCGATATCTGTGGCTTGTGAGAAATGCAGGATTAGTAACCCAAGTTACTAGTTATGTAGATATATTCTCTGGATTTGGTCATTACTAATTGGTAATGGAGATGGAATTCTTACCAATTATTCAGAGCTAAAATTGCGAACTTGTTTAATTTCCAGCAAACTCTATTCAAACAGTTTTAGAGGTAACTTCATGAGCTACGGTGCAAGTGTTACAGGTGTTGTTCGTGCGCCTATTGAGAAAGTATGGCAAGCATTTCGTCCTTTTGGTTCCGAGATCAGAAAATGGTGGCCTATTTATGAATCTTTGACATTAGAACCACCAGGAAAAGACGAGGTTGGGGCTGTACGCTCTTTTAAGACAGTCACAGGTAGAGAATATAAAGAACGTCTAGAAGCCCGTGATGACAAACAATATGTACTGAAATACTCTTTAGTGGAGGCTAAACCGAGCGTTCCTACACTCACGAGTATTGTTACTACTGTGGAAATGTCTGCTAAAAGTGCCACTGAAACTACAATTCATTGGTCATCGGAAGTGGAAGTGGGAGCAATTGTTTCTGGGCAAGTTGTGAGCGCTCAACAAAAAGCTTACACAGATGCAATTCAATCTCTGGATAAATATTTTAATCCTAGTTTTGGCACACTAGAAGTTGAACTAATTAGTGGTAGTAATTTAGTCCAAACAGGCTTTTTTCTACCCGATCCTTATGTTGTAGTTCATTTAGATGAAGGACAACCAAAAGAATCACACGTCTGTTTCCAAACTACTAATCCAGTATGGAGACAAAAGCTGACATTAGATGTATTGAGTACTGCTGGCAAATTGAGATTTAGTGTTTGGGATGCTAATTTGGGTCGAGATGATTTTCTCGGTTCAGCTGAGTTAGACTTACACGAATTAGTCGATGGTCAGATAACACGTAAAAATTTAGTTCTCAATAGTACTAAACACGGACAGATTAGCGTTTCCTTGTTGCTAGACCTCAGTTCTGGGGAGAAATTACCCCCGACGAAAGAGATGGAGCAAGAAATGGCGATCGCCTTTTTGCATGGTCTCCTAGATGACCTGAAAACCCAAGTACTACTGATTATGCAGCAAGAAGCTGTGGGTGAAGGTCAAAAGTACGAATATGTCAAGTATCCTCGCCGTACCGATGCGCCAGATTTACCACTAGAAGATTTTCCCCCAATGGTGAAGGGATTACCGCCTGGACAGGGTTTACCACCAAAGAAATTTGGCTTAATGTCAGAACGGTTAGCCGAGTATGTTTATTCAGAACTAGGGTTTTTAAATAGACTGCAAAAGACAATTCAAGCTGGTGGTGATCCTTGGACAGCCTATTATGCTTACTGGATACCATCGCCAGATAAAATTCCCCAGACTTGGAAAGATGATGCTGAATTTTGCCGCCAGCTGATCCAAGGTGTCAACCCGATGATCATTAAACTTTGCACAGATATTAAAGCGGTTCCACCAGATTTAGCACAACTCACAGCCCAAGGAAAAACTCTTCCCGAACTGATAGCAGAAAAACGGTTATTTATTCTAGACTACGCAGACTTAGAAGATGTCCCCCAACTACAAGGGAAAGTTTTCTATGCACCAACCGTTTTGGTTTATCGGGAATTATTGGAAAATGGTAAGTCTCGGTTGAATTTGGTGGGTATTCAGTTAACCCGTCACAAAGACCGCAAAAATCAAATCTATACTCCTAATTCCCAAACTCCTTACAAGTACTTGCTGGCGAAGATTCATGCAGCTTGTGCTGATGGTCAATACCATCAGTTTACTTACCATTTGGGTTTAAGTCACTTGGCAATGGAGCCATTTGCAATTAGTCACCATAACGCCTTCCCTAAAGATCATCCCATTGGTCAATTGCTCAAACCCCACCTGGAAGACACCATTGGGATTAACTACCTGGCTCGTCAGACCTTGGTTTCTAAAGTCGTTCCCTTTACTGATCGCACCTTTGCCACCGGCACATCTGGAGGATTAAGATTAATATGGAAAGCTTGGAAAAGATGGGACTTTTTCGGTTCTAGCTTCCCCGAAGACTTGCAGTCACGGGGATTTGATGAAAAAGGTTCTGAAGGTGTACAAGACTTCTACTTCCGGGAAGATGGCTTTAAGATTTGGAATGCCTACCTAGAATATACTGGCAATGTGGTCAATGATGTGTATAAAGATGATGCCGCAGTGGCAGCAGACCCAGTAATTCAAGCTTGGGCAAAAGAAACAGCAGACCCCGAAAAAGGTGCTGTACCTGGATTTCCTAGTGCGATCGCCACAAAAGAACTACTGGTTAAAACTTTAACTAACATTATCTTCCTTGGCAGCGCTCAACATTCAGCCATCAACTTTTCCCAATATCAAGCTTTGGGATACGTCCCCAACCGTCCCAACGTCATGTTTAAGGGAGTCCCAGAAACCGCAGGCGACATTACAATGGAGTATCTACTCAGCACCTTGCAAAGTTTCCCCACTGCCCACTTCCAGATATTTTTCTCCAACTTCCTCTCTACCCCATCTCTGCATCCCCTATCAGTCTTAACCAGACCAGATAAAATATCCGCAGAAACCCATGCTAAATTCAAGGCGAAACTAGACCAGATAGCCGCCGAAATTGATCAACGGAACGAAAAACTCAAACAAGAAGGTAAGATTCCTTATCCTTACTTGTCACCTAAAATGATAGCCTCCAGCATTGATACGTAGAGAGTGCTGAGTCATGAGTCATGAGTGCTGAGTGATTAGTATTAAGTCATAATGTTTTGTAGAGACGTGATTTATTGCGTCTCTACATTTGATTTTTGTATTAGACATCTGGAGAAAATGAATGTAGAGACGTTGCAGTGCAACGTCTCTACAAGGATTTCGGGCAATGTGTTAAAAAATAATTTAGCCATATTATGAAAAAACGTCAGTTGGGAAACCAGGGTTTGACTGTTTCCGAGATTGGTTTAGGCTGTATGGGAATGACTTCCGCTTATGGTGATGCGGATGAGGCGGAAGCAATTCGGGTGATTCACAGAGCAATTGACCTGGGTGTTACATTACTAGATACAGCTGAACTCTATGGCCCCTATACTAATGAGGAACTAGTAGGTCGAGCTATCAAAGGACGAAGAGATGAAGTAGTTATTGCTACTAAATTTGGATTGGCTATCAGTAATGGTATGGTATCAGGTACTGATAGTTCACCGGAGAATGTACGCCGGGTTTGTGATGCTTCTCTGTTGAGGCTGGGGGTTGATTATATTGACTTATTTTACCAACATCGTGTAGACCAAAATGTGCCAATTGAAGACACTGTTGGGGCATTAGCTGAATTGGTGCAACAGGGTAAAGTTCGTTACTTGGGTTTATCCGAGGCTGGGGTAGAAACTATTAAACGCGCTCATGCAGTCCATCCCATTAGTGCTTTGCAGACAGAATATTCTCTATGGGAACGCAGTCCCGAAGCGAGAATTTTACCAGCTTTGCGAGAATTGAAAATTGGCTTTGTCCCTTACAGTCCTATTGGGCGGGGTTTTCTGACTGGGCAAATTCAGAGTTTTGCAGACTTAGCAGAAGATGACTATCGACGCTATGATCCCAGATTTCAGGGCGATAACTTTGACAAGAACTTGCAAATTGTGGAAGAGGTAGCACAAATTGCTCAAGCTAAAGGTGCAACAAAAAGTCAAATTGCGATCGCCTGGTTATTATATCAAGGCGACGACATCGTTCCCATCCCCGGAACTAAGCGTTTACCTTACCTGGAAGAAAATGTCGGGGCGACTGAAGTTGCCTTGACACCAGAAGATTTAGCCAAATTAGATCAACTCGCATCTGTGACATCAGGCGATCGCTATACACCTGCTATGATGGCGAGGGTGGAAAGTTAAACCAGTTATCAGTTATCAGTTATCAGTTATCAGGTAATGGGTAATTGGTGACGGTGTGCTGCACGACTAAATTTTCTTAAATGGTTGGAAATATTAACACTGACTTACTTACTTTAGTATTAGTATTTTTTTAATAAAAACAATACTAGTACTAGTAATGATTTTTGTGTTACCAAAATTTGCTGAGACTGTTAAGAGATTTTTAGGTTTTGGGTTGGTTTTATCAGCCTTTGGGACTGCTTTTGTCGGTGAAAAGCCTGTAATTGCTGAAATTAAAGAAGACACTACCCTGGGTAATGAAACATCAGTGTTAATACAGGGTGTAGAGGTTAAAGGCGAAATAGGCGATCGCATTGATGGCGGTGCAGTCAGAGGTAACAATTTGTTTCATAGCTTCCAAGAGTTTAGCATTGATGATGGGCAAAGGGTTTATTTCTCCAATCCCACAGGGGTGGAAAATATTCTCACTCGCATTACAGGTCAAAACGGTTCCAATATATTGGGGACGTTGGGTGTTTTAGGCAATGCTAATTTATTTTTAATTAATCCCAATGGGATTGTATTTGGACAGAATGCTCGGTTAGATGTTGCTGGTTCTTTTATCGCCAGTACAGCAGATAGCTTGGTGTTTGACAATGGATTACTTTTCAGCAGTAAAAATCCCCAACCAGCACCCCTACTGGCTGTGAATGTACCTTTGGGTTTACAATTAGGCGATCGCCCTAAAGATATTCAGTTACAAGCAGCGTTTCTGCCAGGAGCTGATGGTCAAACTTTAGGTTTTGTTGGTGGTAATATCGGCTTAGATGGGACATATCTGCTGTCTTTTGGTGGTCGAGTTGAGCTTGGAGGTTTAGCAAACGCAGGGACAGTAGGGTTAGATTTTAGTAATAATCAATTTAAGTTGCAGTTTCCAGAAGTTGTAGAACGTGCTGATGTGTCGTTGGTGAATCAAGCCAGCATCAATGTAACGACTGAGAATAGCGGTAGTATCATCATCAACGCCAGAAATTTAGAGCTTTTGCATACTTCCCAAATAAACATATATAATAATACGTCTGCCGATGCTGATGGTAGTCTGCTAATTAATGCTGCTGATACTGTATTTTTGACTGGCATCAATAGCGCTATTGGTAGCTTAGTAATATCTGAAGATGGCGGTAGAGGAGCTAACCTGATATTAAATACTCGCTCTTTGGCTTTAGTGAATGGCGGTCAAATATATACAACCACAGTTGGACAGCAAAAAGCAGGTAATCTCATCATTAATGCTAGTGATTCAGTTGCTCTAGAAGGACTGGGTTACAGTAATAGTGATTTTACAGGGATAGCAACTCAAACCGAGGGAACAGGTGACAGTGGCGATTTCACATTAAAGACAAATAGACTCTCCCTAACTAATGGCGCTCAAATAGGTAACCTCACGGTAGGGGAGGGAAATGCAGGTAATGTGACGATTATTGCTCAAGATACCATATTTTTGAGTGAAGAAAGTTTGCTGGCTAGTTTAGTAGGAACTAATGGACGAGGTAATGGGGGAAAACTCAGCATCACGACCAAATCCTTGTTGGTGACTGATGGCGCACAGATACTGACTACGACGGCGGGTAAGGGTAATGCGGGGAATATGACAATCACTGCTAGTGATTCTTTGGTATTTGATGACAAGGGTGGGATAAACATAGACACAGGTGCATTCAGTCGGGTAGAACCAGGTGCTGTTGGTGCAGGCGGAAACATCGATATCACGACAAATTCCTTCTCTTTACTCAATAATGCCGTAGTTGATGCCTCAACATTTGGCGAAGGGCAGGGTGGTAATGTCTTAATTACGGCAAAAACAGTATTGGTAAATAATGGTTCCCAAATTGGTGCGGGGACGATAGGTCAAGGAAACGCCGGCAATATTGTAATTAATGCTAGCGATCGCGCTATTTTTGATGGTGTAATTACTTTTGTCGATTTATTCAATAACATTAGTATAAATGTATCTAGTGGCGCATTTACCACAGTAGTGGCTGGGGCAGTTGGCAATGGTGGAGACTTAATCATCAATACACCTAATCTGGCATTAACTAACGGTGCAATATTTAATAGTTCTACCTTTGGCGAAGGCGATGCTGGGGATATTTATCTTAATGCTAGTAATTCCATCGCCATTACTGGAGCGAGTCGTATTGAAAGTTTTGTCAATACTGAAGCCGTGGGTGATGGTGGGACAATTAAACTGACAACTAAAATCTTATCAGTTAGCGATCGCTCTTTCATTGATGGTAAGACAGACGGATTTGGGGATGCTGGGAATATCGAAGTCATAGCAGATATCTTAGAAGTTACCCGTGGTGGACAACTCCTCACCTCAACTAGCAGTAGCAACAAAGCCGGCAATATTAATTTAAGAGTTAGCGATCGCATCACCTTAGCAGATAATGATAGCGGTATTTTTGCCAATACGACTGCCACCTCAACGGGGAATAGTGGCAGCATTTTTATCGACCCGAAAATTTTAACCATCCGTGATGGAGCAAAAATAGCCGTTGATAACCAAGGTAGCGGTATAGGCGGGACAATTGATATCCAAGCCGACAGATTAATCTTAAATAACCAAGCGGTCATCTCTGCGGAGACAGCAAGTAACACAGGCGGTGATATCAAACTGAACGTCCCAGATACTTTGTTATTACGACGCAACAGCAGAATATCCACCACAGCCGGCACTACTCAGCAAAGTGGAGACGGAGGCAACATTCAGATTAACACCAAATTTATCGTTGCATCCTCCTTAGAAAATAATGATATTACAGCCAACGCCTTTACAGGTAACGGGGGGAGAGTAGATATTACCGCCCAGAGTATATTTGGACTGACACCACGCACCCGCACAGATTTAGAGAGATTATTAGGAACTACAGATCCCACATTATTAGATCCGCGATCGCTCTCCACTAGTGATATCACTGCCATTTCCCAAGCCAACCCCTCATTTAGCGGTGAAATCACCATCAACACACCCGGCGTAGATCCCAGTAGCGGACTTGTCGCTTTACCAGCCAATGTAGTCGATGCAGCCAACCTCATCGCCCAAACCTGTAGAAATACTGGTGCAACAGCCAGCAAACAAAGTGAATTTGTCGTCACAGGTCGGGGTGGTTTACCTCCCAAACCCAGCGATGCTTTAAGTCGTGATGCCATCTGGCAAGACTTACAAACCTATACTTTACCCAATGAAAATATCAGTCACACCCAACCACACACACAACTTTCCCAACCCCCCATCCCCATAGTCGAAGCCCAAGGTTGGGTAATTAGTGCTAATGGTAAAGTCACCCTGGTAGCCCAAGCACCTAATCCCACACCACATAAATCTGCCCTTACACCTGTTAGTTGTCCAGTTGCTCAAAATTAATTTTTTGTGTGAAATGATTTAAGGGGGAGAAATCAGGGATGCTGTAGCGACATCTTCCTTGATGAGCGGTTGATACTCTTTACCAGAAAAAGGACGAAAGTCATCCTTGGATAAAGCAGTTATCCTACACAATAGACGGAACTGGAACGGTGTGGGTGGTAAATTTACACGCTCTACACGCAGGTCTACTGAACTAGGGTCTTGACAAAGAAGCTCAAAAACTTCACTCCGTAAGTACCGTGGGCAATAACCTACGATATAGTGATCCTCAGTATGGAGAGTTAATGCCTGGGAATCGTGAGGGTTTTGAAATTCGTGAGCCAGTGCGTTGGACGAGTCTCCCGACTTGCAGCAACTGGCGTGAGCTAACCATAACTTCTCTTCTGGCCGCAAGCGATTAATCCGCTCAATTGCAGATTCAGGCAGGTGTCGCAGCCCGTGGGCGAAAAAGTGTAACTGATACTGCCCTGCTGCATCTGGCTGTGGGCAGGGGAAAACGGTGAGGCTGTCTGTTTCACGTTTCCCACTACTACGGGCTAGAATTGTCAGTGGATCATCTTCATGGTCTGAAATATTCAGCCATTGAAGGAAATTGGCGTAATCAGGGCGAGAACGGGACATCAACCGATTAGAGAAGACTGGAAATAAATGGGTTGATGTATATACTTTTTCTAAGTGAGGAAATGAAGATAAAGGTGAAAAACTGCACATCTGTTGTGCCTCTTTTACACCTTGGGTGTAGACAAACTTGTATCTTGCACCATCAAATGTTAACCGACCAATGGGAAACCAAGAGCGACTCTCCGTGTCTTGCCAAGCTAAAAATAGTGTTTTTTGTGTCTTCACTGGAGCGATTTCCTTAAATCAAGTAGCCTGTTTTGATTGACTGACAAAATCTTCTGTGCAAACTCAATGGCAACATTTGAGATACGCGATTTGTCAATGCGATTAAAAATCAAGCGCGTATTCGCTCTTGAGATGCGTTCAAGACTCGCCAGCCAGATATGGGCAGCTTGGGGATAACGGAAAGCAACTCGGTGAAATACATCAAAAGTTTTTAGGGGCTTTTTGTTTTCAACACTGTTATAAAAAGCAGAATAACATTTATTTGCATAAGCCTCGACTGAGCGTTTCTGTCTCTGTTCGTCAAAGAGGTCACGTCCCAGACAGGAGGCATGATCATAGGTGGGTGCTAAGTGTATAGTTTCTGTGGATGCCACCTTCGAGCGCACAAAACCCCAGTTTTCGTGGTGACGATCTCCGTTGCCAATCCAAGCATCTAACAGAATGTAGCCAACAAACACTTCTACTGCTTTTTGGATACCGCTCGGTGGTGTCCAAGCTATTGGTAAACCCACATCCAATGCTTCTATTACTTGCAGAACAATATCTATTGTATGTTGCGATACGCCGTAGGTGGCGAAAGTAGGGTAATTTGGCACAATTGGCGTGAGAATTTCATTGCCATGAACAAGTGTCCCTCCTCGTGGTAAAAAGTTGGGTGAAACTACACCCTGATTACCTTCCCAAGTTTCTGCTAGATGATAAGCGGCGTGGGGTAATCCTAGCAGATCAGACAATTCTGATGCTACTTTCTCTGCCCAATCTTCTCCTAAATTTTGTCGTACTTGTTTATATAGACAACGACCAAGTTGTTCATGCTGAAACCAAAATTTATACTTGCTGCCCATCGCTTCGTTACTGGAAAGCTCATAATCGGCTTTGGTAACAAAAATAATGGGAAATTCAGGCATAGAATTCATTTAGGTCATTGAGACTAGTCATTTTTCACTGGATTAAGCATAGCCCATTGGTAACAGAGAATTTGTCAAAAGTAGTATTTACAGTAGATATTGAAATTATTCAGCCCTAGTTTCTAACAATCTATCCTTTCCTAATTTGGCCTCACATGGCAAACAAACAGCCGAGATTTTTTCGTCAAATTCTAGCCTTCATACTTTGTGTCTTCATAGGTGCGAGTCTAACCCTGATCCAAGAATCAACTCAAATCCAAGCATCTCCTCCCACACCTTCTACAACAACACAATTAATTCAACAAGGCAAACAACTCTACCAAGCCGAACGCTTTGCCGAAGCTATAAATACTTGGCAATTAGCACTCAAAGCCGAACCACAAGAATTGTCTCAAGCGATGGTGCTAAATTATCTCTCCTTAGCCTATCAACAACTTGGTCAATGGCAACAAGCCACCGCAGCCATTACTTCGAGTCTGCAACTAACGCAAAACTTACAAAACCCCACCCCATCAGCAAAACTGATCTTAGCCCAAGCCCTCAACACTCAAGGCAGCTTACAATTAGCTCAAGGTAAAGCCGAACCAGCGCTCAACACATGGCAACAAGCAACAGCCATTTATACCACAGCAGGGAATACATCAGGAAGAATTGGTAGCTTAGTTAATCAAGCCCAAGCCCAACAAGCCTTGGGGCTATATCTCCAAGCTCGTAAAACCTTAACTGAAGTAGAACAAGCCCTGTTAAATCAACCAGACAAAGAATTGCAGAGTACAGGATTACGTAGTCTGGGCAATGTTCTCAGAGCAGTAGGCGCTCTTAGTGATTCTCGTAGAGTTTTACAAACCAGTTGGGAAATTGTCAACAGTATAAGTAGTGTATCCAAATCCGAAATCAGTTCCACCTTACTAGATTTGGGTAATACAACCTACGCCCAAGGTGATACAAAGAATGCCTTAAAATACTATGAACAAGCAGCAACTACCGCATCAGCCAGTAGCATTACCAAAATTCAAGCTCAAATCAATCAAATTCAGTTATTGATAGGAACTGGACAAAGTAAACAAGCCGAAAATACTTGGTTACAACTCCAACCCCAACTTACCAACCTACCTCCCAGCCGTTCCGCCATTTATGCTCAGATGAAGCTAGCTAAAAATTTGGTAAATGTGGGAAACGACAGACAAGCCGAGTCAGCTAAATTATTCGCTATAGCCATCCAGCAAGCGCAGAAATTAAATGATCAACCAGCCGAATCTTATGCTTTAGGATATCTAGGTGGATTGTATGCACAAAATCAACAATGGGCGATCGCACAACAATTAACCCAACAAGCCTTACAATTAGCCCAAGCCCTGAATGCACCAGAGATAGCCTATCAATGGCAATGGCAGTTAGGCAGAATCTTTAAAGCTCAAGGAGAAATTAAACCAGCAACAGCCGCCTATGAAGTAGCCTTCACCACCCTGAAATCTCTACGCAGTGATTTAGTCGCTATTAACAGTGATATCCAATTTTCTTTCCGGGAAACTGTAGAACCTGTCTATCGTGAATATGTAGAACTACTCTTAAATCCTGGCGCAAACTTAAAACCTAGCCAAACTCAAATCAAACAAGCCAGGCAGGTAATTGAATCATTACAGCTAGCCGAACTAGATAACTTTTTCCGTTCAGCTTGTCTGCAAGGACAAATAGTCCCCATCGAACAAATTCAACAGTCAACCGCCGCCATCATTTATCCCATCATTCTCCCAGATCAACTAGAAGTAATTTTAAGTTTACCCCAACAAGCATTAATACACTATTCTGTCAAGGTATCTCAAACTGAAGTCGAAGCAGCTACAGCACAACTCCGACAAAATTTAGAAAAGCCTTACACCACACCAGAAGGAAAAGCTCTATCTGCAAAAGTTTATGACTGGTTAATTCGCCCCATCGCAGCAGAATTATCTCAAAGTCAGAGCAAAACATTAGTCTTCGTCTTAGATGGTTCCCTGCGAAATGTGCCAATGGCAGCTCTCTATGATGGCAAACAGTATTTAGTCGAGAAATATAGTATTGCACTCACACCAGGGTTAGAGTTATTGGGGCCACGTCCTTTACGCCAAAGTAATCTCAAAACTCTAGTTGCAGGCTTAACAGAAGCACGACATGGCTTTAGTTCTTTACCAAACGTCAATGATGAATTAAAAGCCATTGAGTCAGAAGTACCCAGCCAAGTTTTATTAAATCAGACATTTACCAGTTCAGCCTTACGAAAACAGATAGATTCTTTACCCTTCTCTGTCGTACACCTAGCAACCCACGGTCAATTCAGTTCCAATGCAGAGGAGACTTTTATCTTAGCTTGGGATAAACCAGTCAAAGTCAACGAACTAAAAGATTTACTCTATAGTAGAGAACAAACTAGACCAGAACCCATAGAATTACTTGTCCTCAGTGCCTGCGAAACTGCCGAAGGAGACAAACGCGCTGCACTAGGGTTAGCGGGAGTAGCCATTCAAGCAGGCGCACGCAGCACCCTAGCCTCCCTCTGGAGCCTAGACGATGAATCAGGCGCTCGTTTCATCGGTGAATTTTACAAAGAGCTAGCAACTAAGCAAATCACCAAAGCCGAAGCACTGCGACAAGCTCAACTCTCACTGTTAAAAGATCCCGATTATCGCCATCCTATCTATTGGGCATCTTACGTCTTACTAGGAAATTGGCTCTAAGTAAACTAGAACTTACGCAGTGTAACTATGTTTTCTGGCTTTTTTGTCAATAGTCAATGGTCAATGGTCAATGGTCAAAGTCCTATAAAGGTGAGTGTCCAACAAAGGCTAACTAAATGAATAGCTCCCCACTCCCCAATCGCCATCTGTGAGCATACTATATATATTTGATGCGCTGTGCAAAGAATATGGCAGAAAAAATGATTGCGGCGGTGTTTGATGGTAGAGTCTTTTATCCCACAGAAGCGATCGCTTTACCAGTTAATACTCGTGTCAGGTTAAGTATAGAAATATTGCCACCGGATACTCAAACAACAGTATCCTTTTTAGCGACAGCGCGATCGCTCCAACTACAAGGGCCATTAGATTGGTCGGCTACCATCGATAATCATCTGTATAGTCAGGAAATGAAGCATGAAATCTGAAGTATTTCTTGACACATCTTTTGCTATTGCCTTATCCTCCCCCCGCGATCGCTTACATCAGCGAGCTGTACAATTAGCTAACTTGCTAGAAGAAGTCGGCACACGCCTAGTCACGACACAAACAGTCATGCTAGAAATTGGCAATGTTCTATCTCAACAACCAAATCGTCATCAAGCGATCGTCCTCTTAAATTCTCTAGCATCCGACCCCAAAGTAGAAATCATCCCCCTATCCCCAGAATTATACGAAAGAGCTTTCCAGCTATACTGCGACAGCCCAGAAAAAGAATGGGGTTTTATTGATTGCGTATCTTTTATTGTCATGCAATACAGTGGAATCACAGAAGCCCTAACAGCAAACGAACATTTTCAACAAGCAGGATTTCGCGCGTTGTTAAGAGAGAGTGCTGAGTGAGGGAGTGAGGGAGTGCTGAGTGAGGGAGTGAGGGAGTGCTGAGTGAGGGAGTGAGGGAGAAGAAGAAATGCTAATGACTAATGACTATTGACCAATGACTAATGACTATTGACTAATGACTATTTAACAACGCCGTTCTAAAATCGCTTTGATGTTGGGGATAGCGGCCGCAAGAGATGCGAAGTCTGGGGTTGTTTGTTGCCAACTGTCTCTTGCTTCTAGTCTTTCTGCCCATGCTAATAAACGTGGATAGTCATCCAAAGAAAAACCAAATAAAGGCAGAGAAGGAATGACTGTGCCGGCCACAACTTCTGCTAGGGTAAATTTATCACCTGCAAAGTAAGTCTGCTGTCCTAAAAGAGTTTCATAAAACTGCAAAACTTTTGTGACACTTTCTTCAGCAGACTGCAATTTTTTCGCATCAGTATCTAGTTCTACCAATGGTCTAGTCAAGATCATAGTCGCAGGTTGAAGTTCTGTGACTGTGGTCATTTCTATCATACGAACTTTAGCGATCGCATCCACCTCACCAGGCATCAGCGATGGACTAGGATACTTTGCTTCTAAATAATCCAAAATGGCTAAGGATTCCACCACACGCAAACCATCATCTACCACAACAGGTACACGCTGGAGAGGATTGATTTCTCTAAAGCTATCTTGAAACTGATCTCCATCCAGATTTAACAACAATGGTTCAAAAGCGATTTGTTTTTCTAGTAAAGCCACCCAAACTCGACGTGCATTGACAGAAATAGGATTGTAGTAAAACTTCAGCATCGCCACCCTCAGTTCATAACCACGCTTCTAAATATAAGGCTATTGGTGTGTGATTGGTCATTAGTCAATAGTCAATAGTCAATGGTCAATGGTCAATGGTCATTAGTCAGCACTCATCACTCAGCATGGGCTAAACGCCCCGCTACCGCTAACAGCACTCTCTCACTCAGCACTCTCTCATTCCCTCACTTAAATTTTGAATCTTTAGCTAAGATTGCTGGCAATACAGAAATCATTTCCTAAAGTTTGTTATGCTGGTTTCGGTCATACATTTTTTCGCGTACATCATAATGGAACGCGGACAAACTGAGCAAGGCCAAGTTCTGAGCAGGTTTTGTTTTGTAACCAAAAATCAACAATTTACGTTGAGTAATTAGACGATCGCTCTCAAAAGTTGATATTTTTTTAATGTAGAGGGTCAACGAGCTGTGCAACCAATTGTCTGGCTATGTTGGATCACCAATTAGCTCATTTTCAATTTTTCTATGAGTCATCATCTACCCGACACCAAAGTACCAGCTCCGTGTATTGTTGACACGGGCATCATTGTCAACAAACTCGATATGAAGCGGTTACTAGCTGATTTAGGTCGAGTCCGCTACATCTACACCCAAGAAGGTAAGCTACAGAGCGAGGGTGAAGGGGATGTGATGGAAGTCTTTGCTAACCCTCAAAGGTCTACTTTAGTTGCCAACAGTGCGCTGTACATCAATGTTGCCAGTTTTGATTACTTACAGTTAAAACAATCACCCCAAAAAGAAACCTACTTTGATTTGATGCAAGAAAGCACTTGTCTACGACTGATACCCCTCTCCACGCCTTTACAAGAACGTCGGGAAAGAAAATGGAATGTCAGCGCCATTGAAGCCATGATGGAAGAAGTTCTAGCGGCTAGATGGGATGCAGAAATTGATGATGATTGTTGTGATGGGTTTTAAGTTTTAAAAAATACCATATACTCAAAACGTTAGAAATTGGTAATAGATGGGCAGTAAGGGGTAATGATTAATCAATTACTGTTGATCCATTACCAATTGTTATGTTTGTCCATATAGTTAAACAGTTGCCTTTTTACCTTGAGTGCTATATTTTCTTTCCAATCCCTAGCTCAGTGTAGCCAAACTAAAGCCAGAGCCGGGTTATTTTCTACTCCTCATGGATTTGTCGAAACTCCTAAATTTATGCCAGTGGGGACACTAGCCACTGTCAAAACTGTAACCCCAGCCCAGCTAAAAGAGACTGGGGCGCAAATGATCTTATCTAATACTTATCATCTCCATCTCCAGCCAGGAGAAGGAATTGTGGCTGGGGGTGGTGGGTTGCATAAATTTATGGGCTGGAAGGGGCCGATACTCACAGATTCCGGTGGGTTTCAGGTGTTCAGCTTGAGTGAGATGCGAAAAATTACTGAAGAAGGTGTCACTTTCCGTTCACCCCACGATGGGCAGATTATTAAATTAACCCCAGAACGCTCAATTGAGATTCAAAATACTTTAGGGGCTGATGTAATCATGGCGTTTGATGAATGTCCCCCCTATCCAGCTACTCATCAAGATGTAGAAGCATCGACACAGAGAACATACCGTTGGTTGGAACGCTGCATCACAGCCCATCAACGCCCAGAACAGGCTTTATTTGGCATTGTTCAAGGGGGGGTATATTTAGATTTACGCGCTCAAGCTGCCCATGCTTTAACCCAATTAGATTTACCCGGATATGCTATTGGTGGTGTCAGTGTGGGAGAACCGCCAGAACTTATCGCTCAAATTGTGCAAACGACAGCACCATTATTACCACCTGACAAACCGCGTTACTTAATGGGTGTGGGAACTTATCGAGAAATGGTAATTGCGATCGCTTCTGGTGTAGATTTATTTGACTGTGTAATTCCGACTCGTTGGGCAAGACACGGTACAGCAATGGTCAAAGGTGAACGCTGGAACCTAAAAAATGCTAAATTTCGTGACGATTTCACGCCAATGGATGAAACTTGTCCTTGTTATGCCTGCCAAAATTTTAGTCGAGCCTACATATCTCATTTAGTGCGATCGCAAGAAATCCTAGCTTACACCTTGTTGAGCATCCATAACATCACCGAACTCGTCCGTTTTACCCAAAAAATTAGGGAAGCAATATTAAGCGATCGCTTTATGGCAGAATTTGGTCACTGGCTCAATTCAAGTGCTGAGTATTGAGTGCTGTTAGCGGTAGCGGGGCGTTTAGCCCGTGCTGAGTAATGAGTGCTGAGTGAGAGAGTCCTGAGTGATTAGTACTGACTATTGACCATTGACCATTGACTATTGACCAATGACCAATGACCAAACCATGTTAAGATACATCTCAATTATGAAAGCTGTGTTGGATTAGGTGGATTTAAACAAACATGGAAGCAGCACTATTATTAGCAAAATTGCCTGAAGCTTACCAAATCTTCGACCCCCTCGTAGATGTTCTCCCAGTTATTCCCGTTTTCTTTTTATTGCTTGCTTTTGTTTGGCAAGCTGCTGTGGGATTTAGGTAAGTTAAACCGTAACTAATAATTGGGACAGATGGTTTATCTGTCCCATTTTTTTGTAATTATTCTATATTGATAATTCTTAATTTTTTGTAATACATTACGAGCAATTCAGTAAGATAGTGTCAGGAAAAATTCTTTCTCTACTTCCTACTCCCCAGTTTCACCCGTCATTTTTGGGTTGACACAGTACTAGTCAGCTTACAGTCAACGAGGAATCAGTCAGTTATGGGCAACATCAAATTTGTCAAAGAAAACAAGGAAGTAATAGCAGCAGATGGCGCTAACCTGCGGCTGAAAGCTATGGAAAATGGCGTTGATATCTATAAGTTGTTTGGTAAGCTGACAAACTGTGGCGGCTACGGTCAGTGTGGTACTTGTATTGTCGAGATAGTTGAGGGTATAGAGAATCTTTCTACTCCTACAGATGTAGAAAATCGAATGTTAAAGAAAAAACCCGCAAATTACCGCTTGGCTTGTCAAACCTTAGTTAATGGCCCAGTAAGTGTAGTCACCAAACCCTAAGTTTTTGAGTCTGAATTTCATTTGTATTTGCGACTAAGAAAGATCGGGTAAGGTTTGAGGGTTGCATCTCGCTCCTCCCCTAAGAACCGTGCGTGACTGTTTCCAATCACACTTGATCATTGGTTATCACTCAGCACGGGCTAAACGCCCCGCTACCGCTAACAGCACTCAGCACTCAGCACTCCCTCACTCCCTCACTTCCTCACTCCAGTTTTCCTTATCCTTGTTTTGTTCAATGCTGGTCAACTTTCGCTAAATTGGAAATAGGTAAACGCAAGGAATCTTTTCAATGTCAGCACAATTGTTACTGGTAGATGATGAACCAGGATTAAGAGAAGCCGTGAGAGACTATTTACAAGAAAGCGGTTTCGGCGTTCAAGTGGCCAGTAACGCCAATGAGGGTTGGGATTTGATGCAGCAAAATACACCCGACTTGGTGATTTCTGACATTATGATGCCTCAAGTCGATGGCTATCAGTTTTTAAAGCAATTGCGAGCAGATCCTCGCTTCCAGTCCTTACCTGTGGTATTTTTAACGGCTAAGGGGATGACAAGCGATCGCATCCAAGGTTATCAAGCTGGTGTTGATGCCTATCTGCCTAAGCCATTTGATCCAGATGAGCTAGTAGCGATAGTTGAAAACCTGCTGACTCGTCGTAATACCAAGCCTCAAGCTACAAGCGAAGATGGCGAAACACCAGATATTGCTGAATTAGCGAATCAAATTGCTCAAATTAAAGCACTTTTAACACAAAGAAACGCTATTTCTTTGTCTCCGGCTCCTTTTAAAATTGATCTCACTCCCAGAGAACAGAGTGTATTAAATCTGGTAGCCGAAGGATTAATGAACAAAGAAATCGCCCGCCGTCTAGAAACCAGCGTGCGGAACGTGGAAAAATATGTTAGCCGTTTATTTAGCAAAACCGGCACCAATAGCCGCACGGAGTTAGTTCGTTTTGCCTTGGAACACGGACTAGCAAAGTAACTTACGTCTACTTCATAAATCAAACCAGATTCCTCAGATACAACTCCGGTTTGATTTTTTTGGCGTAGCCTGCGCTTGCTCACAAAAAGCTCAACACGCCTTAATTTTCAATAACTCTATTTCCTATTTTCTATTTCCTATTACCCTTGAATTAAAGTTGCTTGATTGAGCTTTTCTAAGATTAAGGTGAATAGTAGCTCGTATCAAAAGCATTATGTTATACAAGCTAACTCACAATTAAAGGTAAATAGGCAAATGAGATAACCTACAAAAAATTCACGTTTTCTGCTCAGTATTTAATTTGCCACTACTCAAATCACAACTTTAATTTATCACTATTGAGTGTTGTCAACAACATTACGTAAACGCATCAACTGACGGCGCATTTGCGGTGATGCTTTAAACTCAGACACCTCTTGTGCTTTTACAGATGCTTGGAACATTTCTAAAAAGTCGTCAGAGCCTTCTGTTAAAGCATCTAGAAGCACCTGTAACAGTTGCTCGCGATCGCCTAGTAAACTCTTCTCCTCAATCAACCGGAACTTGAGATGTATTTCACACTCATAAACACCTACTTCAATATTATTTATCTGCCGTGGTAATGCTTTCGAGTTCATGGTTTTGTTAATTCCTTTAATTGGTAGTCACAAGGGCAAAGAGATATGTAACCAGCAAAATTTCTTTATAGTTTTTTGACTTCGCTGTACCTGTATTACAAACGTTTTTTCCATCCACAGTACTGAGATTGCATTGGACTCTCCTGGGTTTTCTAGATAGACTTCACTACTAGAGTTTTTTAGTCTCCTTGTGCCAGATGTTGTTCAGGCAAGCCATAACTATTATTCAGTTTTTGAGATTATATACAATAAAGTTTCTGTAAGAAGTTGTTCTAGCTTTTTAAAGGTTTTTACATCAACTTTATCTTAGCGTCAATAACAGTTTGAGTTTTTACTGAACTTTTCGTGGTTTCACGTAAGTAATTACCCTGTTTTTTGAGATTTTATGAAAGCTAGAGAAGGTTTTATCGTTCTTCCGTAAATTTACTCAATGTACGTTTTTTTCATCATTAAATTTGTGCGAAGTAGATGAACAAATTAAGCAAGAGTAAAATCTTGGTTTTAAACAATAACATAGACTCGAAGAGCCGCTAAAGAAAATTTAATGACTTTTTTCTTTTAGTTCTTATTACCTACAGAGACAATAAGAGTAATAAAAAAATCAGACCTTAGTCTTAATACATAGACCAGTAAAAATTTCAGTTAGAGATTACCTATAAGTCAATGATTGTTGAAAACCAATCCAGGCAAGAGAGAAGAGAACTTTTCTAGACATGATCTTCTCACCACAGACTCGTGCAATTATTGCTGAAACTTCACAAATAGTTATACTGCGGCATTTCTGTTCAAAGTGAGCAAGACTCAAGGAGGATTATCATCTTTTCATGACAGGGGGGATGGAGGGATGAGGGGATGAGGGGATGGGGGGAGTGGGAGATGGGGGGAAAGAGTAATTAAGTAATTTTCTCCTTGTCCCCTTCCTTGTCCCCCTGTGATTCCATACCTAATTAACTCCGAGAGGATTTAAGCCCAGGCATAGCGTTTACAATAATTTCAGTGTAAATAACTTGAATTCCTACATCCTGACTATGGACAATGCAACCCTGCTCAAGTCTACAACCCGCCACATCCGTATTTTTGCGGCAGAAATTGACCGGGATGGCGAACTAGTTCCCAGTAATCAAGTCTTAACGTTGGATGTAGATCCAGACAACGAATTTAACTGGAATGAAGATGCCTTACAAAAGATTTATCAAAAATTTGATGAACTAGTGGAAGCATCAAGTGGTGCAGACCTCACGGACTATAACTTACGCCGGATTGGTTCAGATTTGGAGCATTATTTGCGATCGCTCCTGCAAAAAGGCGAAATCAGCTACAATCTCTCTGCTCGTGTCACTAACTACAGCTTAGGACTCCCACAAGTTGCGGTTGACGACAAATAAGTAGAGTTACGAAACAAGGGAGATGGGGAGATGGGGAGATGGGGGAAAGAACCTATATAAATACTCTCTCCCAGTCCCAATCCCCAATCCCCAATCCCCAATCCCCACCTAAGTAAATAATTTCCCAAATCAAAGCCGACTCACATAGCAACTTACGTTACTATTTGCTTTGGAATTTTGTACTAGATTTGTCTAACTATCAGCATCTTAATTCTTAATTAAAGTTCATGACTGTTCAGCAACTTATAAACTTAAAAAACACCATGTTTTTTGTGGCTTTTCAAGGGTAATCTACTAAAAGCCAAAAGCACAGATATCATATGGTGATATTTGCGTGCAAGGATCGAGGTTGTTAGCTCTCACCAGGGAAGTCATGGAAAGATAGAAGTTATCATGAGGCTGTAGGATTGACAAAGGAGTACTTTGTTTGCCTTAGTCTAATAATTGATTATTAATATTTGCTGGTATCTGCCAGCTAAAATCATGATCCTCAGTTGGATACCTTTAATTCAATAAATATTAAGCGGTCTCAATCATTGCCGCTACCCGTGCTGTTGAAACAATTGCCAATCGCTGATCGGTGCGAACACTATGGAAAATGACGCGGCAACACTCTACTGTCCCAATGAACTTTGTCAGGCGGCTAACCCTCTGACACATAAGTTTTGCCAGCAATGCCGCACACCCTTACCCAAGCGTTACTTATGGGCGGTGGGAGAGAGTTTGAGTGTAGGTAGCCCCGGAGAAATATTAGGCGATCGCTATTTAATTATCACTAAATCTGTTGTGTTCGATACTCGACCTGGTTTGCCACCCCAAGCACCAGAGTTAGACAATGTACATTCCCTCAGACCTTATTTAAGACTCATTCCCTACCGCTTACATATCCCACAAATTTATGGGGTTGTCACTTTAACTGATGGACGCAGCCATAGTGATATTCTCTTACTAGAAAAACCGCCTCTATTTACCGATAGTGTGGCGCAGCAAGTGCATTTGTGTAGCGAATTTACCGATGCTTGGCGCTACGCCTCATCCATGCGTCAATTACATTGGTTGTGGCAAATTGCTCATCTCTGGCAACCTTTAAAAAGTGAAGGAGTAGTTTCTAGCCTCCTCAACCCCCAATTATTAAGGGTAGAAGGGGCATTAATCCGGTTGTTAGAATTGCATCCTGACTCGGCCACAGCACCAGAGTTAAGGCAACTAGGGGAATTTTGGCAGCATTTACACAATGAAGCCAAACCAGCAGTATCGGCATTTGTTCATCAAATTAGTAGTTGGCTCCTCCAAGGTGAAATCACATCACCAGAAGTACTCATCGCCGTTTTAGATCGAGGATTGGCAGAATTAGGCCAGACGCAAACACCGACGATTCAAATTGTCACCAAAACCGACACTGGCCCCAGTCGCCAGCGTAACGAAGATGCCTGTTATCCTCCCAGTGGTACACTCCTGAGTAAACCACCCCAACCAAGCGCCCTAGCTATTGTCTGTGATGGAATTGGTGGACATGAAGGGGGTAATGTCGCCTCAAATTTAGCCATTGAAACTATCCAGCAGCAGATACAACAACTGACAAAATTACCTATAGATCATCTAGAGCCTTCGCTGTTGATAGCTGATTTGGAAAGGGCTGTCGCTATTGTCAATGACAAAATTAGCCAGCGCAATGACAGTGAAAATCGTCAAGGACGTAAACGCATGGGTACAACCCTGGTAATGGCATTACCTGTAGCCCATGAAATGTATATTACTCATGTCGGAGATAGTCGTGCCTACTGGATTAACCGTCACGGCTGTTATCAAGTCACTCTCGATGACGATGTAGCTTCTAGAGAGGTGAGGTTGGGTTACGCTGTTTATCGAGAAGCTGTACAACAAAGTGGTTCTGGTTCTTTGGTACAAGCACTGGGGATGAGTCCTAGCAATTCCTTACACCCCACAGCCCAGCGATTTATCATTGATGAAGACAGCATATTTCTGCTTA
Source organism: Nostoc sp. TCL26-01 (assembly GCF_013393945.1). Classification (NCBI taxonomy): domain Bacteria; kingdom Bacillati; phylum Cyanobacteriota; class Cyanophyceae; order Nostocales; family Nostocaceae; genus Nostoc; species Nostoc sp. TCL26-01. The sequence continues at coordinate 406,836 of NZ_CP040297.1, forward strand.
CATCCGATGGCTTGAGTGATTTTGACAGAGTGGAAGATTACTGGGAAACAGAAATCTTACCAATTCTCACTGGTGAAGATAATATCGTCAATGTGGCTGATCGCCTAGTAGACATCGCCAACACTAAAAATGGTCACGATAACGTCACCATTGCCTTAGTCAATTGCCAAGTGCAATACACTGAACCAGAAATCAATCTCCAAGCAGTCATTCCTGATAGTAGTAAGGTCAAAACTGTCAATTTAGCTGCACAAGCTACACCACCAGCATCATTAGCAGGTAAACCGGAACAGAAACCCAAAGTAATTCCCGATAACCTACCTAGCCCACTCAGCAAATTCCCCTTACAGTTGTTAGTGTTGTTACTCTTGGCTACAGCTGCTGGCTTAATTGGCTACTGGATTATGTTATTGCGATCGCCCTCCACTTACAATCCCAGACCAACCAGAACTCAGCCCATCACTACCCCATCTCCCCAAATCCCACGCTCATTAAATAATCTCGCCGCTGAATGGGTAATCAAAACCAAGCGGGAAATTACCTTGAATCAAAAGGAAAAATTACCACCTGAGAGTTTTTTAAAAGTCATTGACAAAAAAATTAATAACCTACCTAACTCTGGGGGTGACAAGGTGTATCTGAAATTGTGCGCTAATCCAATTCCGGCGAATATCACAGTCGATAGACCCATCGAAATCGAACTAGCAAAACTAAAACCGTCTGATGTCACCGTTTTACAACCAAATCAAGATAGTCCCTGTGATTTCGTCTCTCCCTCACCAGAAACCTTACCCCCTGCACCCAATACACCAAACAATACCAGTGCAACTCCAGCAAATAATCGATAGACTAGTAAAAATCTGAAATAATACAGATAATAAATAAAACTAACATTCATGAAGAAGAAGTTCTTCTTCATGAAGACTTTGTGAAAGATTATCTGTTTTTAACTTTTAGTTTTGTGAATCCATGCCATCCTTGAACTTGGCGATCGCCCGTCTCATCAACACTGGCAAAGATAGTTTCGCCATTTGGGTGGTAAAAGCTCCCTATCCTAGTGGTTACGTTCTGCGTGACTCTGCCTGGCCTCCCGAACTAACTAAAATTTGGCAAGAGTGGCAGCAGATGTTTGCTGGCCACAGTGGTATTTATATTTCCTCTAGCAACCCTGATTTAGCTAAACCAGTTCCGTGGAATCTAGTCTCACCTCCATCTGGACAAAACACTGGTTATGGCAGTCGTCTGATGCAGTACTTAGGCTTAAATCTGTGGCGTTGGGTATTTGAAGGGTCAATCCTTGGTAGTTTAGAACGCAGTCGTGGTCTAGCTATGGGTCAGCATACACGGCTACGCTTTCGTTTAGAAGTGCGTGACCCGGATCTCATGGCTCTACCTTGGGAAATTATGCAGCGCGAACCTGGGCAGTCGGCCATATCCCTCTCACCAGATTTGCTCTTTAGCCGCACTACCAGCGAAGTCGAGCCTCTACCATCTTTACGTACCGATCAGGCTCTAAAAATTCTCTTAGTTCTGGGACATGATCAAAACCTACAACTGCAAAAAGAAGCCGCTATCCTAGAACAAACCCTCTTAAATGGTATGCCAGCAAGTATTCACTCCTCAGCATACGCACCATGTACAGTCAAAACACTCCTGCAACCCACTCCCCAAGAGTTAATCCAAGAGTTAGAAACCAAGGCATACAACGTCTTTTTCTACGCCGGTCATGGTTTGCCAAACCCAGATGGCGGATTACTATTTTTACGCCCAAACATGAGCCTTAATGGCATAGAATTAGCCCAAGTTTTAACTCGTAATGCCATCAAATTAGCAGTTTTTAACGCCTGTTGGGGCGCACAACCAGCAGCAGTGAATCATCAAGCCATCCCAGCTAGTAGTTTGACAGAAGTGTTAATCCGTCATGGTGTGCCAGCAGTGTTGGCCATGCGGGATGAAATTGCTGATCATGAAAGTCACAGTTTTATTCAAGCCTTTGCCGAAGCATTGCGATCGCGCAAACCCATCGATGAAGCAGTAGCAGAAGCTAGACAAGAATTGTTAACACTATATAAGTACAATCAACCAGCCTGGACTTTACCAGTTCTCTATCTCCATCCGGACTTTGATGGCGAACTGATCAAAAGTTTTGATGAAGGGATCACCGAAATGCCAGAAACGGCAATCCCCAGCAATGCGGCAGTGCCGATGGCCTGTTTGCGATCGCTTGCCCCTGGGGGACGCAGTTGGTTTTTACGTTCTGGTGTCACCCGCATCGGTCGCACCAAGGATAATGATATCGTCATTCCTGAACCCTCGGTTTCTAAACGACACGCCGAAATCATCTGCCGTAATACTTTTACTGGGAAAATTCCCGCCCGTGCTTATTATCTCCGGGATTTTTCTACCTATGGCACAACTTGGTTTTTAAGCCCTAATGGTTGGCAACAAATCCTCCGTGAGGAAGTTCCCTTAAAGTCGGGAATGCAATTAAAGTTTGGTAGCTCTAAAGGAGAAATTTGGGAATTTATGATTGAAAACTCTTGATGTAAAAATTTGATTTTGTCAATAGTCGGTTGTCAGCAATCAATGGCACGATATGCTTAGACTAGCTCTATAAGATTAATCAGTATTAACCCAGAGATCACACAACCAAAAATTGACACTTACAGTACCATGAAATCTCAAGTTACTAAAAAATGTGCAAGAAAACAAATAAAACAGCAAAAATCATTTTATTGATTATTTAGCCATCACCAGGAGCAAACTTAAATACTCGCTTTGGGCATTTTAAAAAAACTGTTTTTTTGCGGAAATCTAAATCTGAGCAGTGTAGCTGTCAATGTCAACTAAATTAGTTTAACAGGAGGCAATCTAATGATTCATCAAATTAACGGTTCAGATGCTTGCCATTCTGTAGGATCGCAAATGGAATTAGAATTATTAGCAGTTTTATTAGAACCAGAGGATGCTACCTATCCTTGGAATCCAGCCGATGATGAATCAGCAGTGTATTTTGACGAACTAGAAAGGCAGTTTGCCATCCACGATGTATTGGACGAAGAACTCACCACTAGATCTGCCACTTTTTATGGGCAGCTAGATACTTTATGGTCAGAAGTTGAAACTTCATCACACTACAATCATACTACAAGTAGTGCAGTTATCGATCAGCTTCAAGAAAGTTTACCAAAAGCATTTGTATCGAGATTGCCCGAAGGTTGGCTCAATGCCATCGCCAACAAAGCGACGGAGATTTTCACATCATCACAATCCCTAGCAGAACAACTAGCCGAGTGTGTCCAAACTGTATTACCCACATGGGCAACAGATGATTTGTCAGTTTTGACTCGACCCTATGCCTACGCTATGCGTAGCAGCGAACCACAAACCCTAACATCTGTAATTAATAATGTTGAGCATCAAGAATGGGCTAACCTATCAGAAATAGAACAAGCCAAAATTAGTGTAGCGATCGCCTATTACGTCCTCAGACAACTTGATGACTCCCAACCCGAAGCCTAAGTTCTGATCAATTTCCATCTAGTTCAGATAAACAGTGAGTTTTGCTCACGGTGAATATTTTTATGGGGATTTGACAGAATTTTTATCTCTAACCTTCAAACCTACCCATATCACCATCATCTAACCATAAGTGGATAGCAAAATTAACACCATCTATCCTAAGACATAAAAATTACTGAAGAAAGTGATATTGGGGTAACAGTTCATTAGCCTGTGCTGAAATCACAAGTCCATAAAGACTAGCCTTTAGCGTCTAGCCTCTTCCCCATCCTCTTCACTTCGGCCCCAAAAAGCGAGTAGCAAAATTTTGCGATCGCGTTGGTGACAAAGCCCTAGCCTTGAGAATAGCAGCCATCAAAAAAGCATAAGATAACACCCCAACAACCACCAACAATAAATTATTACTGTGTCCGGCTGTATTCCATAAAGCGTGAAGTGCGGCAGCGCTGAGATAGCCAACGGCCAAAATCTGCTTGGCATAACGAGGTTTGAGAGCAGCTAACCCGATAAAATATCCCAGATAACCGCTATAAGCCATATGTCCGGCAGGCAAACCCAAAATCCTGGCAATCAAAACTTGCAAACCTACTTCTGTACCTGCTTGGAGAGATGCAGCTGGTACATATTGTCCTAAAGTTTCCAGCAAAGTAAAGCCAACAGCCGAAGCCGTCCCCAACAGAATACCGTCCAAAGGTTCCCAAACACCGATTCGTTCTCGCCAAGGAGAAGGTAATCCCAAAGCAATCAGATACGCTCCCAATATTGGTAAAGCTTTGAGTAATTCCTCCATCAACCCAGCACCAAAAAAGTATCCCACAAATAATTCTGTGAGGCTGTTGATAGGCTGATCGATAGGTGGTACGCTACCAGGAAGGACTTCTCGAAAAATATAGATAAATAAATTTAATAGGGGACTGAGCAAAATTAGAGTTGTACACAAAGCTGCACTCACTAATACCCACCAAGGCTTAGGTTTACCACAAAGTTGGTAAATAAAGTAATATGCAGCTAAGGCTATGTAAGTTGCCACGATCACTTGATTAACCTGGGGCTGACCGACGGTGGCAAACATTAGCACCACAAATACTACAGTGAGCATTCCTGGGACAAGGTAAGCTTTGCTAGTTAAATCCTTACCGGTAGAAATAATCGGGAAAAGTTGAGTGAAGCTGATAGAGTCTGGCTTGGATGGGGTTTGCTGTTTTGCCGAAGTTAAGGGTGTACCTTGGTTAGTAATCACCGTTGGTTGAGCTGCAACTGCATACTCAAACAGGAACTGTGGCCCATCAGCACCCAAAGAAATGCGATCGCCTGGGTGTAATTCCTGACATCCATATAAACGCTGCTCATTTAAATAAGTGCCATTAGCACTATTCAAATCACAAAGCACCCAACTAAAAGTGTTATCTACAGATGAAGCGACGGGACGAACCACAGCATGACGACGGGATACCATCCGATACATCATGGCATCTAAGACAACTTGACAGCTAGGATCACGACCAATTACTACTTCTTTACTGGTAAGCGAGTAGCGAGATTCCGACCCAAATGCTGCTCCATTACCAGACACCAGCCGCAGAAAAGCATTATGTCTTGCGTTTTTGCCTGTCATCGAGTTAGAGTATCTCTCCAAACTAATTCACAAAATACCTTGCCAGTTGGAACTAACCTCAGCCACACCAACAGCAGCATTAAATACACTATAGCTTCACTTCCTGCGAATAATTTTAAATTTTACTCACAGAAAATTTAAATTTGTTTTCTCTAATTGTGACAACTATTCTCACTACAAAAAGTATTCTTTGTACGTTATTTATAAGATATTGCAATTCTCAGCTAATGATCATCAATAATATGTACAACAATTGAACAAATTTTTAGTATAAAATCCCTATTGAATTTCTGAAAAACCCAGTACAACTCAAATAACCTTCTTCCCTATTGCCTATTGCCTATTGCCTATTGCCTATTGCCTATTCCCTTCTCCCCTATTCCCCTTGAGTAAATAAGTCATCATTTCCCCTTTACCCTTGACCTGAATCATCCCTCGTTCTTCTAACAGATACTTATCTTGGAGCAAAGCATAGGTTGTTTGACAAACCTGGATACTACCTGCTATCCCGTGTGATTCCATTCTACTGGCAGTATTGACTGTATCCCCCCAAAGATCATAAGCAAACTTTTTCAGTCCTATCACTCCTGCTACCACTGGCCCTGTACTAATGCCAATGCGGATACGAAAGTACTGATTATTGGACTGATTGAACTGAGTGAGGGCATTTTGCATATCTAGAGCCATATTGGCAATAGCGATCGCATGATCATCATGGTAGTTAGGTAAGCCGGCAACTGCCATATAAGCATCCCCAATTGTTTTAATTTTCTCCACACCATGACGTTCTGCTAATTCGTCAAATAAACAGAATATTTTATTTAGTAATTCTACTAGTATCGCTGGTGATATCCGAGATGATAGTTCTGTAAAACCAACAATATCGGCAAATAAAACTGTGACTTCATGAAAACTGTTAGCAATAGTAGTATGTTGCTGTTTTAATTGTTCAGCAATTACCTCAGGGAAGATATTTAATAATAATTTCTCTGATTGTTGTTGGGCAATTTCTAGTTCTTTACTCGCTTTGAATTCCTGTTTTTTTAGTTGTTCATATAAAAAAACGGAGATTACACAAATAGCACAAGTCCAAAATAAATATAATCCTTGTTCTATATAAAAATTAATAGGATATTCTAAAATAGGTCGATAAATCGTAAATAATAATAAATAACAAATAATGGTTCCCACCTGGGATATTAAGTGCATTCGCCACAGCACAGGCATAATTGTTGCTTGAGTCAAAAACATGAGACTCCACAGACCGATCCTGGGTTCTAAGTTGTTAAATATCAAGGCTATATCAATTTGTACAGCACAAGTTACAGACCAACATAAACTCAGAAAAATTAGGTCAGGAAAACGATAACCTATAGAAGTTTTACATAAAATCCCACAAATTAAAATAAATATTTCTACAATAAAACCAATTTTCAAAGCTTGCATTTTTCCTTCTGGGTATGGATTAGTCCAGAGAAAATATGCAATGATAGTGACACCAGCTAATAACATAATCAAAGTCTGTAATCGCAGACGTTTAAGCATAAAGCGGTGGCGCTGTTCTTTATAAGACTTTTCCTGGTTGTGTTGCTGTTGCCAGTCAGGCTGTCGATGATTGATCAGTGCATCTAGTTGAGTTTTGTTAGGCTGATTGAGATGAATCATGATTCAGAATTGAGCTTTTGCTATTATTTTTTTGCAGCAAGATAAATAGATTCCCCTATCAAAAATAAGCAGTAACTTGCTACATAGTTGAGTCACTGAAAAACCTGACCATATTAACGAATTATTCTGTTGGGGAAGAACGAAACCTGCCAGAACATTTTCCATGTTTAGCACTTTTACCCAGTTTGGCAGCAGTGTAATTACTAGAGAGAGATAAGTTTACTCAGTTAACTAGACTTTTAAGCGGCAAAGTGTCTTCAGGAAAGGCAAATTTAATTAAGCTGACTAATTGACTCCAATTGTGTAACTCTTCTTCTGAGGACGCTTGCCAAAACTCATTGACAAAAAATTCTGCCCACCATGATGGAGCTTGCTGGCGGTAAACACCATCGTGATTTTTACGCCATCGCTTGCGCCACTTGATAAAGTCTCTTGTTGTTGGTGCTTGTACTCCCACAATGGGCGGAAAATCGGCATAGCTAACAAAGCTACTTACACCCTTGGCGTGGACATAAACTACATATCGCCAACATTCCACGGTGTAGATATCATCAAAAGCAATGCGGAACATCAAACAAATTGCTTCTTCTGTGACAAATCGTGCTAGTGGGTGAGGAGTAAACGATTTGTGAATAATTTTTGATGCGCGGATGGCAAGCGCTTTACCCTGGAGTGATGATACCATAAAAGATAATTCTCGTGAAAAAAAAGATGATTCTCGTAAAGAAAGATGATTCTTCTAAAAAAAGATGATTTTTGAATAGAGAGGATTCGAGGTTTCTCCGAGATGCCTATTGTAAATTTAGCGATCGCTCTTCAGTTTCCTAGGCCGGGGAGTGATCGTTTTATATGATACAATAAATCGACGACTCATACAAGTCATCGATAGTAAAGATTATGGGAATGATTCGCCTCAAGATTCGAGAGTACGCTGCCCAAAAGGGTTGGACGTTGAAAGAAGTATCTGACCGTTCTGGTGTAGTTTACAGCACTCTGAGAACCTATGCGCGATCGCCTGGATTGGCAACTGTGGATTTTACGGCGATTCAGAAGCTAGCAAAAACCTTTGATGTGATGATTGAAGAGTTAGTTGAGGTTGTCCAGGAATGAATGATAGTTTGGTGGTAGCGATCGTTTTTAGAGCGCTGAGACACCAAGCTTCGTTAAATAGCTTGAATCCACTCTTTCACAGAATACTCAGTCCAGATACCATGTTGCCAGTAGGGGTCATTTTCAATCAATTGTCTGACAATGGCTTCGTCTTCAGCTTCGTAAATTCCAAAGACTTTGGTGACATCTTTAGTAGGGCCGATGGTAATTAAAACGCCAGATGCTTTTTGATTAGCTAATCCATCTAAATGAGCTTGGCGATAAGGGACACGTTTTTCTAGTACGTCTTCGCAGTAAGTTCCCCAGAGGATGTATTTAGGCATAGATATTTAATGCAAAATTCAAACCTAATCATAATAGTCAGTGATGAGTCACATATCAACTCATCACTGATGATTGTTAACTTCTGAGATTAACACCAAACTTTTCTACTAAAGCTTCACGGACTTTGTTGTGTACTGGTTCGACTTCGGTGTCGGTGAGAGTGCGATCGCTTGCACGATAAACTAGACGAAAAGCTAAACTTCTCTGTCCTTGGGGGACATTTTCACCGCGATACTCATCAAATAATTCCACAGACTCCAGTAAACCTTTACCCGCGTGAGTAATGGATTTTTCAATTTCGGCAACGGAAACTTTCACGGGTGCAAAGAAAGCAATGTCGCGATCGCTGGCTGGGTAAGTGGAGTAAGCTTTGAAGGGAGGAACAAGAATATCATCTTGATCCAAGGCATTCAGTAGCACATCTAAATTCAACTGGAACAAATAGACAGACTCTGGTAAACCCTTGTCTCGTCGCAATTGGGGGTGGAGTTGTCCAAAAAGCCCTAATCTATTACCGCCAATCCACAAAGAAGCAGTGCGTCCTGGATGCAAGCGCTCATCACGACGATCTGGTTGATATTCTACCAAGATGCCTAGTTGCTGGAAAACACTTTCTAAAATCCCTTTAGCTTCAAAGAAAGTTAGGGATTGTTCCCGTCCACCTTTAGCCCACTTGCCGATGGTTCTATCACCACCGATGATACCAGCGATCGCATCCGCTTCTTGCAAACCATCTTCTTCTTTCCAGAAAATTCGCCCGATTTCAAAACCATTGAGTGAACCGTTACCTTGTTCTAAGTTGTATTGAAAAGCATCAATCAACCCGGCGATTAAATCGGTTCGCAATGCTGAATACTCAGCAAATAATGGGTTACTTAAGACTATTTGTCTATCGTCTCCTGGTTTGACTAAAGAGTAGTGCATCAACTCTGTCAAACCTTCTGCCCGGAGAGAAGCACGCAACTTGCGGGTTAGTTCTTGATCTACAGGTAAATAACCAGCTTCCGCTTTATCTGGCAGGGTGTCGCAGAAATTATCATAACCGTAGAGACGAGCGACTTCTTCAATTAAGTCAATTTCTCGTTCTAAATCGCGGTAACGATAGGGTGGTACAGCAACATTCCAAGTCCCTTCCTCAGTTAGAGTTAGCTGACATCCCAATGCAGTCAGGATTCTTTCTACATCTTTGGCTACTAACTCACCCGTGTCTTCACTGACATTAACTGGCCCCAATATCTCATTCACCCGATCTAAACGTAAGACAATTGAGCGACTCCAAGTACTAGGATGTGGACGAGTATCTGCCATTTCTTGATGGACAATTATCCCACCAGCCAATTCACTAATTAAGGATAAAGCACGGCGATTAGCTATTTCTAATTCTGCTCGATTCACACCACGTTCAAACCTGCCAGAGGCTTCACTGCGTAACCCGACACTGCGAGCAGAACGACGAATGGCGACTGAATCAAATAACGCCGCCTCTAAAACCAAACTTTGCGTCCCGTCATGAACTTCGGTTTCTTCACCCCCCATGACTCCCGCCAAAGCTACGGGTTTTTCGTTGGCAGTAATTAATAAATTTTGTGTTGTTAGGTTGCGAGTTTGTCCATCTAAGGTTTTTAAGGTTTCCCCCGCGTTGGCAAAACGCACCCCAATTTGTAGAGACGTTGCATTTTGTTGTTGTAGAGACGTTGCATTTTGTTGTTGTAGAGACGTTGCATGCAACGTCTCTACGAGGCGATCGCCATCAAAGGCGTGTAACGGTTGTCCCCATTCCAACAACACATAATTAGTAATATCCACCACATTATTAATCGGTCGCACCCCAGCTGAGAGTAAACGCTGGCGTAACCAATCAGGAGAAGGCGCAATCTTAATCTGTTCGATAACAGTACCAATATAAGCAGGGCAAACTTGTGTATCGCCAATTTTTAAAGATAACTTTCCTGGACTTTGAGATATTTCTACCTCTCTCGGTTCAGGGATACTTAATTTTGCACCAGTCAAAGCTGCTACTTCCCGCGCAATCCCCACCATACTCAAAGCATCAGCCCGGTTAGCAGTGGCAGTAACATCTAAAATTACATCATCCAACCCCAACAAAGGCCGGACATCGCTACCTAAGGAGAGGTTTTCTTGGGGGAAAATATAAATTCCGTCTATGTCACTAGGTAAACCCAGTTCCTTTAAAGAACAAATCATCCCTTGAGAGGGGACACCCCGCAATTTTGCTGGTTTAATCTTTAAGTCAATATTTGGTAAATAAGCTCCCACCGTCGCTACTGGGACGTAAATATCTGCCCGGACATTAGGCGCACCACAGACAATATTTAATGTCTCATCTGCACCAATATCCACTTGACATACACTCAACTTATCAGCATTGGGGTGGGGTTGACGCTCCAGCACTCTGCCCACCACAACGCCATTTGCCCAAGTGCGACGATCTTCTATATCTTCGACTTCAAACCCAGCCATTGTCAGGGTTTGGGCTAATTCTTCTGGTTTAAGTTTTATCTCTACTAGTTCCCGCAGCCAATTAAGAGAAATACGCATTGTGCTTGTTTGAGGAATCGTCTTTTGCTTTAATTTTAGGTTGTCTAACTCTAGGCGATCGCCTAAATTCTCGCTCATCACCAAGATTGACATACCTATTCACCTGAACAATCCTACTACGGTTTGAGAACAGGACTTACGTATACGGGGTGTTAGGGTGTAGGAGTTAGAGAATTCGCTAGTTGATGAGCGATCGCTCAATTCAGTATTCATACTGTTAATTTGTAAATTTAATGTGAATTTACTCAACCTCTCCTTTACAAATTTTTCCAAGTGAATCAATAAATAGCTTATTCGTCAAGAGTCACTAGGCATAAGGCTTTCTCTCTCATTTCACACCAGAAAAAGTCTGTAGAGGGGGCAAATTTACCTAATCCTGCTTATAGGAAATTTAAAGTTTTTATTGAAGATGTGATGAAAATCTTGTAAACACGTAGACATACAGTACCTTTTGTATTAGATTACGCTTGGTCTACTTATTGGCGAAATTGGCTTAACTTGCAAATGTTTGTCCAAAAAATCATCTTTAGGTTATCAGCCTTTTACGCATTTGGGATTGGTTTATTTGCTGTGGTTCCCTCGGCTTCAGCTTTTACTTTTTCCCCAAGCGGAGACAGTGTAACAATCACTGCTGCGGATATCAACAAGTCTTTTAACATTGACTTTAACGGTAACGTTAGTACACAAAATGTTCAAGGACTCTCATCCACAGCAATTTTTAAATTTCTCGGATTCAATACAGTTGGTAGTGGTGCTAACACCAGAACCGAAGCAGCGTTTAATATTGACTTAACGAATACATCCAGTAACGGTATTACCTCTAGAACATCTGTTTTAGGTTTTAATACTAGCCTGCCATTGCGGGGAGTTGGCAGTACCAACACTTCTGGAAACACCAGAACTTCTGGACTGTTTAATCAAGATAGAACTGGTCAACTCCCTAATCAATTTGGCAATCTTGATGTCTGCTTCCTGAATCGTAATGGTAATGGTGGCAACTGTTCAGGTGGTGGAAATGGTGGTGTCAGTACTGGTGATCCTACTGGTACATTCTCTCCCATCCTCGCCTTCAATGGTAATATCAACACCTTCACACTAAGTAACTTTGGCGTGCGCTATCAAAGTATTACAGGCACAGGTCTTGGTACTAGCGGTACAGGTAGAGGATTTTACACACCACCACCACCACCACCCAGAAGAGTATCTGAGCCAGCTACAGTTGCTGCCATCAGTTTATTTGTCTTGGGTGGATTGCAGCTGAAAAAGAAGCAGCGTTTGTTATCGGTTTAAATAGAACTATTATTAATTCACAAATCATATGAGGGCGGTAGGAATTCTTTTGCTAATACGAGAGTTCAGCCGTCTTTTTTACTAAATTTCTCAAGTAAAGTCTTAAAATTAATAGGTATAAACTAAATTAAAAATCTTATGGCAGCTAAAGTAGAAATTTACACTTGGATGACTTGCCCATTTTGCATTCGAGCTAAAGGTTTGCTGAATAAAAAGGGCGTGGAATTTGTGGAGTACAGTATTGATGGTGATGAGGCTGCACGAGCTAAAATGGCCGATAGAGCTAATGGTAGACGCTCCTTACCACAAATTTTTATCAACGATCGCCATATTGGTGGTTGTGATGATATTCACGCTCTAGAAAGTCAAGGTAAACTGGATGAGCTATTAGCAGCTAGCATAAGGGAATAGGCAATAGGCAAATAGACAAATAGGCAATAGGAATAAGGATTGTAGCCTAGTTATTTTTCTTTACATAGTTTGCTTTTATTGTCCCGACTTACTTTAGATTCCTAGATAAAACTTCTATTTGAGTTTGGAATTTCCCTCTTCCCTGTCCCCTGTCCCCTGTCCCCTGTCCCTTATCCCCTATCCCCTATTCCCTGGTAAATCTGTCAGGATATCAAGCGATAATTTATCTGAGGATTTTCTGGCGATTGAGGCAAAAAGCGTGAAACTGGCTTTTATTATTGATCCTATCCATCAGTTAGACCCAGGTCATGATACTAGTGTGGCACTGATGGAAGCAGCACAAATTCTGGGGCATGAAGTTTGGGTGACTCAAGCTAATTGGTTGAGTGTGGTGGAGAGCAAGGCTTGGGCTATTTTACAGCAGGTAAAACTCATACCTGTGGAGTTGGTGGAGAAACGTTGGCAAGCCGCAAATCCTTGGTATGAATTAAGTCCCCGGTCTTTAAATTCTTTGGAAACAATGGATGCTGTATTCATGCGGACAGATCCACCAGTGAATGATGCTTACCTTTATGCTACCTATGTTTTGGATTACATTGACCAAAATAAAACCTTGGTGATTAATAATCCTCATGGTATTCGCGGGGCAAATGAAAAAATGTACGCCCTTCAGTTTACCAAGGCAATTCCCGAAACTATTGTCAGTGCTGATAAACAGTTTATTCGCCAGTTTGTCGAAGCTAAAGGGGCGACAGTGTTAAAACCACTAGGTAACAAAGCTGGGGAAGGCATTTTATTTCTCCAATCAGGCGATCGCAATTTTAACTCCATAGTCGAACTTAGCACCCAGCAAGGTCGCTTACCAGTGATGGTACAAACATATTTACCAGCAGCGAAGGCCGGAGACAAGCGCATTATCTTACTCAATGGTGAACCTATTGGCGCACTCAATCGTTTAGCTAGCAATGATGATTTTCGTAACAATATGGCAACTGGTGGTACAGTGGCAACAACGGAAATTACACCACGGGAGATGGAAATCTGTAATCAACTCGCCCAAAAGTTACGCGAAGACGGGCTAATTTTTGTCGGTATTGATGTGATTGGTGGCTACCTCACGGAAGTCAATGTTACTAGCCCGACGGGAATCCGGGAAATTGACCGACTCAATGGTACTCGTCTCGGTCATGATGTTATTAAATGGGTAGAGGAGAAGTTAGTCATTGGTCATTAGTCACTGGTCATTGGTCATTGGTCATTGGTCAATAGTCATTGGTCATTAAACATCTGGTGAAAATGAATGTAGAGACGTTGCAGTGCAACGTCTTTAGAAGGATTTCGGGCAACGCAGAATTAATTTCTACCAGATGTCTATTAGTCAAAAATTTTAGGTTGGTTGGTAAGTAGCGCAATTCAATATAGCTCAGGATGTTAGGTTACGCAAAGCCTCCACCCAACCTACAAATACTATTGACCATTGACTATTGACCATTCTTGAGCTTTTCCATAGTATCAACTCATAAGGCATACAAATTTTACCGGAGATGACATTTGTATCTCTGGTGAAACTTGAAAATTAGCAGTTTTTATACAGCAATTAGCTTGACCTAAGACTATAAATTTAGATAATCTCAAATCTGAAACTGCTTAATTCTTTGGTGGTCTGCGTCTTTGGAGAAAGTCAGGAATATCCAATCCAGTTTTTTCCTTGGGTTCTGCAACAGGTGCAGGGGCATTCGTCGGTGGTGTTTGTGGTGTTGAACGTTTGGGGGGAGGAGTTACCACTCGTGCATTAGCGGCGTTTTGTTGGGGTGCTACTTGCATTTCGCCTGTAAAACCTGTTGCAATCACTGTGATTCTAACTTCACCTTGTAACCTGTCATCGATGACTGCACCAAAAATAATATTGGCGTTGGGATCAACTACTTCATATATTGTTTCGGCAGCCGCATTTACTTCGTGTAAAGTCAAATCACTGCCACCAGTAATATTAAAAACAACGCCTCTAGCGCCTTCAATAGAACATTCTAATAGCGGTGAGGAAATAGCAGCGATCGCCGCCTCTCTAGCTCTCGATTTTCCGGAACTGACACCAATGCCCATCAAAGCTGATCCTGCATCTGCCATCACAGCCCGCACATCAGCAAAATCCACGTTTACCAAGCCAGGGATTGTAATAATATCAGAAATTCCTTGCACCCCTTGACGTAACACATCATCGGCATAGCGAAACGCTTCTTGCACTGGTGTTTGTTCTGGGATCACTTCCAGCAACTTATTGTTAGGAATAATGATCAAAGTATCAACTCTACTTTTGAGTCCTTCAATGCCTTGTTCTGCTTGACTGGTACGGCGACGACCTTCAAACACAAAAGGGCGTGTTACCACACCAACTGTCAACGCTCCCATTTCTTTGGCTATTTCTGCAACTATGGGGGCTGCACCTGTACCAGTACCACCTCCCATCCCAGCAGTGATAAATACCAAATCAGCACCTTCTAGGGCTGTAGAAATTTCATCCCGTGATTCTTCTGCTGCTTTTTGTCCAATCGCCGGATTACCACCTGCACCTAAACCTCTGGTCAATTTCTGCCCAATTTGCAGACGACTCGGTGCGCCTGCTAAAGTCAACGCTTGCGCATCAGTATTAATCGACCAAAACTCTACTCCCGAAACATCAGACTCAATCATGCGGTTAACAGCATTACCACCGCCACCACCAACACCAATTACTTTGATATTAGCGACTCGACCAGGCACAATCTCGCCAATCCGGCTATTTTCCACAGCAATCTTCTTAATATCGTGATTTTGACCAAAGTTTAGCCCTGAGTTATTAAAGGGATTATTTGAGTTTACAGCCAGTGAGAGACCCGGCTGTCCCAACGATTGAGAATTCTTATAGGTAAGCTCTTGGTTATTATCAAGTGTCATTGGATTCAGAAAGGTAGATAAACGACTTTTTTAGGTGTTATTCGCCTAGTAGTCAACTATAATTTGACGCTGCCACAATTTTTGGCACTTTATTTTTATCACTATTCCCCACCTTAACAGGATTGTTATAGCAATATTTGGCTATGGTATGAGCCATAAATACCCATGATGGAATATTCCCCACCGCAGCTGCTTGCACAGCTAATTCTAGAGAAGTATACCTACATTTACTTAAAATTGATCTGTATAACTTTCCCAAAATATTAATATTTTCTCCATATAGCGGTTTTTGCCTAGTATACATCTGGCATACCAAATATTTGCCTAATAGTTCTGTTAATGATTTTGATTGGGTTCTCATCTGGTAAATCAGAGTATTTTTTTTCCCATCGGAGAAATTTAACACTGATAAGATTTTGTATATTTTGATATAAAGCATAAAATATAATACTGATGTTGTGGTTTATTGACTGCTGGATAGTTAGTTCTAACGACTAACTCTAGGCAATTAAACATACACTTAATCAAAATACAACTAATAACATACTAGAAATTCCCCAGCACCTCACTTAATCTGTAAAGATACGCTACAGCCAGTCTTGTCTGCCTTAATAATATAGTTGATAGGTTTCAAAATTGGTGGTAATTATAACTTCAGTCACAAAATTAGTCTGATAGTTGTCACTGATCTTGATACTCAGACTTGAGGATGACTGTGCTAATCAGTCATCAAAACCTTTATCTAATTTGTTACTTTTTGTGACTTAAGAGCAATATCCCCACCAAGATGAACACTAACGTTTAGCTTAGAGGTGAGATAATAATCAATTATTCTCATAAATCATAAAGTAAACAATAATATTTATTTGGAAGAATAAAATTAGTTAATATATGATGGTTTTTTGACACATTGTTACGGAGTCTTGGATTCATCAAGGTTTTGCTTTTGGATCATGTGTACTAATGGAGCATCAGGATTTTTTAAGTCAATGTAATCTATTTCTGAGGGATTGAGTTTTTTATCGATGTGTTTTAGTTGAGCTAGGAGATTGATTTGCTCAGGTAACTGCGATAAGGCAGCACCAAGATAAACTTTTCCTAATTCTGTTTTCAAAATTAAATTAGTTGGGTCTTGGTAGTCAATTTCTGTAATTTTCACGGAACTTTGGTTGATGTATGGATAAAGTTGACTCCAGTAAGGGCTGTATTGTTCTGGCAATCCGATGACTTTTAAGGTAGGCAACTTAACTTGAGGATTCACCAAAGTATATTTGTCCAAAGGCATCCATACCCCATTGGCATCCAACAAACCCATAGACATCTTTTTTTGAGAGTTAGTTGGTTGTGTTTTAGACCTCTGAGCCAGTGCTACAGGTACTCTTTCTTGAATTTCGATAATTAAACCTGGTGGGAAAAGACGACGATTAACAGTTGCTTGGGCGATTGTGGGTTGTTTCTTCAAGGAATCAGCGATCGCTCCTGGTTGAATTCGCCACAGAGATTGGGGATAAGATAGCACTAACAAAGACTGAATTGCCTCTTGTGAGAGCAATTGATTTCCAGATTTCATGGATATTTGCTTAGGAGTTTTCAGTACCCACATCGGCTGGAGTGCTACCCACAGCAAACCAGAAGCTAAACCAGTAATAGCTAAAGTCCGCCAAATAGCTTGTACAATCTTCATCTGACGCTGACGACGTAATTTTTTACGACGTTGAGCTAAATCCTTTTGGGTGACAGAGACGATCTCAGGCATTAATACCTCTTTGTGATTGCAGTTAAATTCCTGAATGGTACAACGCAGTGGAACCCAAGATACCAGATTTTTTTAAATTCATCTCGTTTTAGTTGGTGGCTTCATTTTCAGAATGTGTGTAAAACTAAGAAGCTACCTCAAGATATTTTTAAACGGGAGGTTAGGCAATGGCGATCGCCACCATCAATCCTGCCACTGGGGAAACGCTCAAAACCTTTGAGCCACTTAACGATGTAGAAATTGCTGCTAAATTAGATTTGGCATCTCAGGCTTTTTTAGAATATAGGAATACGAGTTTTGCCGAGCGATCGCACGCTTTGCAAACGGCAGCAGATATTTTAGAACAAGATAAAGCCGATTTGGCGAAATTAATGACCTTGGAAATGGGCAAGCCTTACAAAGCAGCCATTGCTGAGGTGGAAAAATGCGCCTTTGTTTGTCGCTACTATGCTGAACACGCCGCCGATTTTTTGGCGGATGTGGCAGTTAAAACTGATGCTAGTCATAGCTTTGTTCGCTATCAACCCTTGGGCATAATTCTCGCTGTTATGCCGTGGAATTTTCCCTTTTGGCAAGTTTTTCGCTTTGCTGCACCGGCGCTGATGGCAGGAAATGTGGGTTTACTTAAACACGCTTCTAACGTACCACAGTGCGCTTTAGCAATCGCAGAGATTATCCAACGGGCGGGTTTTCCGGAAGGTGTCTTTCAAACCCTATTAATTGGGGGGGCGAGAGTTGCCGATTTAATGGCTGATGATCGGATTAAAGCTGCAACGTTAACTGGTAGCGAACTAGCTGGATCATCTTTAGCGGCGGCGGCGGGTAAGCACATTAAAAAAACTGTCTTGGAATTGGGGGGAAGTGATCCATTCATCGTCCTGGAAAGTGCGGATGTAGAAGCGGCGGCGACTACAGCCACAACAGCCCGGATGTTAAATAACGGACAATCCTGTATTGCAGCCAAGCGCTTTATTGTCGCAGAAGCGATCGCTGATCAATTTGAAAAACTACTGCTAGAAAAATTCACGGCACTAAAAATTGGTGATCCTTTTGATCCAGATACGGATATTGGGCCATTAGCAACCCCGGATATTTTGCAAGATTTACACCAACAAGTACAAACAGCCGTCAAAAGCGGTGGTAGAGTACTCACCGGTGGCCATCCTTTAGCAGATCGTCCTGGCAATTTTTATCCGCCAACAATTATCATAGATATCCCAGTCGATGCGCCAATTGCCCAAGAAGAATTTTTTGGCCCAGTGGCGTTATTATTCCGTGTGCCTAATATTGATGCGGCAATTCAACTGGCGAATGCTACACCCTTCGGTTTAGGGGCAAGTGCTTGGACAACGAACAATCAAGAATGCGATCGCCTCACTTCGGAAATTGAAGCAGGCGCAGTATTTATTAATGGTTTAGTGAAATCAGATCCCCGATTGCCGTTTGGTGGTATCAAGCGTTCTGGCTACGGCCGAGAATTGAGCATTCAAGGCATACACGAATTTGTCAATGTTAAAACCGTTTGGGTGAAGTGATTGGGGATTGGTAATTGGTAATTTATCAACCGTTCTTGTATTACCCATTACCCATTACCCAAAATATTGTTATTAAGGAATTCAAAATGAATACAGCTGAACTTTTGGTACAGTGTTTAGAAAACGAAGGAGTACAATATGTTTTTGGACTCCCTGGTGAAGAAAACTTACACGTTTTAGAAGCGCTAAAACATTCTTCCATACAATTTATTACGACTCGTCACGAACAGGGTGCAGCTTTCATGGCGGATGTCTATGGGCGGCTGACAGGAAAAGCTGGTGTGTGTCTTTCCACCCTTGGCCCTGGGGCGACGAATTTAATGACTGGTGTGGCAGATGCCAATCTTGATGGTGCGCCTTTGGTAGCGATTACCGGGCAAGTGGGAACCGATAGAATGCACATCGAATCCCATCAATATTTAGATTTGGTGGCAATGTTTGCGCCTGTAACTAAGTGGAATAAACAGATAGTTAGACCGAGTATTACACCAGAAGTTGTCCGCAAAGCCTTCAAGCGATCGCAAACCGAAAAACCCGGTGCAGTCCACATCGACTTACCAGAAAATATTGCCGCTATGCCCGTCGAGGGTAAACCTTTACATAAAGATAATATTGAAAAAACCTACGCTTCGTTCGCTAGTTTGCGCGCCGCCGCCGCCGCTATTTCTCAAGCAGTTAACCCGTTAATATTAGTCGGCAATGGGGCAATTCGTGCCAAAGCTAGCGATGCTGTCACACAATTTGCCACCCAAATGAACATCCCAGTTGCTAATACTTTCATGGGTAAAGGTGTGATTCCTTACACTCATCCTTTAGCATTATGGTCAGTCGGATTACAACAAAGAGATTTTATTACTTGTGGTTTTGATAATACAGATTTAGTCATTGCTATTGGTTATGATTTGATAGAATTCTCCCCCAAAAAATGGAACCCAGATGGGAAAATTCCCATCGTACATATTGCGGCTGATGCTGCGGAAATTGATAGTAGTTATATTCCCAATGTAGAAGTCATAGGAGATATTTCTGACTCTCTGATGGAAATTTTAAAAGTAGCAGATAGACAAGGTAAAGCAAATCCTTATGCTATCAGCTTGCGGGGCAATATTCGCGCTGATTACGAACAATATGCCAATGATGATTGTTTCCCCATTAAGCCACAGAAATTAATTTATGATTTGCGTCAGGTAATGGGGCCAGAAGATATCGTGATTTCTGATGTCGGCGCTCATAAAATGTGGATTGCTCGACATTATCATTGTCATAGTCCTAATACTTGTATTATTTCCAATGGCTTTGCCGCTATGGGGATTGCCATTCCTGGCGCTTTGGCCGCAAAACTCGTTTATCCTAACCGCAAAGTTGTCGCCGCCACGGGTGATGGTGGCTTTATGATGAATTGCCAAGAATTAGAAACAGCTTTACGAGTCGGGACACCTTTTGTCACTCTAATTTTTAATGATGGTGGCTACGGTTTAATTGAATGGAAACAAGAAAATCATTTTGGCAAAGGACAGTCAGCTTTTGTCCATTTTGGTAATCCAGATTTTGTCAAATTAGCCGAAAGTATGGGTTTAAAAGGTTACAGAGTTGAATCTGCACTAGATTTAATTCCTGTTCTCAAAGAAGCCTTAGCACAAGATGTACCCGCCGTCATCGATTGCCGTGTAGACTACAGAGAAAATCGCCGCTTCACTCAAAAAGCCGGTGAGTTAAATTGTACTTCCTAGATCCTCTAAGCTGAGGTTTTCTCTTTGTCCAAAGATTGTAGGGGCGGGTTCATTAAGATCATTGTTAATCATTAATCATTTCTGTAAACCCGCCCCTACCGCTTGTGAGAAATGGAGGTTACGCAAAACAGAACGAAGGTAGCGGTAATACCCTGCGGGAAGCCTTCGGCTACATGAATTACCGCTACGTAATAATACGATTTTCCGCCCAATCTGGCGATCGCACAAGTTATAGCATGAGGAGAATCTACTTACTGAACTATACTAGTCTTGCGGCAGGGGGGATAATAATAGGAAAATCTGTCAATGTCCTTGAAAGGAGCAGAAATTGCGAGGATCATAAAATTTGCTAATGAGAAGCAGCCGAGTCTGTTGTTAGCAATTTCCGGGGTGGCAATTATGACAACTTTACCAATTGTGTTGCTGGCCTCTACTCCTGAAGTTGCTCATACTCGTTCACTAGCGGTTGATCACGCAGAGGTCACTGTAATAAAGGCTTCTGCACTGATTAATAAACAAGCGTGTAGCTCTCTCAAAATTTCTCAGGCTATTGAACGGTGGCAATCTCAAATTGTTGAATCCACTCAAATTTTAGTAGAGTGTGGCACTGAAGCAACTGCACCTCTGATTCGACTGCTGGAAGATGAAAGCAAAGATACCCTTAGCCGTCGTGCTGCGGCTAGGGTTTTGAGTCAGATTGGTTCTCCGAAGGCGATCGCTGCACTAATTAGGATCGCTCAACAGCATCGCTCAGGTATTCGTGATAGCGCATTCAGGGCGATCGCCGATATTAATCCCCAAGCCAGAGATACCGTTCCTATTCTGATTGTGGCTGTCGCCGATCAGGATCTAGAAGTCAGCAGAGTGGGAATGGCAGCATTACGCCGCATCGATCCAGCTGTGCCAAATCAAGTGATCAGTTTTCTTCAAGAAGCCTTAAGAAGCAACAATACTGAAAGACGCAACACAGTTCGTTCCCTACTGAATCAACTTAGTTCCCATTCGCAAGCCAATATTTCATTGTTAACTCAGGCACTTGAGAGCCAACAAGAGCCAACAAGAGCGATCGCCGCCTATGTTCTGCTTCAGCTAGGACGCAAAGCCCAAGTTGCAATTCCAGTTCTGACGAAAGCTATGCTTGATACAAGTAGCTCTGTTCGAGACACGGTTGCTTGTGCATTAGGGCGAATCGGTTCCAGGGAAGCTATTACTGTTTTAATTACGCAGTTAAAAACAGGAAATGAAGCAACTCAAGCCAGTGCAGCGATCGGACTCAGTTCTCTGACGGCTGAAGCAAGAGAAGCACTTCCCGTCTTAATTGCAGCCCTCCGAGACAACAATGAACAGGTTCGTAGCATGGCTGCCTATGCGTTGGGGCAGATGCAGAAACACGCACGTCGAGCAATTCCTGCATTACTGGGAAGGTTAAGCGATCGCAGTGCTAATGTACGCATAAGTGCTGCTTATTCATTAGCACAGATTGCTCCAGACGATCCTAGAATAATTCGCCTTCTCGTCAGGCAAGCAGTTTCAGATGTCGATCCAACAGTTCGAGACAGTGCTACCGAATCTTTAGGACAAATTACCCCAGAGGCAGCTTCAACCCTACTGGAAATTTTTGCCAGTCAAAACGAGAATGAGGCAGAGGCAGCTGCCCAACTCTTGCTAAATTTAGGCTCAACGGTTGACTCGTATTTGACCACTGAGAATCTTCCTAAAATACTACAAGGCATTTCCCATGTTCGGTTGAGTTTTCCGTCTAACTCTCACAGAATCGTGTTTGCGAATTATGCCCTTCGGCAACTCGGCTCTAACATTGTTCCAACTCTCATTTCATCTTTAAATAGCCCAAATGAAGATATCCGAGTGGGAGCAACCTTAGCTCTATTGATCGGTTATTCAGAAAAATATTTCAATCGCCAATCCATTGAACCCGCTATTCCAACATTGACTCAAACGTTTCGCAACAGCCGATTACATACATTGTGGAAAAGTAAAAATCAAGCTCTAGTTATGGCAGCAACTCAGGGTGATCAGGAAGCTTACTCATGGGTTGCAGAAATCGTGTTTGGCGATCGCCTTGGATTATCTACTTTAGCATTGCTGATTTGGTTAGATGAATCGTTTCTGGATGACCTCAAACGTGAAAATGCGATCGCTACTAACTTCGTGCGAGAAGAGGTTTTTGGTATAAGTGCAGCAGGAGGAGGAGAATTAGTAGCGGCACTTCCACTCAAGAACAACCGTCCTGCTATTTGTCGTATAATTTTTATGCAAAAATTTCTTTGGAGATGTCGTCAATAATTTAAAATTAGTTATTTATGATTAATATTGTAATTCAATTGAGTGTAAGTTTAATTATTTTACTTCCCTATTTCACTTTTAGCGGTTTGTTGAAAAGTAATTTTAATAACTCACTAATCAACTTAACTAATTATAAAAAAGCACAGGAAGTAAGTACAAAGATATGTACAAACACAAGAATTGAGGATTTAATTAGTCAATTACAAACTTTAAAAGGCTCATCAGTTGAGATCACTTTTATCCTTAACGAGTTGGTTAGTTGTGATTCACAGGCTGTTCCTGCTTTGATTAAAGTCTTTGAAAATGAACAAGAAAAAGTAATGGTTCGTCGGATTGTAGCTAGAGCATTAGGAAAAATTGGCTCCCAAGAAGCTATCTCTGTATTAGTTAAAGTCGCTATAAATAAAAAATCACCTGTTTATGACAGCGCTATTAGAGCTTTAGATGATTCTGCTTTAGGACTCATATTCTTAGTTACTGCTGACCCTTTACAGCAAATGCCTATTGACAGACAAAAAGCTATTCCACTGCTTGTTCAAGCGTTAAGTCATGAGGATGAAAATATTCGATCTGCTGCTGCTGAAGCTTTAGGCAAAATTGGTCTAGATGCCCAAATTGCGATTCCAAACTTAATTGGACTTGTTGAAGATAAAAGCAGAACTGTTCGGGCTGAAGCTATTAACGCATTAGCACAAACAGGAAAGGCAGGAATTAATGCTTTAATAGAAGCCATTAAAAACAAAAAAATAAGTTTTAGTTCTGGAGCTATAGCTCTCGTTCAATTAGAAGATAATTCAAACGTTAGGGATGTGGTAAAGAGAGCTACTCCATATTTACTTGATGCCTTTCATAATAATAAAATAGCTGGTCAAGATAGATGGATTTTAGTTCAGCTTCTAAATGCTACTGGTCAAACAAAGGCAGCAGATGAAGTATTTTCTGCATTAATTAACAGTGAAGAATCTCGTCCTATTTTGCAAAGATTGCAACCAGGTGGTGCAGAACTTGCCCTAGAAGCAGCGACTTCACGAGGAATCGCCAGAGAACCTGCTATATGCCGATTTAGCTTCATGCGTCGAATTTTATGGAGATGTCGTTGATGTTTTTTTATTACCAACAACTCTTGAAGCTAACTTTGCAAATTTTTCTGGGATTTTCATCGGGTCTGGCTGCTTATTTTTTATATTCTTCACCAGTCTTTCCACAAATTGCTCAATCAACCAATGAACATAATTCAGAATTTCTACTCAAAGATGTCCTAATTCCTGCATCACGAATCTGTTCTAATTCTGAGATTCAAACCTACATTAAACAGCTAGATTTGCCTTCAGAAATTGCTATTTCTAAAGCGTCTTATTATGCCTTAGTATCTCAATGTAAAGCATCAGCCGTGCCAGCATTGATTCAGGCATTAAAGAGTCAACAGGAAAATATCCGAGCAAATGCGGCTTTAGCAATTGGCGAAATTGGCACAAAAGCGATCGCTGCAATTCCAGCTTTAATAGAGGCGTTAGACGATGAAAGTAACGCTATCCAAATAAATGCTGCCTATGCACTTGGACAAATGGGATGGGCTGCTGAACCTGCTATTCCTAGCTTAAGTCAACAATTAAAGGATGAAAATCGAGCAGTAATTACCAGTGCTGCTTATGCGATTGGTCAAATTGGCTCATCACTTCTGAATGAAAGGTATTTCCAGATTTACGGAGTAGTTACTCAAGAGAATGGTCGTCGCCGTGTCAGCTTATCAAAAGAAGGTAGCGAACAACAAAAAGCACTTGCGATCAAACTATACATCACTTTATTTAATGCCTTCAATGAACTTTACACTGCCCGTATCGGTAATCGTGAAGCTTGGAATCAGGATGTTAATGCTGAGACTGCCTTTCTTAGTATTGTTGATGCAATAGACGCAATTCGTATGATTAATAATTTGTATGCCGATATTAATCCTCATCATGGAGGAACACCATATACTAATCAAGGTGGAGTAGAACTGCTTGCGACAGTACAAACCGATATAGATAGTAAACGTCCTGCTATTTGTAAAGTTCGTTTGCTGAACCGAGTGATACCGAGATGTAAAAATAAAGCATAATCAGTCCACCTAAAATGTAGACTGTATTTAGGCAATAGTTTGTACTAAAAGATGCAGCCAACTACGTTCAAGGATCGGAATCTCCGGGGGCGTTCCTTCAAAGGACAGGATTTGTTTGGGCAAGACTTTAGCGGTGCTGATATTCGAGGTGCAAACTTTACTAATGCTACATTAATTGGGGCTAATTTCAGCCAAACGAAAGCAGGTTTACGACGACGAGAGGCGATCGCTCTTGTTACTCTCGCATTTTTTTTAGCAATCCTCTCAGGTTTCATGACGGGTTATGGCGCAGGAGTGATCGCCAGCCTGATTGCTTTAGGAAACCAGATCAACCCCCACTCGTTTCTCTCTGGAGTCGTAGCTGTGACTCTCCTGGGAATATTTACTGGCATCACTTTTCGTAAGGGGTTAGCCTCAGCTGGAGGTACAGCCGTTTCTATTGCGATCATTGCGGCGCTATTTGCGGCGATCGCTTCTCAGGAAGTTGCTGTTGTTGCCCTCGTGCAAACTATTGGGATTGTCAGTGCTGTCGCCGGGGTGATGGTGGGAGCCTTAGCAGTGGCTCTGATGCTAGTGATGATGGGAACCAGAGCCTTAGCAGTTATGGCTATTTTAGCTGTTCTCAGTACCTCTGTAGGCACTCAATTTGGGATTGCTGGAATTGAGTCTGACCAAATCTTTGTAATTGCCTGTGTAATTGCAGGAGCGATCGCGCTGGTGATGCTCTGCCTCAGTGGTTATACTGGGTGGCGTGCTGGGAAAGGCAGCAGGCGTTATATGCTAATTCGCAGTCTGGCGGTAGCGATCTCGACTCAGGGAACAACTTTTCGCAAGGCTAACCTCACCGATGCCGATTTTACAGCAGCGATTCTCAAAAATACAGATTTTCGCGGGACAACACTAACTCGCACCTGTTGGCTTCAAGCCAAGCAACTAGAACAAGGGCGGTTAGAAGGCACTTATCTCAATGATGCTGCAATTCGGCAACTGGTAATCAGTAAAGATGGCCGAGAACAAAATTTTGATGACTGCAATCTGCGGGGAGTAAATCTGCAAGATGCAAATTTGACAGATATCAGCTTGATTGGGGCTGATTTGAGCGAAGCGACTCTACAAAATGCTGACATCTCTAGAGGTAAATTGGTACAAACTCAGCTTTACCGAGCTAATTTAACCTGTGCCTGCTTGACGGGAGCCTACATTCAAGATTGGGGTATTTCCACTGATACTTGTTTAGATGAGGTGAAGTGTGAATACATTTATATGCGACTACCGACTAAAGACGATCCCGATCCTTGTCGCAAACCGGACAATCGTCAAGAAACCTTTAAAGACGGTGACTTTTCAGATTTCATGGCTCCCATTTTGAAAACACTAGGATTATACCGCCAGCAAAATGTCGATCCCCGGGCGATCGCTCACACATTTAAAACTCTCGACCTGTATCACCATCAGGGCATCGATCCGGCGGCGGCGGCGATCGCCCTGAAGCAACTTTCAGAGCAGTATCCAGAAGCAGGGCTAGAAGTAGTTGCTTTGGAGGGAAGGGGACGAGAGAAGATTCGCCTCCAGGCAGTTGTCACGGATGCAGTCGATCGCTCCCAACTTAGCGCCCGTTACTTTGCAACTTACGATGAGATTAAAGAGTTATCATATCGTGATATGCAAACTCTATTGACAGAAATCGCCCAAAAAGATGAGCGAATTCGCAGTTTAGAGCAAATGGTGAAGACAGCAATTGATAGTAACAAATTTTACGTAGAAACTTATTATCATCTGGGGGATACCGTGTCTGAAAAAAGCTCAATCAACATCGAAGGCAGCACCGTTAGCGGTTTAGTACAAGGTAATATTAGCGATGTCAGTGGTGTGTTGAATTTAGGGGCAATTAGTGGCGATGTCACGAATGCGATCGGACAACTACCCAGTGCTGATGAACCAGATAAACTAGGACTCAAGGAATTGCTGACTCAATTGCAAGGGGCAATTGAAGCTGAAACCGAGTTAAGTCAAGAAGATAAAGCGGAAGCATTAGAGCAAGTTAAGGTCTTAGCAGAAGCTGGTCAAAAGCCTCAAGATGGGCCACTAAAGAAAATGGCAAATACGGCAGTTAAGGTTATCAAGGGAACAGTTGCAAGTTTGCCACAAGCGACAACGCTGGTTGAAACTTGTAGCAAATTATTACCAATTATTACCAAACTTCTAGGAGTACCGTAAAGTTTCGTAGCAGTCTGGGCATCATTTCTAAGTTTCTGCAAGGCAGTGACAATGGCTACCGAATAGGTTTTAAAATTCAATTTCTGATATAGGAATCCGATTTGATTTCTGTTGGCGTAGCCTGTGCTTACACAAAAAATATAAGTATGTGTAGGGTGTGTTATACCATTTCACTTTAATAATGATACAAATACGTGAGTCCGTCAGTCCGTCAGGGATTGTAAATCCCTGTCTCATAGCTAAAGTCCTCTCAAGAGGACTGAATATCAGAGTCCATTTTAATGGACTTAAGCTATGAGACCACCGTTTTAACCGTTTTAACGGTGGGCGGACAATACCCAACGAGTAAGCTATATGTATCAGGATTTTTGTGAATTGGTATTACTTCGTTAACGCACCCTACAAAAATAAAAATCTATCGCCACATTTAAAGCTTGCCACGCCACTACGTATCTGTTCAAAAATCAAGTAGTCATCCTATAGTCACGGAGCAAACAAATAGGTACAGGCAACTAAACCAGCTACCAAGTTAGAGGAATTCATCATTGGCTTAAATCAAGAAGTAGCAACTTACTTGATGAGGATTATTCGTTATAATTAGTAACATAACAATAGTAAACCATCTTAAAAACTCCACTATGAATCGTCTCACTCAAATTCTGCAAAACACATTTATCCGTGTTGAAGGTTTATTTTCGGTAATTTTCGGCAGCATTTTTAGCTTTTTCGGCAACATATTTGGCACTTTTGCTAGAGTCGCTGGTTTAAATCTAAATCAGTCTAGTTATTATTTAGAATCTGAACCAACACAAAATACTCAACAGTCATTAGAAAAACCGTCAACTAAACCTACACAAAATCCCACTGTTGAAAGCTCAAGTTCTCAGCGTCGTCGTCCCAATACCACAATGGATTACTACCGCAAAATGGCTAATGAGATAAATAAAAAGTAACTCAATTTTTAAAGGTTAAAGTAGGGTGCATAACTCACACCCTACTCAATAATAAAATTATTGAAAAACTTAAATTTTATTCATATAGAAATAACCTTTTAATTCTGACAAATTAATTTGATGCTTATAGGTAATATAAATATATATCTTTTAACAAATTGATAGATTCTACCTCTATCATTAGGTGGAAATTGCTGTGTTCAATGCTGTCTGTGCTTATAGGTCAATCTTGAGGCATAGAGTATTGATTAAGACTTTAGGTTACGAATAATGAATAGGTTGCTTGAAAACCCAAAATCAATTTTTTTTTGTTATGGTGATCCCAAAGGAATTATTAAACACACATTGCCAGCAAAAGCACGATACATCGTGTTTATTTAGTTGTGAATTTTCAAATAACATAAGTCGCAAAAAGAACTAAAGCTCAATAACCAGAGCATCAACAGGGGAGGTAACACTGATGGTGATAGTATCTCAGCAGACTTTGGCACAATTTTCTCAAGAGAAATCACTTGTTCTCTGGTTTGATGAAGTGGGAATTGGTGATATCGCTTTAGTCGGTGGAAAGAATGCTTCATTGGGAGAAATGATTCAGCAGTTAACACCCAAAGGCGTGAATGTACCTGGAGGATTTGCCACCACTGCTTATGCTTATCGCTATTTTATCCAATCGGCAGGGTTAGAAGTTCAGTTACGAGAACTGTTTGCTGACTTGGATGTAGAGGATGTGAAAAACTTACAAGAACGGGGACTAAAAGCCAGATCGCTGTTAATGCACACCCCCTTTCCGCTAGAATTGCAACAGGCGATCGCCAAAGCATACACCAGTCTGTGTGAACAGTATCATCCCGACACAGACGTAGCTGTCCGTTCTAGCGCTACTGCTGAAGACCTCCCCGATGCTAGTTTTGCTGGACAGCAAGAAACCTACCTGAACGTGGTGGGTGTGGAAGAAGTCTTAATGGCCTGTCATAAATGTTTTGCTTCCCTATTTACCGATAGGGCAATTTCCTATCGCCAGACTAAAGGCTTCGATCACTTTAGCATTGCTTTAGCCGTCGGTGTGCAGAAAATGGTACGTGCAGATTTAGCCACCTCTGGGGTGATGTTTTCCATTGATACAGAAACAGGTTTTAAAGATGCAGCATTAATTACTGCCGCCTATGGTTTGGGTGAAAATGTTGTCCAAGGGACAGTTAATCCAGACGAATATTATGTATTTAAACCCACATTAAAAGCAGGTTTTAAACCAATTATTGATAAAAAATTGGGTAGCAAAGAATTAAGAATGGTCTATGACCAAGGCTCACAATCTACTAAAAATGAACCTGTATCCACAACAGAACAAAACAAATTTGCTCTTAGTGATGAGGATATTTTACAACTAGCTAATTGGGCTTGTTTAATTGAAGACCACTATTCTCAAGCCCATAATACTTACACCCCAATGGATATTGAATGGGCAAAAGATGGCATCACTAATCAACTGTTTGTTGTCCAAGCCCGTCCTGAAACTGTGCAGTCACAGAAAAACGGTAACGTGTTGCGGAGTTACCGTTTGGTCTTAGGAACTGGAGAGTGGGGAGAGGCGATAGGGGGACACGGGGACACGGGGACACGGGGACAAGGAGACAAGGAGAAACTTCTTTCTCCCCATCCCCCACTCCCCTTAGTCACTGGTAGGGCAATTGGGGAAGCAATTAGTCAGGGAAAAGCACGGGTAATTTTAGATACCAAACAAATCCAGGAGTTCCAAGCTGGGGAAGTGTTGGTGACAGAGAGAACAGATCCTGACTGGGAACCAATTATGAAGCGTGCCAGTGCCATTATTACCAATTCTGGTGGACGCACCTGCTTTGCTGGAAATACAAAGATTTTAACTAATAAAGGTTTTATGACATTGCGACAGATTTATGAGCAAGGTCATCAAGGATTATTCACTTTATCATTGAATACACAAACAGACAAAATAGAGTGGAAGCCGATTCTTGACTCAATGAAAAGACAGTCAAAGATGATTGGTGTTAGTGTATCTCAAACAGGTAGAGTTACTGACAATATTCTCAACCTGACTCCCGATCATAAAATGATTAATATTCGGGGTGGTCAATATGTGAAAACTGAAATTCAAGAAATGCTGGCTCATCAGGAAATGTTAGTAACAGCACAACATATTCCTTTTTTAAGTGATGATAGCAAAGAAAAAAACAAAACGGCTTATTTATTAGGTGGTATTCTGACTGACGGTTCAATTTATAGAAGCAATAGACATGGTGAGGTACAGTTTATTCAGAAGAATATCCCCCAAAAGCAGCAATTTATCAGTGCGATGAATGATTGTGTTAGCACTGTTTATGGTAAAGCATTTGTTCCTTATCAAAAAGCTAAATCTTCTGGTTATATCAGAGGTCAATTAGTAGTAGGTGAAGCAACAGCTTATAGATTGTACTCGAAACAAATAGCCTACGAACTTTATGAAAAAGAGCAAAATATCGTCAGTAGCTTGTTGAACAACTCTGTAGAGTTTTCATACAATTTCTTGGGGGGAGTCATAGATGGAGATGGATGTTACTTCAACAATCGCATCAGTATATATATATCAGAAGAACTTCTTCTACAAGCTGTGATTGTAGCTTGTTTAAAAATAGGTACTGTTCCTCAAGTAACAAAGAACAGAAATATCTACAATGTGCAATTAGTCGAAAATCTCAAAGAAATCTTGAAATTTACCAACAGAGTCAAAGGGGAGGTTGCTGATAGAACAATACAAACACGCTTTTTTGCTACTAAACAACTCTTTGGCGATGATGTCAAAGGTCAACTGAAACTGAGAAGAGATAATAATTTGCTCATCTCTGATAAACAGCTGCAAGAAACTGACAAATTTGCGAAACTCCTTGCAGGAGATATACGTATGCAGCGAGTAGTTTCAATTGATGAAGCAACTTATGGAGACGTTTATAATATCACAGTTGCCGAACATCACAACTATGTTGTGTTCACCAGCAAATACACACCAGTTATAGTATGTAACTGCCACGCCGCGATTATTGCCAGAGAATTGGGCGTGCCGGCGATCGTCGGCTGTGGTAACGCTACAGTAGTATTGACAACTGGTCAAGATGTGACAGTATCTTGTGCAGAGGGAGAAGAAGGTAAAGTTTATCCTGGGTTACTGCCTTTTGCAGTCCAGGAAGTACCTTTAGAAAACTTACCCCGCACCCACACCCAAATTTTAATGAATGTGGGTAATCCCCAAGAAGCTTTTAGTTTATCGGCAATTCCCAATGATGGAGTCGGTTTAGCCAGGACAGAGTTTATTATTGCTAACCAAATCCAAGTTCATCCTTTGGCGTTAATTTACTACGACAAATTAGAAGATGCAGCGCAAAAAGCTAAAATTGCAGCTATCACAGCAATGTATGACGATAAGCCCCAGTATTTTATCGATAAATTAGCTCAGGGTGTGGGGAGAATTGCCGCAGCGTTTTATCCCAAACCTGTGATTGTGCGGATGTCTGATTTTAAGAGTAATGAATATCGTAACTTGGCAGGTGGTCAACAATTTGAACCAGAGGAAGAAAACCCCATGCTCGGTTGGCGGGGGGCTGCACGTTATTATGATGCAGGCTACAGAGAAGGTTTTGCTTTAGAGTGCCATGCCATTAAGCGGGTACGAGATGAGATGGGTTTAACTAATGTTATCCCCATGATTCCTTTCTGTCGTACGCCGGAGGAAGGACGCTTAGTTTTGGATGAAATGGCAATACATGGTCTAAAACAAGGTGTTAACGATTTGCAAGTTTACGTTATGTGCGAGTTACCAAGTAATGTGATCTTGGCGGAACAGTTTGCTGAGGTATTTGACGGTTTCTCCATAGGTTCCAACGACCTAACTCAGTTGACACTGGGATTAGATAGAGATTCGGCTTTAGTCGCCAGACTCTTTGATGAACGTAGTCCGGCGGTGAAGCAAATGGTGAAGATGGCGATCGCATCTGCGAAAAAACAAAATCGCAAAATCGGGATTTGTGGACAAGCTCCAAGCGATTACCCAGAGTTTGCTCAGTTTTTGGTAGAACAGGGAATTGATTCGATTAGTCTCAATCCAGATTCTGTGTTAAAGACAATGCTAGAAATAGCCAAAGTGGAACAGCAAACGCAAAGCTGAGACTTGTACCTGCATTTCTCACAAGCCACAGATATAGCAGATGTAGGTTGGGTTAAGCGCAGCGCAACCCAACATAGATACTGAAAGCTTAACCGATATCTCGGTGTTGGGTTTCCTTACGTCAACCCAACCTACTTCTACATCTCAAGATGAGTTATGCTGAGGCAATCACAACAACCTACCATTGGTAATTAATAACCGGCTGTTTGATCTACGACATTACGTAGAGGTTGACCGTGACGATAGCGGGTAAAATTGTCGAGGAATAAGGCAAGCGATCGCTCTTTGGTTCTAGGAGAATTACCTGAACAATGTGGTGTAATCAAAACGTTGGGTAAAGACCACAATAAGCTCTCTGGTGGTAGTGGTTCTGTAAACACTGTGTCTAAAGCAGCCCCAGCAATTGTACCATTTTGTAATGCTTTAACTAGTGCCAATTCATCGACGATTCCACCACGCGCAATATTAATTAAGTAAGCATCAGGACGCATCAGGCACAGTACCTCAGCATCAATCATACCTTTAGTATCCCAAGTCAGAGGTGTGGCGATCGCCACATATTCAACTTCACTCAAAAGTGCTTTCCACTCATCTGCACCTACTACTTTGTCAAAGTTAGGTAGCGGTTGTGGATGACGACGACTGCCAAAAATCCTCATACCAAAGGCTTTTGCACGGGAGGCAATTTCTTGTCCAATACCACCTGCACCAATAATTAACAAAGTTTTATCTAATAATTCTTGAATTGCCAGACCTCTTTGCCAATCGTGTGCTTGCTGTTGTTGATATAGTTTGGGTAATTGTTTGGCATGAGACAGCATATAAGCAATGACAAATTCGGCAATGGGAATGGCATGAACTCCCGACCCGTTAGTCAAAATCAGGTTACGCTCTCGATATTTGGGTGTAATAATGTGATTTACACCTGCATTTGGTGCATGATGCCAACGCAATTTTGGTGCGGCTTCTAAAACTCGATGCAATGTTGTTGGTTTGAGGTTAAACCAGCTAAAGTAAACTTCTGCATCTGTGGGATCGCCATCTAAGTTACCTTCGCTGTCCACACGCACAAACTTTATCTCATCGCCTAAATGAGCCTCAAGCTCTGTAGCTATATCTTTCGGGATAATAATTTTCAAAGCTGACAACTCCCTTCACGTCGCTTTGTCTAATTCTCTTGCTTTTATCAACACTTGAGCTTGATTAATTAAGTAAAAAAGCAGGTGCGTAGACATCACCTAGACTTAAAAATTTCATCTTTGACATTTTCGCACCCACCTCAGCCATCAGAGGTATCCATCCCCCTATGAAACATTGCCACCTTGCACTTAGCCTAGACAAGCAAAGCTTCCAGTAGCAATGAAGACTATATGCAATCAACTACGCTCCACCGTAGATAATCGCCGTTAATATTTAGTACTGTTTACTGGTCGAGTTACCGTAGTTTATATCCTCAAAAAGCTTTACACACTTTTTTCGGAAAATCAAGGGTTATCTTAATAAAAGTTAAAACTTATGAAACACAATGGTCAAATAAGATAAAAACTCACAGAGCGAATAAAATCTTTCTTGAGTAATCATGAGCAAAAAACCTTGAACTTATGCCAATTTTGCCAAGATACTTTAACTTTACCACGCTACTGAAACCGAGAATTTAAAGACAGCCAATATACCAGATTATGCTCATATAAGCAATTAATTTTTTATGCTGAAAATTTAACACTGAACACCCATTTACGAAAGTTTTTAAAGGATGCTACCATTTTAGACAAATAAAGTACTGTAATTCGATTGACTTAACGTAGATTATAGTAAAAAATAAACTTAGCTGACTTAACAGTATCACTCCTTCCCAAGATACTGCCAATTAATCATCTGAGTATTTCACATAGACAATGAGGTAAAACTTTATGTTGAAATTTTTATTTCAGCGCCTGATCATCTATTGGCAAAAATGGGTTACTTTTAATATTACCAGTCAAAGATGGTTATTATCTATTGCCCCTATAAAATTGAGTGGAGCATTTATTACTGGTTTATGTCTCAGTTTTTTATTTGCTGCTTGTACAGCTAATAATGCCAGTAATACTACTAATGTATCTGCCAATAATCCCACTCAACCTAAAGCATCATTAGTCAGAATAGGCTATCAAAAATCAGCTATTCTTCTAAAAAGTAAAGGGCTTATAGAAAAGCGATTACAACCAGAAGGTGTATCTGTAGAATGGATTGAATTTCCGGCTGGGCCACAGCTATTAGAAGCGATGAATGTTGGCAGCATTGACTTAGGACATACAGGAGAATCACCACCAATTTTTGCTCAAGCCGCCGGTGCTGCAATCACATATATTGCAGGAATTACCCCCAGTCCTGCTAATTCAGCGATTCTTGTTTCTAAAAATTCTGCCATCAAAACAGTCAACGATCTCAAAGGAAAAAAAATTGCTTTTCAAAAAGGCTCTAGCGCCCATTATCTGTTGGTGCAAATTTTAGAAAAATATGGTTTGAAATATAGTGATATTCAACCGAAATATTTGCCTCCAGCCGATGCCCGTGCTGCTTTTGTCAAAGGTAGTGTTGATGCTTGGTCAATTTGGGACCCATTTTATGCAGCAGCCGAAAAATCTACTGATGCGCGTGTGTTAATTGATGGCACAGGAATTAATAAGCAAGGAGGATATTATCTTGCAAGTAAAAATTTCGCTAACCAACAACCAGAAATTATTAAAGCAATACTAGAAGAAATTCAAAACTTGGAACAATGGTCTGCTCAAAATCGTGCTGAAGTAGCAACAACTCTTTCTCCTCTCTTGGGTATTGATTTGGAAACAATGCAAAAAAGTACTAACAGAAGAAACTTTGGTATTACACCAATTACTCCAGAATTAATTACTCTTCAGCAGCAAGTTGCTGATAAATTCTATGAACTCAAATTAATTCCCAAACAAATTAACGTCAAAGAAGCGATGCTTACACCTGAGCAGTATGCTGCTTTTTCACCAAAAAATCAATAATTCTTAATTATGACTAATCCTACTGAGTTACTTAATCGTCGTTATGGTGTAGACACATTCAATGCAGATATTCTGGGGAATGAGACAATATCTAATTTGCTCTCTCATCGTTCGATTCGTGCTTACCTGAGTGATACTTTACCAGCAAACACTCTAGAAACTTTGATAGCAGCCGCACAATCAGCATCGACTTCTTCAAATCTTCAGACGTGGAGTGTCGTTGCTGTTGAAGATACCACACGCAAAGAGAAGTTATCACAGTTGGCGAATAACCAAGCACATATTCGCCAGTGTCCTTTATTTTTGGTCTGGTTGGCAGATTTAGCGAGATTAACATACATCGCTGAAAATCAAGGATTACCCTATGAAGGTCTGAATTATCTAGAAATGTTTCTGACGGCAACTATAGATGCAGCCTTGGCAGCACAAAATGCTGTTGTCGCGGCGGAATCTCTGGGTTTGGGAACAGTTTATATTGGTGCATTGCGTAACCATCCAGAAGCAGTAGCAGAGGTTTTGAATTTACCACCTCATGTTGTTGCTGTGTTTGGTTTGTGTGTTGGTTATGCTGATTCATCTGTAAATGTAGAAGTTAAACCGCGTTTACCCCAAGCAGCAGTATTGCATAGAGAAACTTACCAATTAGACAAACAAGACCAGGAAATTGCTGTTTACAACCAAATCATGAAAGCATTCTACACTGCTCAACAGATGAATGTTCCTGGTGATTGGTCAGAGCATTCCACTAAACGCATAGCGTTTGCTGATTCTTTATCGGGACGCGATAAGTTGCGGCAAGCTTTGAACAATTTGGGTTTTGAGTTGCGTTAGCAACGCCTATGTAAGTATCATCCTTTGTGCTTTGTGTTAAAAAATTGTCCACACAAGCACAAAGGATATGTTGGTGCTAATTAAGATGAGTATATTCTCTGCCTTCTTAGAGGGTGTTTGAAAAGTTTCAGTAGGTATAAAAATGTCATTCTGACTGAAGCGCAGCGTCAGTCAGAATCTAGGTTTTGTGGCACATACCGAGATGTTTCATTCCGCTACGCTGCATTCAACATGACAAAGAAACAGACTTTTCAAACGTCCTCTTACATCTCCATTGATTTTGGTTTCGGGAATGGAGTAGACAACGGTCAATATATCAGCTTTATGGATTATGCTAATTGCCACGCGATTTTAGATATAACTGGAGTAACTAGGTGACAGAGATTCAGCGTCATTTTTAATTACTGACAAGGAATAAATATGGCTAGTTACGAAAATATATTGCCAGCAATTGGGAGAACTCCGTTAGTCAGGCTTAACCAAGTAACTGAAAATATTCAATCTCCTATTTACGCCAAAGTAGAATATCTTAATCCTGGTGGCAGTACCAAAGATAGAATTGCCCTGGCAATGATAGAACAAGCTGAAAAAACAGGTCAACTGCAACCAGGAGGAACTATTATTGAAGCTACCGCAGGCAATACTGGTGTAGGATTAGCACTAATTGCCGCAGTCAAAAAATATCGGTGTATTTTTGTCATGCCTGATAAGATGAGCCAGGATAAAATTAACCTGCTCAAAGCTTATGGTGCAGAAGTAGTTGTAACTCCCACATCTGTAGCGCCTGATTCTCCAGAAAGTTATAACGGTGTAGCCGAAAGGCTAGCTAAAGAAATTCCCAGTGCATATAGACCAAATCAATTTGAAAATCCGCATAATCCTTTAGCTCATTACTTAACTACTGGCCCAGAAATTTGGTCAGATAGTCAAGGTGAAGTTGAAGTTTTTGTTGCAGGTATGGGTACTGGTGGCACAATTTCAGGAGTTGCTAAATATCTCAAAGAACAGAATCCTAATATTATCATTGTCGGTGCAGATCCAGAAGGTTCTATACTATCAGGAGATAGTCCCAAATCTTATAAAGTGGAAGGAATTGGTGAAGACTTTATTCCGAAAACTTTTAATCGTCAATTAGTCGATGAAATGATTCGAGTTAGTGATAAAGAATCTTTTAACATGGCGCGTCGTCTAGCCAGGGAGGAAGGCTTACTTGTAGGAGGCTCTTGTGGTACAGTAGTGGCCGCAGCCCTCAAGTATGCAGCTCGATTATCACAGCCAAAGTACATTGTAGTCTTATTACCTGATACCGGAAGAAACTACATTAATAAAATTTATTCTGATGTGTGGATGCAGGAAAATGGTTTTTGGGAAGGTAAAACCGTAAAAACTGTAAAAATTGGGGAAATTCTAGTACAGAAAACAGATTTTCCTTCTTTAGTTGCTGTTAGTCCTAGCGACACCTTGACTGATGCCACAAACTTGCTGCAAAAGCTGAATATATCTCAGCTACCTGTCATTGATAACAATCAAGTAGTAGGTAGCTTGAACGAAGCATCTCTAATGAAATTTCTCCATGACGGTATTAATTTTTCTAACCAAACAGTTTTAGCTGTGATGGGTAAACCGTTACCAATTCTCGATGAAGAAGTGGATGTAGCAGAAGCTTATCGAGTGCTTCTATCAGGAACAACAGGGATTATTATTACGCAGCAAAATATGCCAATTGGCTTAATTACCAGAGCAGATTTGATTAGATATTGGATTAGTCAAAACTAAAAAATCTTCAGAAAAACAATGGAATTTGAAACCAAAGCAATTCACGAAGGACAACAATCAGACCCACAGACTGGTGCTGTAATTGTTCCGATTTATTTAACTTCTACATACGAGCAAGCAGCAATAGGTCAGCACAAAGGATATGAATATTCTCGGACTGGAAATCCCACTCGTCATGCTTTAGAAGTAGCTCTAGCTGCTATTGAAAATGCTAAATTTGGTTTGGCATTTGCTTCTGGGTTAGCTGCTACTACCACAGTTTTGAGCTTGCTAAAAAGTGGTGATCATATTGTTGCTGGTGATGATTTATATGGTGGTACTTATCGCTTGCTAGAACGGGTCGTGAAAAATTGGGGTGTGACAACTACCTATGTAGATATTGATGATATTGCTAATTTTGAAACGGCTATTCAACCCAATACTAAATTAATTTGGGTGGAAACTCCTACCAATCCATTATTAAAAATAATTGATATTGCGGCGTTAGCAAATATTGCTCACCAACAGAATATTATTTTAGTAGTTGATAACACTTTTGCCAGCCCTTATTTTCAAAAACCACTAGAGTTAGGCGCTGATATTGTAGTTCATAGTACCACCAAATATCTGGGAGGACACAGCGATATCATTGGTGGCGCAGCTGTCACATCTCACCAGCAAATATACACCGAGTTGAAATTTTATCAAAATGCGATTGGAGCAGTTCCTAGTCCCTTTGATAGTTGGTTAGTGCTGCGCGGGATTAAAACTTTAGCTGTCAGAATGAAAGAACATGAAAAAAATGCTTTGTTGTTAGCTAAATTTTTAGAACAACATCCCAAAGTTGATCGCATTTATTATCCAGGATTACCTAGCCACGAACAA
Source organism: Nostoc sp. TCL26-01 (assembly GCF_013393945.1). NCBI lineage: Bacteria > Bacillati > Cyanobacteriota > Cyanophyceae > Nostocales > Nostocaceae > Nostoc > Nostoc sp. TCL26-01. Next base: position 445,515 of record NZ_CP040297.1, read on the forward strand.
CATGAATTAGCAAAATCACAAATGTCCGGTTTTGGCGGAATGATTAGTTTGGAATTAAAAGGTGGTTTTGCCGAGGTGGAAAAATTTGCTTCTCACCTCAAGCTATTTCTATTAGCAGAAAGTTTAGGAGGTGTAGAGTCATTACTTTGTTATCCTGCTCAAATGACTCATGGTTCTTTACCAGAAACAGAAAGATATAAGCGGGGAATTAATGATAATTTAATCCGTCTTTCTGTTGGAATCGAAAATGTATTAGACCTGCAAGCTGATTTAGAAAATGCTCTAGGTTGAAAATAGAAATTACGGGTGTATGGAAAACCCGCATTTCTTGCAAGCAGTAGGGCTGAGTTAATAAATATGCTCCCATCAGCGTTGCAGAACAGGGGGATGAATTTAGGCAAGCAGGGGAAGCAGGGGGGAAAATTTTATAACTTGCTAAATCATTCCTCGATTCAGCAACGCCCTCTCATCCAATTATTAACGAAAATCTCGCTCAACCAGCTTCTACGACCTCTATTTCTAGTTTGCACGTAATTTTTAATATAAGTATTTATTGGAATTGTCTATACTAAGTATGTAAAATGCTTATATTTTCCTTTGGTTTCGATACTGCACAGCACTTGTATTCAGTTTGTGTATATGGAATGCTTATACATATGAATAAAATACTGTTTATCGCTCAACTTGCGGTAGTATGTGCTGCTAGATGAGATTGAAATCTGGCAGGTTTGATTGAGAATATGAGGACAGCTAAACACAATGATGAAGACACGGAAATTTTCCTGGGCAAAGTTTAAAAAACACAAACTGTTTGCTTTAGGATTAGCAATTTGTGCTTGTCTATTAATCATTCCTATGCTGCATTTGCCAGCTTGGGGAACGACATCTAAAACGAAGATTCAATTTGTTTCACCTAATTGGGTAGCAGAAAATGCCAAAGATCAAAATCTCAGGATTTTGGATGTCCGAAATTTACCGTTAGACTACATAGATGGACACCTACCTGGAGCGGTGAATATTGCTGATATCGCCTTTCGTGGCCCTAGAGAAGGTCTACCAGTACAATATTGGGACAATCAAAAATTAGGGCAAATATTTGCCAATTCAGGAGTTGCAAATAATAGCCGTGTCCTTGTCTACTCCGATGGCAGAGATGTCTTAGGGGCAACGATGGTAGCTTATTTGCTAGAACGTTCTGGAGTGCAAGACATAGCTGTACTGGATGGTGGCTACAAAGGGTACGAAGGAGCATCCCAAACAGTAACTAAGGAATTTCCCAAGTATAAGATAAGTAGGTTTACAGTTAGGGATAATCCGACTGTGCGTGTCTCATTAAGTGAAGTAAGAAAACTGATTGGTCAAAAAGGTGTAACATTCATCGACCCTAGACCAGCAGATTTATTCCAAGGTAAGGAAAATCTTTGGGTACGGAATGGACATATTCCTGGTGCGCGAAATATCCCTTGGCCTACTTTTACAGATGCTCAAAATCCTCACAAGCTCAAATCTTTGGATGACATCAAGAAAATCCTAGCTGACAAGAAAATTACTCCAGCTGATGACATCATTGTTAGTTGCAGTACAGGACGAGAAGCTACTCTACAATACGTAGTGTTAAAGCATTTGTTGGGCTATCCCAAAGTTCGTATTTACGAAGGTGCTTGGACTGAGTACAGCACTCAATTAGACCTACCTGTTGCTACTGGCCCAGAAAAGGTGAGCTAATAATTAGCACCGAAAATTGTCTTTTGAATATAGAGGATCATGATGATGAAGTTAGCAATGGTATTTTTTGCTGTAATACTAACTACTTGTGGCGTAGTAGATACACTACAAACCAGTCAAGCTACTAAAAATTCAGAGCAAGATAGTTTGGTTGCTTGTAGACGGAGTAAAGACGGTCAAACAACAGACACAGAACAAGACAGTTCTAGAGCTTAATTGATGAGAGCAAGACAGAAATTTAGACTGTGAAAATAATTAATAGGTCGTGTTCACCAAGATATTTACTAATAATTGATGAGCAGTTTAAATCCGTACCTATTTTCTACCCAACACTTAAACAAGAGGTGTTGGGTTTTGCTACTTAACTTAACTTTGTTTATTACCATTAGACTGTGTCTTCTGTTCTATGTGCCAAATTAATTGAGGTCAAAACTTGAGGCGGGGAATGCTAATATACTAAAAGTCGATAGACTTACAATTGTTTTTATAGTATATTTTGTTACCAATATATTATTTATGTCTGAAAAATATCGCTTTGAAACCTTGCAAGTCCATGCGGGACAAGAGCCAGCAACAGGAACTAATGCTCGTGCTGTACCGATTTATCAAACAACATCATACGTGTTTGATGATGCAGAACATGGAGCGCGATTGTTTGCTCTGCAAGAGTTTGGCAACATTTACACACGGATCATGAATCCGACAACGGATGTGTTTGAAAAGCGAATTGCTGCGCTGGAAGGGGGTGTGGCAGCATTAGCCACTTCTAGTGGTCAGGCTGCACAGTTCTTAGCTCTAAGTACGATCGCCCAAGCGGGAGATAATATTGTTTCTACCAGTTTTTTATATGGTGGCACTTATAACCAATTCAAGGTTTCCCTACCACGATTAGGGATAAATGTCAAATTTATTGCAGGAGACGAAGTAGAAAATTTCCGTCAGGCGATCGACGATCGCACAAAAGCATTATATGTAGAAACCATTGGCAATCCCCAATTCAACATTCCCGACTTTGCAGCTTTAGCGCACGTTGCTCACGAACATGGCATTCCCCTAATTGTTGATAATACCTTTGGGGCTGGTGGGTATTTGGCTCGACCAATTGAACATGGTGCAGATATTGTAGTTGAGTCTGCAACTAAATGGATTGGTGGTCACGGCACTTCTATTGGGGGCGTAATTGTCGATTCTGGTAAATTTGACTGGGGTAGTGGCAAATTTCCCGTCTTTACTGAACCATCCCCCGGTTATCATGGGCTGAATTTTCAAGAAGTATTTGGTGTAGGTAGTCCTTTTGGAAATATTGCCTTCATTATCCGCGCCAGAGTAGAAGGATTGAGGGATTTCGGCCCTTCATTGAGTCCCTTTAACGCCTTTTTGTTATTGCAAGGATTAGAGACTCTTTCTCTGCGTGTAGACCGCCATGTGAGCAATGCTTTAGAATTAGCCCAATGGCTAGAACAGCAAACACAAGTAGCATGGGTAAATTATCCAGGACTACCCCATCACCCTTATCATGAGCGAGCCAAAAAATATCTCAGACACGGATTTGGCGGAGTCTTAAATTTTGGTGTCAAAGGTGGACTAGAAGCAGGTAAAGCTTTCATTAATCATGTTAAATTAGCTAGTCACCTAGCAAACGTTGGTGATGCAAAAACCCTTGTCATACATCCTGCATCCACCACCCATCAACAGCTAAGTGAAACAGAACAACTTGCTGCCGGTGTGACACCTGATTTGGTGCGTGTATCAGTAGGTATTGAACACATCGAGGATATCAAAGAAGATTTTGAGCAAGCATTTCAATATATTAGTCAATAGTCAATAGTCAATGGTCAATAGTCAATAGTCAGTAGTCAATAATCATTGTTTCCTGTTCCCTATTCCCTGTTCCCTGTTCCCTGTTCTCTGCTCTAGATGAATTATCAGCACTTGATTTCACCACAAACTCAGTATTATCATTTGCCGATGCCATTTGGGTTAGAAGGAGGCGAAGTTTTAACTGGGGTTCAGGTCGCTTATCGGACTTGGGGAAAATTAAACTTAGAAGGTGACAATGCAGTACTAATTTGTCATGCTTTAACGGGTTCAGCCGATGCAGATGATTGGTGGGCAGATTTATTAGGTGCAAACAAAGCCTTGGATAGCGATCGCAATTTTATTGTATGCAGCAATATTTTGGGCAGTTGTTATGGCACGACAGGAGCAACTAGCATCAATCCCCTTTCCAAAATGCCTTATGGTGCATCATTTCCAGCGATTACTATTCGAGACATGGTTCACCTACAAGCTGCATTGGTTAAGTACTTGGGAATTAAATCTTTACAGCTAGTAATTGGTGGATCTCTCGGGGGAATGCAAGTACTAGAGTGGGCATTATTATATCCAGAAATCGTGCAAGCGATCGCACCCATCGCCACTTCCGGTAGACATTCAGCTTGGTGTATTGGGTTGAGTGAGGCTCAAAGACAGGCTATCTATGCCGATCCTCATTGGTGTGATGGTAACTATACACCAGACAAGCCACCAAATCAAGGATTAGCTGTAGCGCGGATGATGGCGATGAGTGCTTATCGTTCTTGGCAGAGCTTTACAGAACAGTTTGGGCGACAGTATGATGCTGGTAGTGATAGGTTTGCGATCGCCAGCTACTTGCAATATCAAGGTCAAAAGCTAGTCCAGAGATTTGATGCCAATACATACATCACTCTCACCAAGGCGATGGATAGTCATGATATAGCTCAAGGTCGAGACTATCAATCTGTTCTCTACAGCATTAAACAACCTGCTTTAGTTGTTGCTATTGATTCTGACATTCTTTATCCACCAATAGAACAACAAGAACTAGCAGATGCCATTCCTCATGGTCAACTAGGTTTGCTCAAATCAATTTACGGTCACGATGCTTTTTTAATTGATATAGAAGCCCTGAATGAACTATTAATTAACTTTAGTTGATACTCTTTCTCATTATTTAACTTGCGCTCGGTTATCAATTCTAATACTTGCTGGCAAAACCTGGATCAACTTCTTCAACTAATCTACGATCGCAAAGGCGTTAACTGCGCTATTGTAGGTCTTGATTCTTTCTAGGGCAGCTTTGGTGACTGCAACTGGTGATAATTGGCGCGGTATAGCGATAACAATTTAGAAGCAGAAAAATCAGCAATGTCTGACATATTTCGGTTTGAATAGATTTAGTGAAACTACGACTTAGTTAAGCAGTTTGGAGTAGGTTGCTAATTGTCAGACGTAATAACAGCGATCGCAAAGCCGTCATATCCTTTATTGCCTACAGTCTGCATGGCTGTTGCACTAACACGTGGTTCAGAGGCGAGTAACTCATAAAAACGACGTACTCCTTGAACACTGGTATCATCGCTATTCGCCTCAATGACAGATCCATTGCGTACAACGTTATCAGCAATAATCAGGCTGCCCCGCCGGGAAAGCTTTAACGCCCATGCAAAATATTCTGGGTTGCTTGGCTTGTCTGCATCAATGAAAATCAGATCAAATTTGTATCCCTCGTTAGCTAGTTGCGGCAGTGTATCTACTGCCCGGCCAACGCGCACCTCGACAAGATGAGCCAGATCAGCGCGTTTTATATTCTCGCTGGCAACTTCGGCGTGCTTGGGATTTGACTCTAGGGTGATCAAATGACCGTCAACAGGCAATGCTCTGGCTAACCAAATTGTACTGTAGCCGCCTAAAGTACCAATCTCCAAAATAGTGCGTGCTTTATGGATTAAGGCTAATAGCATGAGCAGTTTACCTTGGTTCGGCGAAACATTATGTGGTGGTAAACCAGCCGCATCACTAGCCTGAAGCGCAGCATCTAATACATCGTCAGAATGTATAAGCAAATCAGTGATGTAACGATCAACTTCTATCCATAGTTCTTGAGTCATAATTCTTCATTTAGTAACAGTCATTTCTACATTAAAATACGGTAACTTTATCAGCTTACAGTAGTTTATCAGAGAACTCACTAAAATCAGCGAATTAGTTAAAAGCTGAATATAGGTAAAATCAGGCTTTCTATGCAAATCAGAACTGTTGGTATTTTTTAGTCTCTGAATTCTTACAGGAATACTTCTAGTTGTTGGCAAATCTTGCTAGTATTTCTTCACGCGATAATTGTAAGCACAAAGGCGTAAATTCTTCCGGTGATAACTGTAGCAAACTATCAACAACTCTCGCTAGTTCTTCATCCACAGCACCAAATCTGAACCTGAGCAAATTTTCTACAACTTGGCGTTGTCCTTCTAATCTTGCTTGTTGTTTAGTGGTTTCTTCCCATTGTTGATAAGCTTGTGATAAATTCATAATTAACTCCCGTTCATCCTCAGTTAAATTATCTTCCTGCTGAATTAAAACAATACGCCAGTTGGCAATTAACTTTAAAGTGTTTTGTCGCAATGAATTACTTTTTGGTAGTGCAAGTAATTCTGATATAGCCTGACGTTGCGTTTCTCCTCTACCCAAAATCCTCAACCATAATGTTTCTGCTGTCACTGGTAGCTCATTAACAGCTACTATCGCTCCTCTGAAACCTTTTTGGAAAAAATAAACTCCACTTGGCCAATTATCTAAATCTAGTTTAAACTCGAAATTCGCCAATAGCGTTTCTGAGACGCTAGGCGATATGATCCAAAGCCTCGCTAAACTATCTTCGCTTAATCTTGTTTTTTTTCGTTTAGCTTTGCGTTGTGCGTTTGCTATGACAGCAAATAACTTGAGAAAACAATTGCGTATTTCTGATGAACTAGGTTGGTTACGAAATGGCTCTAACAAAGCAGTATTCATCAGGGCAATTCTGCCCAACAATCCTAAGTTTGGGTTTTGAACTAGCGATGCTGGTGTAAATAGTATATCGACAAATCTTGTTTCATCCCTAACTTCCTGATTAGTTCTTACCTCTCCTAACGGAGCAAGTAACTCCTCCAAAAACTGTTTTGCAAATTGATCGTGCGGTTTTGTCGTCATATTTTAAGTGCTAACAGTGTTGGATTATACTATTATCGCTATATGTTTGCCTGACATAATTGTTAATAATTGCAGCTTAAGAGGCATACAGCAATAAATCCAGCCAGGAAAGCTAGGACAAATCGAGGAATTCTGTTTTTTGGATCATGGAATAGCTTGATTTGTGGCAATGATTTGTGATAGTTTTCTGTATAAAATACGATAATCCTATCGAGTTACAGTAGTTTTTGTTAAAGAACTCATCAATATCAGCACATTAGTGAAAATGTTTTATGCCAATACAAACAGTTGGTATTTTAAGTCCGGGTGATATGGGACAAGCGATCGCCTCTGTTCTCAATCAACATGAATTGAAAACTATCGCCGCCCTAGAAAATCGCAGTCTCAGAACTCGACAATTAGCAGCCGCAGCCAATATCGAAGATGTGGGTTCCCTCACACAACTGGTAATTGAATCTGATGTGGTGTTGTCGGTTTTAGTCCCAGCCGCCGCCGCAGAAGTAGCAAAGCAAGTAGCTGAAGTAATAGATAATGTGGGGAAACCGATTCTTTATGTTGATGCGAATGCGATCGCACCCCAAAAGGTCAAGCGTATTGCCCACCTCATCGAATCAGTGGGAGGAACATTTGTAGATGCTGCAATTATCGGCCCACCTCCGAGAGTTCCCGGACGTACTCGCATCTATGCTTCTGGAAAGCAAGCCAGTGAATTTCAACAACTAGGAAATTATGGATTAGATATTAGAGTAATTGGTGATGAAATCGGTCAAGCTTCGGGATTGAAAATGTCCTACGCCGCCTTAACTAAAGGATTAACAGCCATTGGCACAGAATTACTCATTGCTGCTCATCGTTTAGGTTTAGATGAGGAACTATGGCAGGAAGTATCTCATAGCCAACCAGAACTAGCTGCTATACTCACTCGTTCTATTCCATCTATGACACCAAAAGCACATCGTTGGATTGGAGAAATGGAAGAAATTGCCGAAACTTTTCAAGAGTTAGGTCTGACTGAGCGCATTTTTTACGGAGCAGCCGATGTTTATCGCCTAGTGAATGATACATCTTTAGGTCAGGAAACACCAGAAGAGTCTAACCGCGATCGCCTGTTGAGTGAAGTTATTACTACTCTGGCTGACGAAATTGCAGACGAGTGAACTTGATGCTTTTGCTGTTATTTAATTTGAATATGAAATTGAAAAAATTAATATTTTCAACATAGGTAAATCATTATGAGCTTAGACCTAAAACTATCAGGTAAAACAGCAATTGTTACAGGTGGAAGTGCAGGTATTGGATTATCCACTGCCAAAGCTTTATATAGTGAAGGTGTGAATGTAGTTATTGCTGCTCGTAATCAAGAAAGGCTAGATCAAGCAGTAGCTGATATCCAATCTTCACCGACTCCTGGTGCTAAAGTGATTGCCGTCAGTGCTAATTTGACTCAAGCAGAAAGTATCAATCAAATTGTCTCTACAACCTTGGCACAATTTGGTCAAATTGATATCTTAATTAACAATGCCGGTTCAGCCCGTGCAGGTGCTTTTTTGGAATTGGATGATGATGCCTTTTTGGATGCGTGGAATCTCAAGTTGTTAGGCTACATTCGCTTAGTGAGAGCAGTTGTACCTCATCAAAAAAATCGGCGCGATGGACGAATTGTCAACATTATTGGTGGCGCAGGACGCACACCCCGTCCGTCCTTCCTCCCTGGTGGTACAACCAATGCTGCTTTACTGAACTTTACGCGAGGAATTTCCCAAGAGTTAGCCCAGCATAATATTCGTATTAACGCTATTTCACCAGGTCTAATACCAATTCACAAAAATCCTGATACATATAGCTTACTCGTTGGGTATTGTCCGCCCACCGTTAAAACGGTGGTCTCATAGCTTAAGTCCATTAAAATGGACTCTGATATTCAGTCCTCTTGAGAGGACTTTAGCTATGAGACAGGGATTTACAATCCCTGACGGACTGACGGACTCACGTATTTGTATCATTATTAAAGTGAAATGGTATAACAGCTACAGAACGTGCTAAACGGCTAGCAGAGCAAAATGCTCACATCCGTGGTGTGAGTGTAGAGGAAATCAAAGCAGAATCGGTAAAAGCCATACCTTTGGGAAAAATCGTCAAGCCAGAAGAGATTGCGTCACTGGCTTTATTTTTAGTTTCTGATCTGGCCTCTTCAATTACTGGAGCAGAAATTCTGGTTGATGGTGGTAGTACTCCTGGAGTTTAGACTGTATCCCCAACAAAGTTTCTTTACATCTTGCACTAGGCAATTTTCACGCCTGGTGCTTTTTAGTTGCTTATTCCATAAAATCATTTTATCAATTTAAAAACAAAGAGTGTTTGCTCTTATCTGAGTTCAAGCATAATATTAGCTCATGAATCTCATCAGCTTACTTGCTGGAGAAAAAATTACATCTTAATTAATAGCGATCGCTTCAATTATTTTAACACATAATTGAGCTAAATTTTTGCGGAGGAATACTCATGACTTGGTTAATTGGTACAATAATTCTTGGCATATCTGCGGCTTTTGCGACAACATTTGATGACAATTTATATCTGACAGCTTTTTTCGGTAAAGTCAACCATGCTTTTCGTCCTAGACATATTATCATTGGCGAATTTGTGGGATTTACAATATTAGTAATGGCTAGCCTTCCTGGTTTCTTCGGTGGTTTAGTTCTTCCAGAAGCATGGATTGGATTGCTAGGACTACTTCCCATTATCATTGGGGTCAGTCATTTAATCAGTCGAAAACAAGAAGAAGATACTGTACAAGATATATCAGTTAAACTGAGCCATAGAGCGAATCCCCAGCGTCGGAAAAAATCTTTAATAGCCACACTCAAAGACCCACAGACATATCGTGTTTCTGCCGTAACTATTGCCAATGGGGGAAATAATATTGGCATTTATGTGCCATTATTTGCTAGTAGCAATGTTCCTAGTTTAGCAGTAATATTATGTGTTTGTTATGCAGCAATTGGACTGTGGTGTTTTGTTTCCTACAACTTGACTCGAAATCCTGTCATGGCTACTGTCATGACGCGCTACGGTCGAAAAATATTTCCTTTTATCCTAATTTACTTAGGATTATCTATCATTATCAAAAGTGGAACTTATGAACTTTTTCCTAGTGTAGCAATGCTGTTTAAGTAAATCATTCTTAGTAGATGCAAGCTAAAATTAAACAAATGAAAAATTTCCCTATTGCTTTAATGACTTTAATTCTTTTAATTAATTTAGTAGTTTCTGCTCCGTCTTGGGCTGATCAAACACAGTTAAATTTCAGTTCTGATTATTTCATCGGGCAAAAAGTTACTTGGCTGTATAAAGCTCGTGCTGACTCTGAGAAGATCCAAAGGATTCCTGCTCAAGTTGTCAAATTAGGCTCTAAGCAAATACAGATTAAAGTACAGAATAAGAAAAATGAATTTATTAATCGTTGGGTAAGTAGAGACAGATTGGAAGTTGACAAAAGTGAGAATTTTTTGCAGAAATCTTGAAGAAGAATTCAGAATACCCTACGGGATCTTGCTACAAGAGTCATGCTGATACCATTTCACGTTAATTATGATACACATAAATCATGTAGAGACGTTGCTATGCAACGTCTCTACTGTTTTTTGTGACCAATGGGGTCGAACTCTTAAGAAAACGTATGTTTTTTTCGCTCTACTTCAGCAGCTTTAATTCCCTGTGACAACACCGTACTTCCGACTTTTTTAAGTATATTTACAGTTTTTGGGAAAAATTTAATTAAAAATTTATGCTTGTATTTGATTAATTAAGTGTATTCTTGTATGAATCAAAATATATATGACACTTGCTATTATTCTTAACACTTAATTAAATCTGAAAGAGATGAGCCAGAATTTTGCAGTTCAAGGACTTGTGATAGCGATCGCCTTCAGTAGCCAAACCCCAGTATTTTGGCTACTGACTTCCAAAAACCTCCCATGAATGCAATATTCACTAAACCGCTTCAGTTTCTTGACTGAGTCCCAAAGTAATTGCCATATCAAATTTTGGATTTTGACCAATCGCTATTCCCTCATAGTCTGCTTTAGGTGTGTTTCCTGTGTTTTTGGTGTATGAGCGATCGTCCATCACCCTTCATTATTACCTAATTAACTCCCCTTGTAACCTAAAAAAGCAACAATCCTATGACATTTACACCCTACCTAGTTTCCGACATCAACCAAACATCTTTTGGTTCTAATCCTCGTAGTTTTATTACTGCTGGCAACTTTCTCTATTTCATCGCCGATAATGATATCAATGGCACGGAATTATGGCAAGTTAACCAAACCACTGGTGTCGTTAGTGTTGTTGAGATTAATTCTGGTAGTGGTAGTTCAAATCCCAATTATTTAACCAATGTCAATGGTACACTCTACTTCACAGCTTATGACCCAACAAATGGTTATGAATTGTGGAAAATTGGCGCGAATGGAATAGCAACATTAGTTAATCTTGGTAATGGTGGTTCTTCGCCAAATTACTTAACCAATGTCAATGGTACGCTCTACTTTCAAGCATATACTCCCAATGGTTATGAATTATGGAAGATTGACCCCACTACAGGAACTCCCAGTGTTATCGATATCATTTCTAGTAGTGGTAGTTCTTATCCCAGCAATCTCACTAATGTTAATGGCGTTCTGTATTTCCTAGCAGAAAGCTATAACGGTATAAACTATCTTGGACGAGAATTATGGAAACTAGATCCGACTACAGGTAGTCCAGTTTTTCTCAAAGACATTCAAGTTGGTAGTGGGAGTTCTAACCCAGGAAACCTGACTTACAGTAATGGCAAAATCTATTTTACTGCTGATGATTTTACTAATGAGGTAGAGCTTTGGCAAACAGATGGGACTGCGGCTGGGACACGTCTTACCCAAGATATTAATCAAACCACTTATAGTTCCAATCCGCGTAATTTTATTAACGTTGGGGGCATTCTTTACTTCATTGCCGATAATGATGTTAATGGTACTGAATTATGGAAATCTAACCCTACAACGGGTGTTGTTAGTATTGTTGAAATCAATGTAGGTAGCGGTGGTTCTAATCCCAATTATTTAACCAATGTCAATGGCACACTCTACTTCACAGCTTATGACCCGACTAATGGTACTGAACTGTGGAGAATTGGCACAAATGGAACACCCACATTAGTTAATCTTGGTAATGGTGGTTCAAATCCAACGAATTTAACTAATGTTAATGGTAGGCTCTATTTTCAAGCATATAATCCCACCAATAGCTATGAATTGTGGAAGATTGATCCCACTACCGGAACTCCCAGTGTTATTGATATCGTTTCTGGTAATGGTAGTTCCAGTCCATATAACTTAACTAATATTAATGGTATTCTTTACTTCGTTGCCTATACAGCAACTACAGGTTATGAACTATGGAAGTTAAATCCTGCTGATGATTTACCTGTTTTAGTCAGCGATATTTACTCAGGTGTAAATAGTTCCAATCCTAGCAACTTTATTAATTCTGGTGGAACAGTTTACTTCATTGCTAATAACGGAACTAGTGGAACTGAACTATTTCGGATTAATCCCACTACCGGTAATCCAGTTTTATTAGATATTTATGCTGGTGCAAATGGTTCTAATCCCAATAATTTAATAGATGTCAACGGCACATTGTATTTTAAAGCCAATGATGGAGTTAATGGCAGTCAATTATGGAAGATAGACCCGACTACAGGAAATCCTGTGCGGTTAGTAGTGCCGAACCTATATGCTAACAACGCTGATTACCTCGATAGCTTCACCAATGTCGGCGGTAAACTCTATTTCCGCAACTCTTACTATAATAATGAATTCACAATTTATCGACCGTTGTACACTATCGACTCCTCAACAGGTAATCCTGTGATTGTCGCTGGAGTATCTTCTGTAGATTATATTACTAACATTAATGGAGTCCTCTATTTCAGTGGCAGTAGTAGTGCGGCTGGTCAAGAATTGTGGAAACTTGACCCGACAACGGGAAATCCTGTTGTTGTAGATATTGTCACTGGTAGTGGTAGTTCTTCTCCTCAATCTTTCACAAATGTTAATGGCACTCTTTTCTTTACGGCTGCTAACTCTGCTAATGGTCAAGAGTTATGGAAGTTAGATAATAGTGGTAATCCCGTTTTAGTTAAAGATATTCGCACGGGAACAAGTAGTTCATCACCGAGTAACCTTTTTAATGTTAATGGAACTCTATACTTCACTGCTGATAATGGGATTAATGGGGTAGAACTGTGGAAAAGTGATGGTACTCCTGCGGGTACAGTTTTAGCGAAAGATATTAATGAAAGAACTTTCAGTTCTAATCCCAATAAACTAATTGATGTCAATAACACACTCTATTTTATTGCTAACGATGGCGTAAATGGTTCTCAATTCTGGAAGATAGATCCAACTACGGGGAATCCTGTGCGGTTGGTGGTTCCAAATTTGTACACTAACAATGCTGATTATCTTGATAGCTTCACAATTGTTGGCAGTAAACTATATTTCCGCAATTCTTATTACAACAATGATTTCACAATTTATCGCCCACTGTATACCATCGACGCAACTACGGGAAATCCGGTGACAGTTGCAGGGGTATCATATGTAGATAATCTGACGAATATTAATGGTATTCTCTATTTCAGTGCTTATGATAATACTTCTGGCACTGAATTGTGGAAACTAGACCCCAGCACAGGTACTCCATCTGTCATTGATATTAATTCGGGTGCGGGTTCTTCTTCTCCTGACAATTTCACCAGTGTTAATGGGACGATTTTCTTTACTGCTAATAATGCCACTAGTGGGACTGAACTGTGGAAATTAGACGCTAGAGGAAATGCTGTCTTAGTTAAAGATATTCGCACCGGAAGTAATAGTTCATCACCAAGTAATCTGTTTAATGTCAACGGGACTCTTTACTTCACTGCTGATAATGGGATTAATGGGATAGAACTGTGGAAGAGTGATGGTACTGATGCGGGGACGGTTTTAGCTAAAGATGTCAATGGCCGAACTTTCAGTTCTAATCCCAATAAACTAATCGATTTCAATAACACACTCTATTTTATTGCTAACGATGGCGTAAATGGTTCTCAATTCTGGAAGATAGACCCGACTACGGGAAATCCAGTGCGGTTGGTGGTTCCAAATTTGTACACTAACAACGCTGATTATCTTGATAGCTTCACAATTGTTGGCGGTAAACTATATTTCCGCAATTCTTATTACAACAACGATTTCACGATTTATCGCCCACTGTATACCATCGACGCAACTACGGGAAATCCGGTGACAGTTGCAGGGGTATCATATGTAGATAATCTGACGAATATTAATGGTATTCTCTATTTCAGTGCTTATGATAATACTTCTGGCACTGAATTGTGGAAACTAGACCCCAGCACAGGTACTCCATCTGTCATTGATATTAATTCGGGTGCGGGTTCTTCTTCTCCTGACAATTTCACCAGTGTTAATGGGACGATTTTCTTTACTGCTAATAATGCCACTAGTGGGACTGAACTGTGGAAATTAGACGCTACAGGAAATGCTGTTTTAGTTAAGGATATTTATTCTGGTGGTAATAGTTCATCACCGAGTAATCTGTTCAATGTCAATGGCACTCTTTACTTCACAGCCAATGATGGAACTAACGGTATAGAACTGTGGAAAAGTAATGGTACTACGGCTGGGACAGTACAGTTAGAAATTTATTCTGGTGCTAATAGTTCTAATATTAGTAACTTGATAAATGTTGCTGGAGTTCTCTACTTTACAGCGATTAATGCTAGCAATGGTCAAGAACTCTGGCGGATTAATTCTACTACAGGTAATGCTGAAGTTGTTGATATTAATACTGGTAGTGGTAGTTCAAATCCCAATTATTTAACCAATGTCAATGGTACTCTCTACTTCCAAGCTTATGACCCTACTAATGGTTATGAATTGTGGAAAATTGGCGCGAATGGAACGGCGACATTAGTAAATCTGGGTAATGGTGGTTCTAATCCCAATTATTTAACTAACGTTAATGGTACTCTTTACTTCCAAGCATATACTCAAACTAATGGCTATGAATTGTGGAAGATTGACCCCACTACAGGAACTCCCAGTGTCATTGATATTATTTCTGGTAGCGGTAGTTCTTCTCCCAGCAATTTAACTAATGTCAATGGCATTCTCTATTTCTTAGCAGAAAGCTATAATGGCGTAAATTATCTTGGTCGAGAGTTATGGAGACTAGACCCGACTACAGGTAGTCCAGTTTTTGTTGGAGATATTCAAGTAGGTAGCGGTAGTTCTAACCCAGGAAATCTGACCTATAGCAATGGCAAACTCTATTTTACTGCTGATAACTTAACGCAAGGAGTAGAACTTTGGGCTGTTGATGTTAATAGTGTCAACACTGTTGGTAGTGTAGCTAAAACAGGGAACGAAGACCAAGTTATTACTTTTCTAGCTACTGATTTTTCCAGTGTTTTTAGCAGTAGCGGTGGTACATCGCTAGCGAAGATTCAAGTCGTCCAGTTACCGAGTAATGGTGTCCTGAAACTGGGAACGAATAACGTTACAGTCAATCAAGAAATTGCTGTAGCAAATTTGGGGAATTTAACCTTTGTCCCCAATGCAAATTTTAACGGAACTGCTGGGTTTACTTGGAATGGTTCTGATGGTACTGCTTATGCAGCTAATCCATCAAATGTCATCTTCACTATCAATGCGGTGAATGATGTCCCGGAAGTTATCAATCCAATTCCCAATGTTAATTTCTATAGCAATAGTCCCTCAAATTTCACTTTTTCTGAGACTGCTTTCCGTGATGTGGATTTGGGAGACTCTCTGACTTACTCTGCAACTTTAGCTGATGGAAGTCCTTTACCGAGTTGGTTAACTTTCAATGGCAGAAATTTTAGTGGTAATGCTCCAATTTCTAGTGCTGGACAGTTAGAAATTAAGGTAACAGCTAGAGATACAAATAACGCTTCAGCTACAGATAACTTTATTCTCAATATTATCAACAGCGCACCCACTTTTATCTCCCTGAGCAATAACTCCATTCCCGAAAATAGTGCTGACAATAGTGTAATTGGAACTCTCAGTTCCAGCGATGCGAATACTAACGATACTCACACCTATACTCTAGTTAATAATGCGGGAGGAAGATTTGCACTCAATGGTAATCAACTAATTGTAGCGAATGGTGGATTGCTAGACTATGAAACAGCCACTCAGCATACCATTCGCGTAAAAACTACCGATAGCAGTGGTTTATCTTATGAAAGAGATATTGCGATCGCCATCTCCAATGTCAATGATGCCTTTGCTGGGACTTTATCTTTCACCTCAGCAACTTACAGTGTCAACGAAGATGGTACACCTGTTGCTGTAGTTACTGTGCAACGCACCGGCGGTAGCGAAGGATTTGTCCGTGCTAATGTGAGTCTCAGCAATGGCACAGCAACCTATCCAGCCGATTATAATACCACATCTGTGGCTGTGAATTTCGCCAATGGGGAAACTAGTCAGACAGTTACCATCCCCATTGTGAATGATGCGATCGCCGAAACCAATGAAACCATCAACCTCACCCTCACCAACCCCCAAGGCGGTGCAACTCTGGGGACACAAACGACGGCGGTATTGACAATTATTGACAACGACCAACCAAAACCTGGAACTTTAGCTTTTAGTCAGTCCAGCTTTGCAGTTAATGAAGATGGGACAGCAGTTACCGCCGTTACTTTAACTCGCACTGGGGGAAGTGATGGTGCAGTTAGCGTCACAGTTAACTTGAGTAATGGCACAGCAACAGCGCCTAATGACTATACTAATACTCCCATTACTGTGAATTTCGCGGCGGGAGAAACTAGTCAAACCTTTACTATCCCCATCGCTAACGATACTTTAGTTGAGGGTAACGAGACAATTAACCTCTCTTTGGCTAATCCTACCGGTGGTGCAATTCTGGGTAGTCAAAAGAATGCAACTTTGGTAATTATCGATAACGATGTGCAGTTAGCCTTTGCTAATAGCACTTTCAGCGTTAATGAGGATGGTACTCCCATTAACCAAGTTACAGTAGTCCGCAGTGGTTTAACTAGTACCGCCGTCTCTGCAACCATCCAACTGAGTAATGGTACAGCAACAGCACCTGCTGATTATACTAATACCCCCATTACTGTTAACTTCGCGGCGGGAGAAACTAGTAGAACTGTTCCAATTCCCATCATTAATGACTCGGTATTAGAGGCGACAGAAACCGTCAATTTAACTTTAACTAATCCTATTGCTGGTGCAACATTAGGAACTCAAAAAACAGCCATCCTGAATATTGTTGATAATGATGCTGTACCTGGAGTTGTTCAATTTAGTAACACTAGCTATTCTATTAATGAAAATGGTACGCCTGTAACTGCGGTAACTTTAACTCGCACAGGCGGAAGTGATGGCGCAGTTAGCGTTACAGTGAACTTGAGTAACGGCACAGCCACAGCAGGCAACGACTATTATAATAGTCCAATTACAGTTAACTTTGTCGATGGCGAAACCAGCAGAACTGTCACCATCCCCATCATTGATGACAGTAATTTAGAAAGCAGCGAAACTATCAATTTAAGTCTTACTAATCCCACCAATGGTGCAACAGTTGGTTCACAAAATAGCGCAGTTGTCAATATTATCGACAATGATTTTAAACCGACATTAACCGTTAATATTGTTGGCGAACAAGTTACCGAAGGCAATACGATTCAGGGAACAGTCACCCGCAACACCGACACCACAACGCCTCTGACTGTCACCTTAGTTAATAGCGACAATACTCAAATTACTGTACCGACAACAGTCACTATTCCGGTAGGGGCAAATTCTGTTAACTTTAGTATTACGGCTGTCGATGATAATTTAATTGAACTGCCGAAAAATTACAGTATTATCGCCTCAGCACCGGGATTTATCAGTGGTTCAGATAGCGTTGGTGTCATTGATAATGATGCAGTAACTCTCAGCTTAACGATTGATACCACTAATATAAATGAGAATGGCGGGAAGGCGATCGCCACCCTCACCCGCAACATCATCACAGATATCCCCTTAGTAGTTCAACTGTCTAGTAGTGATACCACAGAAGCTACTGTCCCTGCTACTGTCACCATTGCAGCTAATCAAGCATCAGCTACCTTTGAAATTCAAGGCATTGATGACACCATTGTTGATGGTACACAAGCTGTAAGTATTACGGCGAAACCTACCTATACAAACACAGATGTAGCTGTACAAACAGGAAATGCCACTGCTAATTTAAATATCATTGATAATGAAAGTCCCAGTTTAAAATTAACCATTGATCGGGACTTTATTTCAGAAACAGGAACAGCCACAGCAACTATTACTCGGAATACAAATACAACTAGTGAGTTAGTTGTCACCCTCAATTCTAGCGATACAACAGAAGCCACAGTCCCCAACACAGTGACAATTGCGGCTGGACAAACTTCCGCAACATTTACAATTACTGGAGTTAGTGATGGGATTAATGATGGTAGTCAGACAGTCAATATTACTGCTTCAGCTAACGGGTTAAATAGTGGTACAGATAGCTTAGAAGTTACTGATATCAATGTCCCAGATTTAACTGTCACTAATTTACAAGGAATTCAACCAACCTATACAAGTAGACAATCTCAATTTACCTACACTGTTACTAATAATGGCACTATCAATGCGTCAGGAAGTTGGAAAGATAAAGTTTATTTATCTACAGATAACAAACTCGATGCTAACGATACATTATTAGGTGAATTTGGTTTAGGCAGTGCAGAAAATCCGGCTAACTTTGCACCCCAGACATCTTATCAACGTACTGTTAGTTATTTTGCCCCTCGTACTCCTGGACAGTATTATTTAATTGCCAGCACCGACACAGGTAATACAGTCAATGAAGGTGTAGGAATTGGTGAGAATAATAATACAACCATTACACCATTTACAGTCACACCATCCTATCGAGCAATAGTTTACACTGATACAGAGACGGGTTTAGCCGGAAATTCTGTCATCTTGCGTGGACAAGCTATTAGTAACATCGATAATTCTCCCGTTACTTATGAATTTGTCAAAGTCAGGGTAGAAAATAACGGAAATATCCGAGAATTTGATTCATTTACGGATGGTAACGGTAACTTTGTCAGACAGTTTAATCCCCTCCCAGGTGAAGCAGGAACTTACAACATTAACGCTTATTTTCCTGGTTTTGCTAATGAAGATAGCACCGCAGAAGACCAATTTACTCTATTAGGAATGCGGTTTGAGCAGAATGACCAATTTTTGCAACAGGTAGCACAAAAAATAGTTGAAGGGACAACCTTTAACGGACAAGTCAAACTGCAAAACCTGAGTAATGTTAGCTTGTCAG
The DNA here is from genome assembly GCF_013393945.1 of Nostoc sp. TCL26-01. Classification (NCBI taxonomy): domain Bacteria; kingdom Bacillati; phylum Cyanobacteriota; class Cyanophyceae; order Nostocales; family Nostocaceae; genus Nostoc; species Nostoc sp. TCL26-01. Next base: position 464,688 of record NZ_CP040297.1, read on the forward strand.
GATTAACTGCAAATATTATCGATGCACCGAGTAATTGGACTGTAGAAGTTACACCACAAAAAACCAGCCTCGCCGGGAATGAAGAAATTACAGTCAACTACAACATCACCGTTCCTGATGACAGTTTACTCTACGACCAATTACAAATTCGTCTCAATACAACTGAAGGAGTCACTGCCACTTTACCTGTAACAGTGAATGTCGAGCAAATTTTACCGCGCTTAGTAGCTGATACCAGCAGCTTACAAGCTAGTATGCTGCGGGGAGGACAAACTTTAGTTGAATTTACCGTTACTAACCAAGGGGGAATTGCTTCTGGGGAGTTAGATGTATTGCTTCCCGAAGCACCTTGGTTAAAGTTAGCTTCTCCTGTAGAAATACCTTCGCTAAATCCAGGGGAGTCTGCTAAGGTTTCCGTGTTATTACAACCATCTGCAACTCAAGAATTAACAGTTTATAACGGCGATTTAGTAATTGCAGGTGCGGAGACATCGTTAAGATTACCTTTCAATTTTCGTGCGGTTTCAGAGGCGAAAGGCAACCTAAGTATTAATGTAGTAGATGAATTATTCTTCTTTACTGAAGGTTCACCAAGGTTAGCAAATGCCACAATTTCGCTGATCGATCCGTTTAGTGGTAGGGTGATATTTTCTGAACAAGATGCTGATGGATTTTTATCGAAAACGGATTTAGCTGAGGGATATTATAAACTTCGCATTAGTGCCGATAGTCATGATTCCTATGAGCAAAATATCTATATTGGTGCAGGTGAAACAGAAGATGTCCAAGCATTCTTGTCAAGACAAACAGTTAAATACACATGGACGGTAACACCGACAGAAATTGAAGACAGATATACAATTAGTATCGAAAGTGTCTTTGAAACCAACGTACCCATTCCTACCGTTGTAATTGAACCTACATTTATTGACTTAGACAATTTGCAAGTCATTGGTCAAGTCATGCAAATTGACATCACAGCCACTAATTATGGATTAATTGCAGCTAAAGATGTAAACCTCTTTTTTGGAGAACATCCTTTTTATAAAATCGAACCGCTAATTGATAACATTGATTCACTAGCTGCGAAGAGTTCGATTACAGTTCCGGTGCGTATCACTCGCATTGCTGACTTTGACACCCTGAGTAGTTCTGGTAATGAACTGTCTATCCAATCGAGTCCCTCCGTACCTTGTAGTATTTCTGGTGGTCTTGATTACTACTATGAATGTGCTGGCGAACAAATTAAAAGAGCAATTCCTCTCCCATTCTTAAATGTTGAAGGTAATTGTTTCACATCCGGCGGCTTCGGTGGTGGTTATGGTGGCGGTGGTTTTGGTGGTGGTGGCTATAGTGGCTATGGTGGTGGTGGCTATGTTACACCCATCACAGTCAATATTCAGCCTTCTAATTGCGATCCTTGCGTAGAAAAGACAAAGCAAGCAATTCTGAAGTGTGCCATTAGTCTTGTTCCATTAGTTGGTGGTTGGGAGCAATGTCCTACTGGCATCTACGGTTGTATAACTGGAACTATTACTAAAGGGCCTAGTTTACTGGGAGGATTAGCTTGCCTTAAAGCTGCCTATGACTGCACTAAAGAAGCTGCCAAGCAAAGTCCTTTTGGCAAGGTTTTGAAAATATTAACGTGTACTTATGATATTGCTACTGCTTGTGGGTCGCCTTTTGGTGGCGGTTCAGGCAATGGTAATGGCGGTTCAGGCAATGGTAATGGTGGTTCAGGTAACGGCAGTGGTGGAGGTTTTTCATCTGGTGGTGGTGGCAACTTTGGGGGTGGCGGTGCTTCTGGAACTTTTAGTGCAGAATCATTAGCGTCTAGTTCAGTTCCTAAATCTGCTTTAGATTTAATTGGGAAGTATCAAAGTCGCTTGCAAACAGCCATTGATGCTCAAGCATTTCTTTTTGGTGATGCAATTTGGCTTCAAGGTGAGGATGAAAATTTATTGAGTGATTGGCTAGGTAATTTTTTAAGCAGAATTAACGATGAGACAATAAATGGAGCAAAAGTTTCTGAGACAGAGAGAAACGAGTTACTAAACTTTCCACTTCCTGAAGGGGTAACAAGTACTAATGTTAATCAGTTTATTGATCGCTGGAATCGTACCGTCGATTACTGGAGTGCAGGAATTTATAATTCTAATGATGTTCCGCTAGGACAAAATTCTGACTTCCTAGCGTTTGACATTTTAAACAATAAATATTCTGCAGCTAATCAGGCAATTGAGCTAACTAAGGTTGAAGGCTTTAACGATATTACTGAAGCTTTGAAATCATCAGTGGATGAGTTAAAACAAGCTTTAGATGGTAGCGGTGGAGTTTGCGCCACCGTCAGAATCAAAATCGATCAAGAAGCAGTTATGACTCGTGCTGCTTTCTTGGGTAGTCTAGAAATCGAAAACGGTAACGCTACCAACTTAGAAAATATTTCAGTTACCCTGTTAATAACTGATTCTCAAGGAAACATTGTTAACGACTTATTTGGCATTACTTCACCTATCCTCAGCAATATCACTGCTGTTGATGGCACAGGAATATTAACCGGAGATAACCCCAATACTTCCCAAGATGAAGGCATCGGTAGTGCTAAATGGACATTCATTCCTACTAATTTAGCTGCACCAGAAATTGCAACTCAATACAGCATTGGCGGTACTCTTTCTTACAAAGAAAACGGTAGCCAAGTAACAGTTTCTCTCCTCTCTGCTCCCATCACCGTCTATCCCCAAGCGGAACTGTATCTCGACTACTTCCATCAACGGGATGTCTTCGCTGATGACCCCTTCACCAATGATGTTATCGAAACCTCCGTTCCTTACTCCCTAGCTGTATTAGTCAGAAACCAAGGTAAAGGTGACGCGAAGAACTTAAAAATTACCTCCGGTCAACCGAAGATTATTGATAATGAAAAAGGTCTGCTGGTAGACTTTCAAATTATCGGTTCGGAAGTGAATGGTACTGGTGTCAGTCCTTCTTTAACTGTCGATTTTGGTAATATTGCTGCCGGACAAACCGCCGTTGCTGACTGGTTACTAAAATCTTCCCTACAAGGTAAATTCATTGAGTACAAAGCTACCTTTGAACATATCAATAATCTCGGTAAAGCCGAACTTTCCTTAATTAAAGATGTCAAAATTCACGAATTAATTCACAAAGTCCAAATTAACCAACCAACTGATGATGGACTTCCCGATTTCTTAGTTAACGATATCTTTGACGCGAAATTCACTCCTGATACTCTCTACTTCAGTCAGGGAGGAACAGCACCCGTCAATGCTGCAATTAATATCACCGCCGATGCACCCGCAACTCTGAGTGACCTCAGCGTACAGGTTTCCACTACTGTTAACGCTGGCTGGAATTATTGCCGCCTCGCTGACCCCAGCAACGCCCAATTTGATATCCAAAAGGTACTGCGTGCAGACGGTACAGAAGTTAAACTAGATAATGTTTGGACAACAGACCGAACTTTCCCTGGTACAGGTCGTCCCGTCTACGAAAATATTCTGCATTTCCTCGACTACAACACCACCGCCGGAAATAGCACCTACACCGTCATCTACACTCCAGGCGGCCCCAGCATCACCGATATTATAGATGTCACCCCAGACCCCCGTTCCACTGCTGTAAATGCCATTACCGTTGACTTCTCAGAAGCAGTTAAAGCTGACACATTCGATAGCAGCGATATTACTTTAACTGTTAACGGTGGGGCAAATCTGATTACTAGTGCTGTCACCATTGTTGCTCAGTCGCCTACCCGTTTCCAAATTACCGGACTGAGTAACTTAACTAATGTAGATGGCACGTATCAACTCACAGTCAATGCAGCCGGAATTGCAGACATTGGCGGTAAATTCGGTACAGGCGCAGTTAGCGAAACCTGGATTAAAACAGCTACAGGTAACGCTGATACCACTGCACCGATAGTTACCGACATTGTAGATTTGTTGGCTGACCCCCGCAATCAACCTGTCTCTTCTCTCAACGTCATCTTCTCAGAAAAAATCGACCTTAGCACCTTCACTTGGCAAGATATCACCCTGACTCGCAACAGTGGCACGAATTTAATTACTAACGCTGTCACCGTCACCGCCGTTAACGATACCACCTACCGCATCAATGGACTAAGTGGGTTAACTACAACAGATGGAAATTACATCCTCACCGTCAACGGTAGCGGTATTCAAGATTTATCTGGTAACGCGGGTACAGGTACACAGTCCGAAACTTGGGTGATGGATACTGTTGCACCGACTGTTCCTACTAATGTTGCTGTCACAGCTACCCCATCCCCAAATAGCTTGCAGACAGCCTCGGCTAGTTTGGGAGTCCTCAACCAATTCGGGCAAATTCGGGTTAATAGTACTTCGGTGACTGTCACTGGTGATTTGGGTGAAGCGGGTTTACGTGTCTCCCTGATTGATAAAACCACCGCCCAAATTTTAGGACAAGCAACTGTCACCGGCACTAGCTTTAGCGGTGACATTCAACTCCCCTCTCCCGGTAGCAGAGATGTGGATGTGCGAGTGCAAGATGTTGCTGGAAATATCACGACAACTACTTTAAGTCTGTTTGCTGATGTCACTCAACCAACAATTACTGAATTCCTCAACGTTCCGCAAAACTCTGTTATTACCCCTGTTGACTTTATTGATGTTCGCTTCTCAGAACAAATCAACCTAAATACCTTCGATAAAAACGACATCACCCTCTCACGCAACGGGGAAAATCTCACCCTCCCTGACACTGTAACCGTTACATATCTCTCCGGTACAACCTACCGCATCAATGGGTTAAGCAACTTCAACACCCCTGGAATTTATGAGTTACAGGTTGATGCAACCACAGTTCAAGATAACGCTGGTAATCTTGGAGATGCAGCAAAAACTACCAATTTCACCATTGCTGCACCTCCTACTCCTGGCATTACTGTAACTCAAAGTGCTGGTAGCACAGTCGTCACTGAAGGTGGTAACACTGATAGTTACACTCTCGTCTTGAGAACTCAACCTACAGCAGATGTCACTATCACCTTAAATCCTGGTAGTCAAATTACCACCGATAAAACTACTCTCACCTTCACCTCTGCTAACTGGAATATTCCCCAAACAGTTACCGTCACAGCAGTTAACGACACTATTCCTGAAGGTAATCACACTAGCAGCATCAGTCACAGTGTCAGCAGTATAGATGCCAATTACAGTAATGTCACCTTACCTGATATCGCCGTCAACATCACCGATAACGATGCCGAAATTCGGGGGATGAAGTGGAATGACATCGATGGCGACGGTGTGAAAGATACAGGTGAACCAGGATTACAAGGTTGGACAATTTATCTTGACAGCAACAGCAACGGACAATTAGATAACGGCGAAATCTCAACCACCACCGACGCTAACGGTAATTATCAATTTACCAATCTGCGTCCAGGAATTTACACTGTTGCGGAAGTACAGCAACCAGGATGGAAGCAAACTTTCCCCGGTACTAGCATTACTACTACTAACGCTGACATTCCCCTGGCTATTCCCAGTTTAGATATTATTTCCCCTGGCGATCGCACTCAGATACAACTCAACTTTAGTGCAGCTAATTACATAGTCAAGGAAGACGGCACAGCTATCACAGAAGTTTGGGTAACTCGCACAGGTAACAGCAGTAGTGCAGTTAGTGCCACACTGAGCTTTACTGATGGTACGGCTGCTGGTTGTAGTTGTGCAGCTAGTTCCGTCAATAATGATTTCAATAATGTGCCGTTTACAATTACATTCGCAGAAAATGAAACCAGCAAACTCATTTCTGTGCAAAATGCCCTGTTAGGTAATTCTCAAGCTATCAAGATTCGTAATGATAGCAAAGTCGAAGGCAATGAATATTTCACCATTAAGCTGACTAACCCCACAGGTGGCGCGGTTCTTGGAAATCAAAGTATTGCTACTGTCACAATTATTGATGATGAAGCACCGTCAAATGTTACCGTTACGCCTCCCCTCGAAACTCCTAGTACCACGATTACTAGTGCAGGCGACTCTCAAGCAATTTCCTTGATTAACCTGAATAACTTCTGGGCAGATAGTCGCTTTGCTAACATCAAAGGTAATGGTTTCACAAGCGTCATTATTGACACTGGGATTGACTTAAATCATCCCTTCTTTGGGGCTGATGCTGATAATAACGGCATTGCTGATAAAATCGTCTATCAATACGACTTTGCTGACAACGACGCAGACGCAAGCGATCAAAATAATCACGGTTCTCACATTGCCAGCATCTTTAGTAGTGTTGCCCCTAATTCTAATATCATCGCCTTAAAAGTCTTTAAAGATAACGGTGCTGGTAGTTTTGCCGACTTGGAAAAGGCTTTGCAATGGGTAGCAACTAATAGCAATACATATAATATTGCATCTGTCAACCTTTCTATCGGAGATAGTCAAAACTGGACTACAGCTACCTCTCGTTATGGTATTGGGGATGAATTAGCAGCGATCGCCTCCCAAAATATCATCATCAACGCCGCCGCCGGTAACAGTTTCTACCAATACAGCAGCAATTCCGGACTAGCTTACCCAGCCATCGATCCCAATGTGATCGCCGTCGGTGCAGTGTGGGCGGGTAACTTTGGCGGGCCGAAAAACTTTGTCGGTGGGGCAATAGATTATACAACTACGGCTGATCAAATCGCTAGTTTCTCCCAACGCGATCCTAATCTTTTAGATATCTTTGCTCCCGGTATCTTAATTACAGGTGCAAACGCCAACGGTGGGACAACTACCTTGGGTGGAACTAGCCAAGCCACCGCTTACATTACAGGTGTGGCAACCCTAGCACAACAGATAGCCCAAGAAAAACTCGGTCGTAAATTGACCGTCTCAGAGTTCCGTAATCTCCTGGATACCAACAGTGTCATTATCAACGATGGTGATAACGAAAATGATAACGTTACCAACACAGGAGAAAATTACCCCCGCGTAGATTTGTTGAAACTGGCGGCAGGTATTCTCAGCCTCAGTGGTACAAGTCCTAATCCTGATCCCGTTAACCCAGGTAACAACAATAACAATAACGGCACGACCACATCGGATAATACCATCAATCAAGTCCACACTATCAACCTAACAGCAGGTGAAGTACGCACAGGTATTGATTTCGGCAACCAACAAATCACAGGTAATCAAGCACCCACGGTTGCTAACCCCATCGCCGATCAAAGTGTTAATGAAGATACAAACTTTACCTTTGTCATCCCAGCAAACACTTTTGTTGATGCCGATGCTGGTAATGTTTTGACTTACACTACAACTTTACCAAGTTGGCTAACCTTTGCTGCCGCAACTCGGACTATTAGCGGTACACCTACTAACAGTGATGTGGGTACTATTAATATTAAAGTCACCGCTACTGATAATGCAGGGGCAAGCATTGATGATACCTTCACCCTGACAGTGACTAATACTAATGATGCACCAACTTTGGGGAGTGCGATCGCCAATCAAACCACGACAGAAGATACCCCCTTCACCTTGCAAATTCCTGCCAACACCTTTAGCGACATCGATGCAGGCGACACACTCACCTACTCGGCAACTACACCCAGTTGGCTAACTTTCAATACCACAACTCGCACATTTAGCGGTACACCTGGAAATAGTAATGTCGGTACTTTTAACATCACAGTCACCGCCACTGATAGCGCAGGGGCAAGTGTTGATGATATCTTCACCGTGACAGTGGCTAATACTAATGATGCCCCAACTTTGGAGAGTGCGATCGCCAATCAAACCGCCACCGAAAACACTCCCTTCACTTTCCAAATTCCCACTAACACCTTCAGCGACATCGATGCAGGCGATACACTCACCTACTCGGCAAAATTAGAAAACGGTGCTGATTTACCCAGTTGGTTATCCTTCAATCCCACAACTCGCACATTTAGCGGCACTCCAGGAAATGCCGATGCTAGTACACTCAATATTAAAGTTACAGCTACCGACACCAGCAATGCTAGCGTCAGTGATATATTCGTACTGAATATTACTAAACTCATCAATAATATTGTCGGCACATCTGGCAATAACACCCTCACTGGCACACCCAATAATGACAACATTCAAGGCTTAGGCGGTAATGACACCCTATTTGGTTTAGCCGGAAACGATACCCTAAACGGTGGTACTGGCATCGATACCATGAATGGCGGATTAGGCAATGATCTCTATATTGTTGATCACAGTGGCGATAAAGTCCTAGAAAATCCAGATGAGGGAACTGATACCGTTCGCGCATCAATTAGCTATACTTTGAGCGAAAATGTTGAAAATCTAATTTTAACTGGTACAGGCAACATCTCAGGTGCAGGTAACGCACTCAATAACGTAATTACTGGTAATAGTGGTAGTAACACCCTCAATGGCAAAGCTGGTGATGATACCCTCAACGGTGAGGCTGGTAACGATACTCTCCGAGGAGAAGACGGAAACGATATTCTCAATGGTGGTGCTGGCAATGATATCTTAGACGGTGGACTGGGTGACGACGTAATGAATGGCGGTACAGGGGATGATACATACTATGTTGATAGCAGCAACGACCAAATTACAGAACTAGTCAATGAAGGAACTGATACCGTCAATGCCAGTGTGAGTTGGACATTGGGGAATAATTTTAACAATCTGGTTTTGATTGGTACTAACGCCATTGATGGTACTGGTAACAGCATCAAAAATATCATCACAGGCAACATTGCTGATAACAACCTGTTCGGTGGTGATAATGATGATACCCTCAAAGGCAATGCTGGCAACGACACTCTGGATGGTGGTGCTGGCAATGATACCTTAGATGGCGGGATTGGTGAAGATGTGATGATTGGTGGTGCTGGCAATGATACTTATTATGTTGATAGCAGCAACGACCAAATTACAGAACTAGTCAATGAAGGAACTGATACTGTTAATGCTAGTGTGAGTTGGACACTCAGCAATAATGTAGAAAACCTGATTCTCACAGGTAGCAATGCAATTAACGGTAGTGGGAATGGGTTAAAAAATACAATCACCGGTAACAGTGCTGATAACAGCCTGTCTGGTGGTGATAACGATGATACCCTCAAAGGCAATGCCGGCAACGACACTCTGGATGGTGGTGCTGGAAACGACAACCTAGCTGGTGGAATTGGTGACGATGTGATGATTGGTGGTGTTGGCAATGATACTTACTACGTCAATAGCAGCAATGATCAAATTACAGAACTAGCTAATCAGGGAACTGATACAGTCCATGCCAGCATCACCTGGACACTAGGTAACAACTTAGAAAATCTCATCTTGAGTGGTAGTAGTGAGATTAACGGTACTGGTAATGCCTTCAGAAATAACATTACTGGTAATGCTAAAAATAATAGCTTATTCGGTGGTGACGAAAATGACACTCTTAGCGGTGGTGATGGAGATGATAGCCTTGATGGCGGTAATGGCAATGATACGCTGCTCGGTGGTAATGGTAACGATATACTTGTAGGTGGAACTGGAAGCGATCGCTTAACTGGTGGTACTGGAAAAGATATTTTTAGCTTCTCTTCACCTATTAGTGATGGCATTGACACCATTACAGACTTTAATTTTACTGATGATCAAATTCGGGTTGATGCTGCTGGTTTTGGTGGTGGACTTGTGAGTGGTACTCTGCTTGCGACTCAGTTCGTTTTAGGAACAGTAGCCAAAGATGAGAGCGATCGCTTGATTTATAATCAATCTACTGGCGCACTGTTCTTTGATGTTGACGGCACAGGTTCTAACTCTCAGGTACAAATCGCTATTCTATCCACTAAACCTGTGATTGATTCTACGAATATTTTGGTCATCTAACTAAGAGGTGATTTATAAAGTAAACTACCCGCATTTCTCATAAGCAGTAGGGGCGGGTTAAGTGAGATATTGGTGAATAATGTCAGCATATCTGTTAACCCGCCCCTACTTCATCGGCATGAAAATCGCTATAAATTAACATCAGTATTTAAAGATTCTGTTACGCCAAGATTGTGGGTTATTGCATAAAGTGAAATTTTGTTTCGGACTAAATGAAATGTTTCCAAATTCCCATAGTCTCAAATAGGTTGAAAATCCAAACTATAGCTGTATATCAGAAACAAATACAGTTAAAAAATGCAGCATCTATCTAGCAAGTTACACAACAGTGCTTTCTAGGGATTGAAAAGTTATCAGAAGCATTGGAAAAAATCCAATTTAGCTGAAGAAAATGGCATGAGAAAAATTGGATTTATCTCTAGAAATTAGAGAAAACTATTGCACTTGGGAAATATTAAGAAAGATATGGGTAAATCTAAACGGATTGGCATTCTTACTAGTGGGGGAGATTGCTCTGGTTTGAATGCAGTTATCAGGGCTGTTGTGCATTGTGCTGCTGGTAAAGGTTGGGAAGTATTAGGGATTCGTCAAGCGACACTGGGATTAATGGCAAATCCACCACAATTTACAAAACTGGAAATTGACTTAGTAGACCCTCTGTTAACTTCTGGTGGGACAATGTTAGGAACTACCAATAAGGGTGATCCTTTTGCTTTTCCTATGCCTGATGGTAGTGTATGCGATCGCTCTGCCGAAATTATTGCCGGTTATCATCAACTCGGTCTAGATGCTTTGATTGGCATTGGTGGTGATGGTAGTTTAGCCATTCTTCGGCGCATAGCCCAACAAGGCGGCATTAATTTGGTGGGGATTCCCAAAACTATCGATAATGATATTGGCATTACTGAACACGCCATCGGTTTTGATACGGCAGTGAATATTGCCACGGAAGCACTAGATCGCTTACATTTTACTGCCGCTTCTCACAGTCGAGTCATGATTTTAGAAGTGATGGGGCGTGATGCTGGACACATTGCCATCGCTGCGGGAATTGCTGGCGGTGCAGATGTCATCCTCATTCCCGAAATTCTCTACAATCTAGAACACATTTGTCACAAAATTAAACAACGCCAAGACAAAGGCAAAAACTATTGTTTAATTATTGTTTCCGAAGCAGTGCGGACACAAGATGGTGACACGCTCACGATGACCAATCGTTTAGGTCAATCTCGATACGGTGGTATTGGTGAATACCTAGCTGATCAAATTAGTGATCGCATCGGTGCAGAAACACGAGTTACAGTCTTAGGACACATCCAACGTGGTGGTACAGCTTCACCCCTAGATCGGTTAGTCGCATCTGCCTTTGGTGTCGCCGCCGTTAACCTCATCGAAGCAGGTAAATATGATTACATGGTTTCCTGGCAAAATCGCCAAGTTTTAGCTGTACCCATTGCAGAAGCGATCGCTCAGTATCGAGCCGTCAATCCAGAAGATACTTTAGTCAATACTGCTCGTGGTTTGGGAATTTATCTAGGAGATTGATCCTTGACAAAACAATTCACAATAACTGACTCAACGCTGTAGTGAATACCCTACCATCTTTATCGGTATGCACACCTTAAGAAGTATTGCGAATACTATTGCAATAAAGTTATATTTCTTTACATAAAGTTACAAAAATATAAGAAAGAGGTTGTGATGACGATTTTATTTGCGGTATTAGCTTTGGGTTGGGTAGCAGCGTCTGTTTTAGGTTCTTTAGCTTACTTTTTAGGAGAACAGAAAAAACCCATCCACGAGAGAAACTGGCGTTCTGACGCTTTTGAAAAATTAGCCAAGTCTATTACAGGCATAGATACAGACTACAGCGATCGCACTCCCGCCTATGCAATGGATGCTTACACCAGCCGGACATTGCCTCGATAGCGAGAAAGGTTGCTCACGAAAATGTTGATCAAGTATTGGGGTGGGTATGATTTGCCCACCCTATTTTGCTTATATAAATTATCATTTTCCATCAACGACATAACGCCAAGAGTCAGGCTCGTGTTTTTGCGGAATTTTCAGCATCAATATAGACATCGTTGCCCGAAATCCTTGTAGAGACGTTGCACTGCAACGTCTCTACGGTAAAATCTCTACTTCCCCTTCTGCCAAAGTTAAGTGAGGTATCATTTCTCCGGCAACTTGCTGTATAGATAGTAAAATAACATCGCCTTGACGTATTCCTTGCATAGTTTTGCCTTAGGGATAGGTACAAATCCCACTTCGCTTTTGCTCGCAATTTTGATTTAATTTTGGCACAGGATATGAGGGACGGGAAACTAGAGACTGGGGACTGGGCTAAATTTTTCCCAATTCCCAATCACCGATACCCAATTCCCATCTATCGTTGTACTAAACTCGTGGGGTATTTTGGAAACTGTAGTCGCCAATTTTGCCATTGATAAGTTAAAGATGGAAATAGCTGAAAATTCCAGCTAGCATGATTCATCCCTTATGCTCTAAAAAGAACTACACCTGAAGTTTGCCGGATTTTTACCCTAGTAAACATTTTTTATGAGGCTCAAACTACAGCAAGCGTGACGTTTCCTCTTGACATTTCGTCGAAATTACCTCAACTTGACTCTTTAGCTTAACAGCTACTCTTTTTTTGAAATTCCATGTCAACTCTCGTCATTGTCGAATCTCCAACAAAAGCTCGTACTATCCGCAACTATCTGCCAAAAGACTATCGGGTAGAAGCGTCGATGGGTCATGTCCGTGACTTACCCCAATCAGCTAGTGACATTCCTGCCACTGTCAAAGGCGAAACATGGGCCCAACTTGGGGTAAATGTGGATGCGGACTTTGAACCAGTGTATGTTGTCCCCAAAGACAAAAAGAAAGTTGTCACCCAGCTCAAAGATGCGCTCAAAGATGCAAGTGAACTGATACTGGCAACTGACGAAGACCGAGAAGGCGAAAGCATTAGTTGGCATTTATACCAGTTGCTCAAGCCAAAAGTCCCGACGAAGCGGATGGTGTTTCATGAAATTACTCAAGAAGCCATCAAAAAAGCTTTAAAAGACTGCCGTGAGATCGATGAGCAGTTAGTTCGCGCCCAAGAAACGCGGCGGATTTTGGATAGGTTGGTAGGTTACACACTTTCCCCTCTGTTGTGGAAAAAAATTGCCTGGGGATTATCTGCTGGACGGGTGCAGTCTGTAGCCGTGCGCCTCTTGGTAAATAGAGAACGCCAGCGTCGAGCTTTCCGCGAAGGTACATACTGGGATTTAAAAGCTGACCTAGAACAGGCAAAAACCCCATTTACAGCCCAGCTAACTACCCTAGCAGGCACGAAAGTAGCAACCGGGAGTGATTTTGACCCAAACACGGGAAGAATTACCACTGGGCGCAATGTAGTGCTGCTGACAGAGGCAGATGCCATAGCTCTGAAGGAACGGGTAACTGGTAAACCCTGGAATGTGTCTGAAGTCGAAGAACGTCCCGTGACGCGCAAACCTGCGCCACCGTTCACCACCTCGACATTACAGCAAGAATCTAACCGGAAACTGCGTCTCTCAGCCCGCGACACCATGCGCATTGCCCAGAATTTGTATGAGCAGGGTTATATAACCTATATGCGTACAGATTCCGTACATTTGTCAGAACAGGCGATCGCCGCAGCTCGCAGTTGTGTAGAACAATTGTACGGCAAACAGTACCTCAGCCCCCAACCCAGGCAATACACCACCAAATCCAAAGGCGCACAGGAAGCCCACGAAGCCATCCGACCGGCGGGTAGCAGCTTCCGCACCCCCCAGGAAACTGGTTTAAGCGGTCGAGAACTGGCTCTGTATGATTTGATTTGGAAGCGGACTGTTGCTTGCCAAATGGCTGACTCTCGCCAAACTCAAATCACCGTCCAGTTACAAGTTGAGGATGCTGGTTTCCGCGCCTCTGGTAAGCGGATTGACTTCCCTGGATATCTCCGGGCTTATGTTGAAGGTTCTGATGACCCAGAAGCAGCTTTAGAAGACCAAGAAGTAATTTTACCTAGTCTCAAAGTAGGAGATCATCCAGATTGCCGAAATATCGCAGCAGTTGGTCACGAAACCCAACCCCCAGCTAGATACACCGAAGCCACTCTCGTCAAAACCCTAGAAAGTGAAGGTATTGGTCGTCCTAGTACCTACGCCAGCATTATCGGCACAATCATCGACAAGGGTTACACCCAGTTGGTGAATAATGCTCTTATCCCCACTTTTACCGCTTTCGCCGTCACCGACCTGTTAGAAAAACACTTTCCTGACATCGTTGACCCCAGTTTTACCTCCAAAATGGAGCAAACCTTGGATGATATTGCCGATGGTGAAGCGGAATGGCTACCCTACTTACGGGAATTTTATCTGGGGGATAAAGGTTTAGAAACCCTGGTAAAAGAACGAGAAAGTCAAATCGATGCGAGTGAAGCCAGAACCGTAGAACTGGAAAATTTAGCAGCTAAAGTTCGGATTGGTAAATATGGCCCCTACATCGAAGTCGATAATGGTGATGGTGTAGTCACAGCTTCGATTCCCAAAGACCTGACACCAGCAGACCTCGATCCCAAACAAGTTGAAGTTATCCTCCGCCAAAAAACTGTGGGTCCAGACCAAGTAGGTCGCCATCCGGAAACGGGAGAACCGATTTACGTGAAAATAGGTGCTTATGGCCCCTATGTTCAGTTAGGTGACAAGTCCGATGAGAATCCTAAGCCTAAACAAGCTTCTCTACCCAAGGGTGTGACACCAGAAAACATCACCCTAGAGATAGCCGTTGGTTTATTGTCGCTTCCCCGGTTGTTGGGAGTGCATCCCGAAACGGGCGGAAAAATTCAAGCCAGTTTAGGACGTTTTGGCCCCTATGTCGTCCATGACCAAGGTAAGGAAGGTAAAGACTATCGTTCCCTCAAAGCCAGTGATGATGTCTTAACAATTTCTTTAGCAAGAGCGCTGGAGTTGATATCTGAGCCGAAAAAGACCCGTGGTGCGAATAGTAGTAAATCAAAAGCCGCCTTACGGGAATTGGGTACACATCCAGAAGACGATGCACCAATTAATATCTACGATGGCCCTTACGGCCCTTACATCAAACACGGTAAGACAAACGTGGGTATTCCCGAAGGTACTTCAGTCGAAGATGTTACTCTCGCTAGCGCTTTAGAATTACTTTCAGCTAAAGCATCAACGGCTAAATCTACACGCAAAACCACTAAAACCACAACCAGCAAATCTAAGTCAACCACTAAGTCGTCAACCACAGCTACTAAGAAAAAGAGTGGGTGAAGAGTGGTGAGTGCTGTTAGCGGAAGCGGGGCGTTCAGCCCGTGCTGAGTGAGGGAGTGAGGGGTGTAAACAGTGAACAGTGAACAGTAAACAGTGAACGTTTATTAACTGGTAACTGATAACTGATAACTGGTAACTGATTTGGGGAGTGGGGGAGTGCTGGTGCTGACCATTGACCATTGACCATTGACCATTGACCATTGACCATTGACCATTGACCATTGACCATTGACCATTGACCATTGACCATTGACCATTGACCATTGACCTTTGAGTAAATATTAAATTTTCATTAATGCCTGATGCGCCAATTCACACTTGACCATTCACTCAAAACCATTGAGTTTTGACTATAGCTACCAAATGCCCTTGTTTGGCAGCATGAGGTCTGATCGGCTGCTAATGTGATACTCTAAAAAGTAAGGGAGATAACAACACTAAGATTTCATAAAGTGGCCTATGTCCGTAACATAAAAGTGTGTATCAGCCCAAATGCAGGTCAGAGGTGCAAGATTACGCCAGTTTCTGCGTAGCTGTTAATCAAATTTGAGGTAGTATCTCAGGAGCAGTCAGTTTAATGGACTATATAGAAAAAGTACTGGAAAAACTGAAAGAATTGGCCCGTAAGCTGATTGAAGCCCTGATGGGGCCAGAAGCGGAGCCGGAACCGGAACTAATTCCGATTCCTGTAGATAATCGCTCTCGTCGTCGCTAATAGCCTGAAGGTACGAGACTTGACAGTGCAACCTCTAAGTATTTTGGTGCTGCATGGGCCAAACCTGAATTTGCTGGGACAAAGGGAACCAGGGGTTTATGGCTCTGCCACCTTGGCTGAGATTAATAGTTTGTTAGCAGAAGTAGCCCTAAAATTACAGGCAGAAATTTTTCCCCTCCAGTCAAATCATGAAGGAGTTTTAGTAGATGCTATTCATGAGGCTTTGGGGAAACACCAAGGAATTTTGATTAATCCAGGAGCTTATACCCATACAAGTGTAGCTTTACGAGATGCGATCGCTGGTGTAAATCTACCTACTGTGGAAGTTCATCTGAGTAATATTCATCGTCGAGAAGAGTTTCGCCATCATTCTTACATCGCCCCGGTAGCTATTGGACAAATTAGCGGTTTCGGTGTACAAAGCTATCTGTTGGGCTTACAGGCGTTGGTACAGAATTTGAGGGAATAGTCAGTGGTCAATGGTCATTAGTCAATAGTCATTAGTCAATGGTCATTAGTCAATAGTCATTAGTCAATAGTCATTAGTCAATAGTCATTAGTCATTAGAATTATTACTCCCTCCCATACTCCCTCACTCTTTACTCAGCACTCAGCACTCCCTCACTCCCTCACTCCCACACTCAGCACGGGCTGAACGCCCCGCTTCCGCTAACAGCACTCAGCACTTCCTTTTTAATTCTTTAAGATTATGCGTTATTCACTGGTGAGTAGGTTTAGAGGGACTTTATTGGGAACAGTTATAGGTGCGGGTTTAGTTCCTGGTGGGGAAGCAGTACAGCAGACAGTTGACTCTCAAATTATTCCAGCTGTGATTACTGGCTGTGGAAGTTTGGTGAGGCTGGGAAGACTAGATTTAGATGATTGGCGAGAAATTTACCAACAAGAATTTTTTAGTTCAGGTACAGCTGAAAGTATTACACTCAAAATTATTTTAGCGACGATACCCGTAGCATTATTTTTCCACGAAAATCCAGTTAAGTTGCAGCAAAATTTGCTGGAAGTGGTGAAAATCTGGAGCGATGACGCAATTATCCGTGATGGTACTCTAGCAATAGGATATGCGATCGCTCAATCACTTACAGAAAAACTCCAACCCCAAACTCTCATTCCGCAAATAATTTCTTTTATTGGCGACACTCACACCTCAATACCACAAAATTTACTAAAAGTCAATCAAGCTGTGACTCAAGGATCTGGGTTAACAAGATTGCTAAGTGAGTTGAATGGTACAGAAAAGCTCAGTAGTGCTTTGGCTGTAGGATTTTACTGTTTTCTTAGCACCTTAGAAGACTTGCGTTTAACAATGTTGCAGACAGTAAAACTCAACTCTGTTTATGCACAGACAATCATTGCCATAACTGGTGCTTTATCTGGAAGTTATAACAGTACTGTCGGTATTCCCGTTAATTGGCAGGTGGCACTTTTAGGTAAGAACTCAGCAGCCACAGGAGAAAGCAAGCTCTGGCAAATGTTAGAATTGGGCGATGCCCTTGCCGCAGTGTGGTCAGGAGTTTATCATCTGACTGCATATCCAAGGGAGTTTTCCGAACACGGATGTATCATGTTTGAGCAACAAGTTCCCTTGTCTGTTTATGCTGCACCTCGAATCATTCGGGGGCATTAATTTCTAAAAAATCGGTCTGGGAGTTCACAAATCAAGAAAATCAAAAGGCTCTTTCTATCAGCTTTTGAAGCTTAGAAACCGGGAATGGTAAAATCGGTCAAAAATCACACTGGGATAGATGCAATAAATTGGAGCTGGGTGCATGAAAAGCGTTCCTCTATTGTTTTGGCGATCGCAGTTGTATCCCTTACGGGTGTTGTGGGTCATAAGTTATACAATCAACCCCAATTAAAAATCGGCACAGCCGCGCCACAGACAATTAGAGCGCCACGTACTGCTAACATCGAAGATCAGCAACAAACTGACTTAAAACGCAAAGCAGCCAGTAAAAGCTCCACACCAGTGTTAATGGTTGATGCCAAAACTACAGCACAAATTGACCAATATTTACAAAAAATCCTGAATGAAGGTAACGAAATCCGCATTTCTGCTGGTTCATTTCCGTTTTTTGATACCTCAGTATTGTCTTTACCGATCCAGCACTATCTACGTTCTTGTTCTGATTCAGAATGGCAGGGAGTTTTAGCAGCCATAGAAAATACAGGTCAAGGAGAAGTAGGATTTTTTACTCAAAAATCAGGCGATCGCTCCAAAAAACGCCAATCTTCACAAAAGCATTCTAGTGTTGAGCAAATTCAGGAAAGCCAAGTCCAAGGTATCTCTATTGACTCGACTCATCCCACAGCAAATTTATCTTCTCCAGTAGCTAAAAATGTTGAAGTTAACGTCAAGACAGAGTTTATCCAAGCCTTAGCAGAATTAGCCACTTATCGTGTCACTACCGGCGAGCAGAACCTATCTACACTTGTAACTCAAATTGCTCAAGCAAGGCTGGCTTATGCTCAAGCTAGTGTCCAACTTTTAAACCTAGACACGATCGCCACACAGACAGTCTATCACGACACCATTTTGTTAGAGTTGTCTGATAACGAGTGGACACACACACAACAGGGAATTCGCCAAAGTGCAGAACGGATTCTCGCTCAAGGTATTCCCCCCGGCTTACCCCAGAATATTCTACAAAATGCAGTCAGTTTACAAGTACAAACATTTGTCCCGAAAAATGCGGAAACTTTAGCAACTAAAGTACTACTAGCTGTGCTGCAACCCAATCTCAAGGAAGATCAGGAACAAACGCAACAACAAGCAAAACAAGCAGCCGCGATTGTCGCCCCCGTACTAGTTGAGGTGAAGCAAGGGACGGTGATTGTCCATAAGGGAGAAAAAATTACCGCCTGGGATTTTGAGATATTAGAACATTATCAACTGATTCGCCGGGAAAATAACTGGTTGGGTTTGCTCAAGCTGGCAAGTATTACGACTGGGGCTATTTGTGTATTCGTCTTGCTGGAAAAGCGCAATCAGTGTCCTTTACGTCAACGCGATCGCCTGTTAGTTTTACTGCTGACTCTGAGTACACCAGGGGTGCTAGCAGTTGGTATACCATACACTACTTGGGCTGCTGTGGGTTTGTTATTGGGTAGTTTCTACGGGCGTACCTTGGGTGTCACCGTAGTGGGATTACTCTTGGTCATGCTAGTGATCAGCATGGAAGTGAGCATCATTGGGTTATTAGCTGGGGCGGCGGGTGGAATTTTAGGGAGTTATTTGGCGCAGAGATTGCGATCGCGTGAGGAATTAGCCCTGTTGGGTATGGCGATCGCTGGGATGCAAGGTGGTGTTTATCTGCTGATCAAAGTCTTAATTGGTGCGGCTTTTGGGGCGGGTTGGTATGTCATTCTCCAAGAAGCTGGGTTATTTGCGTTATCTGGCTTGGCTTGGAGTATTGTGGCTTTGGGTTTAAGCCCTTATTTAGAAAAAGTATTTGATTTAGTTACGCCAATTCGGTTGGCAGAATTAGCTAACCCCAATCGACCTTTATTAAAAAGATTAGCCACAGAAACACCAGGGACTTTTCAGCATACTTTGTTTGTGGCAACTTTGGCAGAAGCGGCTGCGAAAAAACTTGGTTGTAATGTAGAGTTGGTTAGGGCTGGGACATTATATCACGATATTGGCAAAATGCACGACCCTTTGGGATTTATTGAAAATCAAATGGGCGGGCCGAATAAACACGAAACCGAAATTCAAGATCCTTGGAAGAGTGCAGCAATTATTAAAAAGCACGTCACTGAAGGGTTAGTGATGGCACGTAAACACCTTTTACCCACTGCAATTCAAGCTTTTATTCCCGAACATCAAGGCACAATGTTGATTGCCTATTTTTATCATCAGGCAGAACAAATGGCTGAGAATGATCCGAGTATTATCCTGGATGATGACGATTTTCGTTATGATGGCCCAATTCCCCAATCGCGGGAAACAGGTATTGTGATGCTAGCTGATGCTTGTGAAGCGGCACTGCGATCGCTTAAAGATGTGAATCATGAACAAGCTGTAACTGTACTTAATAATATTCTCCGTGCCAGATGGCAAGACAATCAACTCATAGATTCAGGCTTAACTAGAGAGGAAATGTCACAAATTGCCGAAATTTTCGTCGAAGTTTGGCAACAGTTCCATCACAAGCGCATTGCTTATCCTAAAGTAAAGGTGTGAAAGTCATTGGTCAATAGTCATTGGTCAATAGTCAATAGTCATTGGTCAATAGTCATTGGTCATTAGGCAATAGGAATAAAGATTTTAGCTGACCCAATTTAAACTTGATTAAAAGCTGGTGGATAAATTACATTGCCTCGATATTTTGCTTGATAACCTGGGAGAGGCTTGACCATAAATACATCTTCGGGAACTGGAAAAGGACTAGCAATGTCATACTTCACTGATGGTTCAAACCCAAAACGAGTATAAAATTGCGGATCACCCAAGACAATTACCATGACTTCTTTTCTCGTCGCTAATTTGGCTAACCCAGCTTGCACTAATTGAGTGCCAATACCTTGTTTTTGAAAATCAGGATGAACAGCGATCGGTGCTAAACTGATAACTTTAAATGTAACTTCATCTACCAAATTAATGTAACTAAAAAGAATATGTCCAACTACAACATGATCAACTTCTGCCACTAAAGCCAGTTCGGGAATAGAAAATTCAGACATCCGAATAGCTGCTATCAGTTGAGCCTCATTGTCACGTCCAAATGCTAGCTGATTAATTGTGGCGATCGCCAGATAATCTGATGAATTTTCACAACGAATATTCATGATGGTAAAATTAATTCCATAAAAATCCAATTTTGGCGATATTCGAGAGGAATTTCGATTTTTTCTATATAAGGCTCAATATTTTGAAAGCCGAGTGAATAATAAAGTGCTAATGCGGCACTGCTAAAAGGTGCAGTATCTAAGCGTAGTCTTGAGTAACCAATTCTTTGAGCCTCATGGATTATAGCTTTCAATAAACAAGTACCTATACCTTTTTGCCGAAACTCTGGTTGTACATAGATCCTTTTGACTTCTCCTATACCCTCATCAATCTTTCGCAAGCCAGCACAACCAACTGTTTTTGTTTCATATTCTGCTAAGAGTAAGCATCCTGTTGGCGATGTAAATTGTGAAATTTGCATCATGTACTGGGCTAAAATTTCATTGATATCAAAACTAAGATTAAATTCACGGCTCAATATCAAATTAGACTCCTGAGCATATTCTAAGAAAATCTTTTGAGCAGAAGCCTGATGTACTTCTGTCTCTGCTGGGATGATTTTTAACAACATATTATATACATATTATATTGATGAAAACTGCCGAATGAATTGTAGCAATATGTTGTGCTATGGCAAGGCTAATACCAAATTTATTGATGATTCTCTAACCATCTCTTGTAATTCTGGATCTTCTTTCATCATTCTTTTAATAATTTTTAGTGCATCATTAGTTTTCTTCATCTGTTTGTTCCTCTGGTTCAGTACTTTTTGACTTTTCAAACAACCTCTAAGAGGGTGTTGGAAAAGTTTCAGTAGGTATAAAAATGTCATTCTGACTGGAGCGGAGCGTCAGGAAGAATCTAGGTTTTGTGGCACGTACCGAGATGTTTCATTCCGCTACGCTGCATTCAACATGACAAAGAAACAGACTTTTCCAACGTCCTTTAAGACTCGGACTTCTCTTTGATCATCCTGAAAGAAAATAATCCGTGTTTCTGGCATTGTTTGGCTAATGGTTACGCATACTACTAATTTTATCGCAAAAAAGCGATTTTTAGTGATTAGGCAGCACTGCCTACCTTCGGATATAAGGACTGTTTCGCCCACAAGGGGCGTAAAGCCTGCGGCATGGCTTCTCTACGAGACGCTACGCGAACGCTTAGAGCGTAGCGGGATGTAGTACGGTTTTAAACCTTCACTTTTTTGATAAAAATACGTGTTTTCACTTACTGACAATTACATAAAACGTGAGTTATTTTGATTGCCAATTCTTGTTGACAGTTATATAATTTACACGCTTATTTATGTATTACTGTAAAGTTGGTCAAGGTGTTTACACGGAAGCAAAGTTTGTTAAGAATAATATTCATTCTCCAGTATTATTAATTCTCGATTCTCAAGTACCAGATTACTTACATCTATTGTCTGGTGTGCAGTCTGGTGTGGAAGTAGCGGTGATTGATGCTTACCAAGATGGTGTAGAGCAAATTACACAAATTCTGCAACAAGGTTCTGGTTGGAAACAAGTGCATCTGATTAGTCATGGTTCTCCAGGCTGCTTGTACCTTGGTAATACGGAATTAAGTTTGACAACGATTGAAAAGTATAAATTTTACTTACAAAAATGGTTTCAAGGTTTTCAATCTGGCGGTGAGTTATTCATCTATGGTTGTCAGGTGGCTGCTGGAGATGCGGGAGAGGAATTTCTCTCACAATTGCATGAGATATTACAAATAGAAATTGCTGCTTCTCGGACTTTAACTGGTAATTCTGCTTTGGGTGGTAACTGGTATCTAGAAGCTAGGACAAGTAAGATTCATCCTCTAGCTATCTTTCCATCTGATGTTTTAGCTAGCTATCCAAGTATTCTTGCTACTTATATAGTTAATAGCCTTGGCGATAATGATGATGGCAATTTGGGTAATGGCATTACTACTTTACGAGAAGCAATTAATGCCGCTAATGGGAATAAAAATGAAGCCCATCTGATTCGATTTGAGTTAGGTAGCCAGCCCCAAACTATCCTCTTGAGTAGTAGTTTGGGCATTTTTGGCAATATTACTATTGATGGGGGAAGTGCAGCCAAGATTACCCTAGATGGTGGTAATAATAATCGCCATTTTTATATCGGTGCATTACAAGAATTGACACTGGAAAACCTGACTTTGATCAATGGTAAAGATCAGGCGGGGGGTAGTATTTTCAGTGATCAAAATGCACGCTTGAATGTGGATCATGTCACCTTTAAAAATAACACCGCCGTGATGGATGGTAGCGGTGGTAGTGGCGTTGGGGGGGCAATTTTCAGTCAGGGAATTTTACGCCTCACAGATAGCACCTTCCAAAGTAATACAGCCGCCGCATTAGGGGGGGCAATATTCAATGCGGCTAAACCTCTCACCGCTAGTGGGAGTTTGTTTGTTGATAACCAAGCTGGTGGTGCGGCAAATTCGCCTAGTTTTGTGGCTGGGGGGGCAATTTTTGATGATGGGGGCAATGTTGAATTAATTCAAAGCACGTTTAGCAATAACCGTTCCACTGGTGATGGTGGGGCGGTGTTTAATAAAGGCAAACTCAGTGTTTATAACGGCACTGTAACTCTGAACGTAGCTGATAGCGATAATAGTGGTTCTGGGCGTGGGGGGGGATTTTTTAATGATGGTGGCACGATTAGAGTTAGCAATAGTATTGTTGCAGGTAATCGGGCGGCAGAGAATGCAGACTTAGCTAAGGGAAGTTCGGGACTATATATTAGCTTGGGCGGTAATTTAATTGGTGAGGATACAGTCAAACAGTTTACAGAAGAGACTGATATTACTTTTGTCAATGCGGGGATTAATGATATTAATCAAGTTTTAGATCCGACTTTGGCGTTAAATGGTGCGGCTTTGGGTTCACCGTTAACTCATGCTTTAGTGGCGGGGAGTCGGGCGATTGATGGGGGATTACCATCTTGGGTAAGTTTGGCAACGGATGCAACAGGAAAATCCCGAATAGAAAATTTCCGCATTGATATTGGTGCAGTTGAGTTTACAGGTACAGGGACAATTCCGACAAACTCTATCAATGAGAATGATTTATCTGTAACTATTAATACAGGTTCTACTGTTTTGACAGCACTGAATCCCTACAGTCAATTAGGTGCTGATGTCACATATCAAGGTAATGGACAGGTTGTTTATACTCCTGGCGCAGCTTTTCAGACTTTGGCCGCAGGAGAAACGGTAATTGATACGATTACCTTTGCTGATAGTGAGGGAATTAAGACGGTAAATGTACAGGTGGTTGGTCTTAATCAAGCACCTGCGGGCGTAGACGATGTGATCATTGGATCTCTGACGTTTAATCCTTTGGCAAATGATCTAGATGTAGATGATGGCGATCGCCTACAAATCACTAACATTGCTAGTCAGCCTAGTAATGGTCAGGTAATTGTTAATCCCAATAGTACCATTACTTATATACCGACGGGCGGATTTACTGGTACAGATGCTTTTACCTATACTCTCAGTGATGGTAATGGTGGCACAAGTACGGCTGAGGTAACGGTCAATGTCGGGAATGTTGCTAATTTGGTCATTGTCACCACTAATCTAGATGTTGTCGATGCTAACGATGGTGTCACATCTTTACGAGAAGCGATCGCCACTCTCAACAATTTAGGTAATGGGACAATTGGTTTCAATTTATCTGGGGAACAAACCATTACCTTAACTAAAGGACAGTTAGAGGTTCTCCCCAATAGCGATATCACGATCCAAGGTACAGGGGCAAATGCGCTAACTATTAGTGGTAATCAGCAATCCCGGTTGTTTTTCGTCGATATTGGCGGCAAATTAACCCTGAATGGCTTAACTTTAGCTGATGGCATAGATCGGGCTAATAATTCTGTATTTCCAGGGATTTCCCAAGGTGGGGCAATTCGCAACCAAGGCATATTAGTTATTAATGATAGTGTATTGCGAGATAACCGTTCAGAAACTATCGGTGGGGCGATCGCTAATGGTAGCAGTGGTGGTGATGCCAATGATGCGCCTCTTTACAATGCCAGTCTGACGATCAATAACACTCAATTCATTAATAATATTGCTAAAGATCAAGGTGGGGCAATTTATAACGGCTTTACTGGCAGTGGTGGCTCAGTCACTATTAGCAATAGCAGTTTTGAGCAGAACCGGGCTTTGGCGATTGGTGGGGCAATTTTTAATAATAATGGTGGTTTGAGCATTACCAACACCGACTTTAGTCATAATTTTGGTGGTGATCAAGCTGGTGCGATCTATAACAATGGTGGGACAAATCCCAATGCTGTTTTATCAGTTCTGGGAGGTACTTTTAGCTATAACCTAGCTGATAGAGAAGGTGGGGCAATTTTCAACACAGGAACTACTAGCTTGATCAGTAGCCAGTTTCTCTACAACCGGGCTGATAATGCTGGCGGTGCAGTGTTCAATACAGGTGATATTACTGTCGCCAATAGTCTGTTTAGCTACAACTCGGCTGTAGCCGATCGCCTGGGAATTGCCGGAATTGGGGGGGCGATCGCTAACTCTAATGGTTCCTTAAATCTGACTGGTAGCCTGCTTAACAATAACTATGCCCAGAAAGAAGGTGGCGCGATCTTTAGCTACACTAGCGGCACTGTTGATGTAAGCGACAGCACCATCTATGGCAATATTGCTGATGATCAAGGTGGTGGTATTGCCATAAGTGGTGGTAGTAGCAACCATAACATTTCTAATACGACGATTAGCTACAACCAAGCAGCGAATAACGGCGGGGGAATTTTCCTGAGTTATGGGTCAATCAATTTAGATAGTGTGACAGTTGCCTTTAACGTCGGTAATGCTGATGGCGATTTCCGAGGCTTTGGTGGTGGTATATATGCTGATGGTAATGCTAAAGTCCGCAACAGCATCATTGCCGGGAATATTGATTACAGTGGTATCGCTCCCGATGTCGGGCAATCATCCTTTACCAGCAGTACTTCTAATTTTACCAGTCTGGGTAACAATTTAATTGGTATAGACCGTCGCACAACTACCAATGGCTTTTTCTTAAGTCCTAGCGATCGCACTTTTGCCAGCGCTGGCATTACAGATATTTCCCAAGTCATCTATCCTAATTTGATAGCAGGGACTCATCTACTGGTTGAGGGTAGTCTGGCTATTGATAGTGGTAGCACTACTTTGACAACAGATCAAACAGGTGTAACTCGCACCGGTACGGCAGATATTGGTGCTTATGAAGTGCAATCAGGTGAAACTTTACCACCAGCCGGCACACAACTGAGTCCTGTTCTACCACCAGTCACGACACCAGCCAACACGATCATTACCAGAATCACCATTAACAGTACCGCCGACACCGATGACAATAATATCAACAATGGTGTAACAACGCTGCGGGAAGCGATTAGTTATGCCAATCGCACTGTTGGAGATGCAGTTATTGATTTTAATTTAGGTACTGGTTCACAGACTATTACTTTGGGTAGTGAACTAGTCATTAGTAGCAATATCGAGATATCGGGAACAGGCGTTGATAGCTTAACGATTGATGGTAATGCTACTACTCGCATATTTAAAGTTGAGAGTGATTTTAATGAACCGGCAGTTTCCAGTTTTAGCAATAAGCTGCCACCCAAATTCACCCTGCAAGATTTAACTCTGGCTAATGGGTTGGCTGGTGAAGGTGGGGCAATTGATAACTCAGGCAACTTAACAATTAATCGTGTCATATTCCGCAACAACCAAGCTAATAGCGGTGGTGGTGGGGCAATTTACCACCACAAGGGTAGCAATTATGGGAGCAGCAATCCGTTTTTAACTATCACAAATAGCGACTTTAGTAACAATAAAGCCGAAAATCAAGGTGGGGCAGTACTGTTAGATGCGATCGCTTTTCTTGACAATACCAGCTTTACTCAGAATACTGCTAACGATAAAGGTGGTGCGATCGCTATCAACAATTTCCAACGCTACAATGCCTACCCCTACTCGTTGACTCTGACAAATAGCATCCTGACGGAGAATACCGGACTCAATGGTGGTGGTGCTTTGTATATTACTAACAATAGTCGTGTCAACACTATTAATAGCACCTTCAGCAATAATACTGTTACCCAGGGAGACGGCGGTGCTGTTTATTTAGACACTAGCAATGCTACACTCATTGACGAAAACAGTCAGTTTATCAAAAATACTGCTAGTGGAAAAGGGGGAGGGATAACCAGTGATCGAGGTATCTTATCTTTCGCTAATACAACAGTTGATGGAAATATATCTGATAGTGCTGGTGGAGGGATTTATCAACAAGGATCTGGCACTTTCACCGTCCACAATAGCACCATTAGCAATAACTCTTCTGGCGATCAAGGCGGTGGTGTTTATACAGAAAATAGCTTATCTCGGATTATCAATACAACCTTGAGTGGCAACCAAGCTAAAGACTCTGGTGGGGGGATTTACCAAAAAAATACTAAACTCACCCTAACCAACAGCACTTTAGTCTTGAACAAGGCTGATGCTGATCAAAATAGTACAGGAAGCGGTGGGGGACTGTTTAATGATAGTTCTACAGCCAAAATTGCCAATACCATCATCGCCGGCAATCAAGGTAACTCTGCACCAGATGTCGGTGAGACTCCATTCGTGAATTTTTCTGGCGGTAGTATCTACATCAGTCGGGGTAATAACTTTATTGGTGTGGATAGTGTTGGCGAGTTCAAAGAAGCCACAGATCAGACTTTTGCTAGTACCGGACTCACCAATCTTAACCAAATCCTCGATCCGACTCTGGCGTTCAATAATGCGGCGACTGCTTTTACCTTCACCCATAGCCTGTTAAGCAATAGTGTTTTAGTTAATGCTGGGAATAATGTTTTTGCACCTGCAACTGATGCTACTGGACAAGCCAGGATTATCAATTCAGTGGTGGATATTGGTGCAGTAGAATTTCTGGATGGTTTGATTAATCCTCTAGCCACAACTACGAATAGTCAAAACGTCACCTTCAATTCTGGTTCGACGACGGTAGTACCTTCCTCTGTGATCACAACCCAACTGGGTGGTACAGTCATCAATCATGGTACAGGCTTCTTCACCTACAAGCCTGGAGATAACTTTGACGATTTAACTAGCAACCAATCTGTGATCGATAGTTTTACTTATACGGATGCCAATGGACTGCAAACGGCACAAGTATTAGTCAATATAGTTGGGGAAAATCCACAACTTCCAGTACAACCCATGCCAATTTTGCAGGGTGGTAATGTCTTATTAGTCACCACTACAGCCGACAACCTGGATGCTAATGATGGCAAAATGTCTTTGCGGGAAGCGGTACAACTTGCCACCTCTCAGGCGGGGAATTGGATTATTGGCTTCCAGCTAGATACTACCACGCCTCAAACCATCACTCTGACTCAAGGACAACTATTAATCGGTCAATGGCTACCGAATAATGTCGAGATTGTGGGATTAGGTGCAGAAAATCTCACCATTAGTGGTAACAACGCTTCACGCATTTTCTATATCGGACGCGGTTCTACTCTCAAACTCAGTGGTGTCACCATCGGCGATGGGGTAGATGGCATTGAACAAAGCATTCCTGGTTCGATTGGTGCAAATCAGGGTGCAGCCATTCGCAACGAAGGCAATCTAATTATCAATGATGCTGTCTTCCGTAATAACAACAGTAAAACCATCGGTGGGGCAATTCTCAATGCTGCTAACCCTGGATTTAGTGTAGCTAATCCATCTGAAGGTTACTCTGGCAGCTATCAAGCTAATCTAACTATCAACAATACCACCTTTGTTGACAACTTCGCTAAAGACCAAGGTGGGGCAATTTACAACGGCTTCAACAATGATCATTCAGGCGTGGTGACTATTACCAATAGCCATTTTATCCGTAACGTTGTTGGAGCGATTGGTGGGGCAATTTTTAACAATGCTGGGGCTTTAAATGTCAGCAATAGCAGCTTTACAGATAATGATGGTGGTGGACAAGCGGGGGCTATTTATAACAATGGCAGCAGCAATTCCTCAGCCGTTGCCACAATTACCGATTCTCAATTTACCCGCAACTTAGCAGAACGGGAAGGTGGAGCATTATTTGTTACAGGGAATACGACTGTCACAGGTGGCACTTTTAGAGGCAACCGGGCTGATGCTGCTGGGGGTGCTATCTATGCAGCTAGCAATGCCAATTTGACGATAATAGATAGTCAACTGACAGAAAACATTGCCCTAGCCGATCGCAGTGATAATAGTGCGGGGATTGGGGGGGCGATCGCTCTGGCTAATGCTACTCTGAATATGCAGGGAACAACTGTCAGTGATAATACTGCTCAAGATGAAGGTGGCGGTATCTTTAGTACTAATAGTACTCTGAATATTACCAGCAGTACCATTAGCACCAACACCGCCGGCGATGATGGCGGTGGTATCTCCAACAATGGCGGCACTGTTAACCTCACCAATAGTACAGTTAGTGGTAATACAGCCAATGATAACGGCGGTGGGATTTTCCAAAGTGCAGGTTTAACGAAGCTATTAAATACCACCATTACTCTGAATACTGCCAATGCTAACAATCAACCCGATGGTGTCGGTGGCGGTATCGCTATCTATAAGTCGGGTAGTTCATCAGAAATTCAATTGCAAAATAGCATTGTCGCTGGTAATCAAGATTTGAGTGGACTAGCACCAGATATCAATGCCGATTTTGATAGCACAGGTATTATTTACACTAGTCTGGGAAATAATTTGATTGGTGTGGACTCCCCCGGTGCATTCACCACTACAGGCGATAAAACCTTCGCTAGCACTGGTATCACCAACATCAATCAAGTCTTAAACCCAGTCCTCACCAATAACGGTGGTAAAACTCTCACCCACGCTTTAGTAAAAGATAGTCCCGCGTTGAATGCTGGTGCAAATACCGCAGTTACTAGCTTGACAAAAGACCAACGCGATGCTGACCGCATCATTAGTGCAACGGTGGATATCGGTAGCTATGAAGCCTTGGTGTTAGATGCAATTGATGACACAGCCAGCACCCAGGAAAATACGCCTGTAGTGATTCAAGTTTTGGCTAATGATATCAGCGCCAACGGTACTCTCAGCATAGATAGTTTCTCAGCTAATACCGCCTTGGGAGGAACAGTTACTAAAAATAATGACAATTCCTTCACCTACACAGCACCCAAATCCATCATCCCTGGCGATGTAGTTGCAGATACCTTTACTTATACTTTGAGTGATGGTACTAACACAGACGAGGCGACTGTCACCATAGAAGTCACAGGTGAATCTAACTTACCCATTCCCGAAGATGATGAGGTAACAACAGCCACTAATCAATCTGTACAGATTCAAGTCCAAGATTTACTAGAAAATGACCAAAACTTAAATCTATTTGGCTTAACTTTCACTCTCAACAGTTCACCTAGCCACGGTACGGTTGCATTAGATGATAACAATACACCCGACGATTTAGCAGATGACTTCATCACTTATACACCCCAATCAGATTTTGAGGGTGATGATGAATTTGCTTATCAATTCGTTGATGAATTTGGCTTTAAGAGTGTAGCTGCTAACGTTAATCTACAAGTAATCGCACCACCATCACCACCACAACCACCACAACCACCACAACCACCACAACCACCACAAACACCACAACTGATAAATAATAAAAATCTATTCACAGTGGTGGGAGATACCTTGCAATTGCAAATAACTCTGACTCAAGAAAATAGCGATGAAGTAGACGAAATTGGGGTATTTGTTGTTGATGATGAACAAGGCAGAGTTAACGGCTTACTACCAGGAGAAGCGGGATATTTAGCAGCTGCATTCAATCCCAATCGTTCTCAACCAGCACAAGTAATTTTCTCGACATTAAGCAATAACTTATTCCCGCAATTCACCTCAGTTAAAAACTTGAAATTTAAGGCAGGCGATCGCTTACAGTTTTATCTAGTCCAAAATAGTACCACAGACTTAGTTATCGCTGGTAAAAGTAATCGTGTACTGTTCGGGAATGCAGTTAATAGTAGTGGACAATTTATCACCCTCAGTACAGAAGAATTGAGCAATGGTAATTTTAAACTGCGTTGGCAAAACCAAGGTAATGGTAATTCCCAAAAGTTTGATGATATCGAAATTGAATTGCAAATTACTAACACCAATTCCCCCCTTGGGACAGATTTGCAAGGAGAATATCAAAGTGAAGTCATTGATTTACGAGAGTTTAGCGGTCAAACTTTAAATGCTACTTTTACTATCTGGCGGGAAGCTAGGTTTAATAATGTCGCTGGACTCTATGTAGTAGAAAATTCTCAAGGTTCTGTGCGCGATCAATTTGGTGTCTTAGTCAATCCCGGTGATGCACGTTATATAGAAGTCGCATTACAAAAACGACTAATTGATCTAGAGTTAAAAGTGAGCGATCGCTCGCAAACAAACATCGATATTCAACTCCAAGGAGGGCAGATTTTAGCACCTTTCTTAATTGTTGACGGCACAATCAATCAACTCACAGATAACAACGCCAATAACAATCCCAATATTTATTTCCCCTACCTGGGAGCTAACAAAGATGGCTTTGATCATCTGCGGTTATTAGGTAATAATCACTTCGGTTTTGAAGACCTACCCGGAGGA
The DNA here is from genome assembly GCF_013393945.1 of Nostoc sp. TCL26-01. NCBI lineage: Bacteria > Bacillati > Cyanobacteriota > Cyanophyceae > Nostocales > Nostocaceae > Nostoc > Nostoc sp. TCL26-01. The sequence continues at coordinate 496,026 of NZ_CP040297.1, forward strand.
GGAGATAACGATTACAATGACGTTGTTTTTAAATTAGATTTACAACCAATTGCCATCGTTTAACAAATTAGATGTAGGGTGTGTTATGCCGTAGGCTAAGAGGATGTTTTAAAAGTGATTGACTGTGATTTTAAGCACTGGCTGATCCCCCCTAACCCCCCTTAAAAAGGAAATGAATTAAAGTCCCCCTTTTTAAGAGGAGCCAGTTGCGTGGGCGGGTTTCCCAACTTGAGCAAACTGGCGTGGATTTAGGGGGATCTAAAACGTTTTGTTACAGACAAGAGGACTTTTCAAACAACCTCTAACACACCAAAAAAACCTTTGGTTGGTACTACTAAACCCCCACACCCCTTTTCAAACCCGTGTTTATTAAAGTCCTATTTCTTAAACTACCAAAACCAAAACGCACTAGCATCTTTCAATCAACCCGATTAGTATTAGCCTGTGGAGTCCTGGGAGTTGGCTTAACATTTCTTGTCCAGCATCTTTTAAGTATTCGCAGTAGTCGGGCTTATATCAACGGTGATATCGTCTATATCCGTGCGCCCATCGCCGGCAATTTACAATTAAATAATCAATATGTGCCTGGAGAATGGATAGAATCTAATACAGTTTTAGGGCAAGTATCCAACCCCAGAGCGAATACCTTAATTTTACGCCGAGAAGAATTAAAAACTCAATTGAGTGTTGCTCAAAAATCATTGCTGAGTCTGAATAATCAAGCTAGCACCTATGAAAAAATCCTCAACAAACTCGATGGTAAAATTCATAGATACGACCAGCAACTTACTCAACAAAAGCTCTTACAAAATCAACAACAAAAATTAGAACTAGCTCAAACCCAAAGAGATATTAATCAATCTTATGCCGAGTTATCACAACAAAAAGAAGCAGCAGCGATCGCCGAAAAAGAAGCACAGCGTTATCAAAAATTAGCGCAGGAACAGGTAGTATCAGCTAGTCAAGCGGAAAAACTCAAATCCGTGGCTAAACAATTGCAAGAAAATGTGAATAAAGCAACGGAATCTTATCAACAATCTGTACAGCAACTACAAATCAACGAAGCTAATTTATCATCTGTACAAATTAACTTTATGCTAAGAGTCGGTGACACAGAAAATCGTCAACAACAATTACTGATTCATCAACAAGATTTAGCTAAAGAATTGATAGGGATTCAGCAAAAAAAAATTAGTACCGATGGAGAAATTCAAGCCATTAAGACTGAATTAAATAAAATTGAAAAACAATTAAAAATAGATTCCTTAGCAGCTATTAAACCTGCCTTTCCTGGGCCTATTTGGTCAATTAAATCCCGTAGCCATGAATATTTAGAAGCTAATGAAGTAATTTTGGCAATGGTGAATTGTCGTAACCGTTGGGTTGAAGCTTTAGTTTCCGAACAAAGTGCAGCCCAACTCTCGCCAGGAATGGCTGTACAAATCAAACTCTTAGGTGAAACTCAGCAACGCTGGCGTGGCGAAATTTTAGCAATTCGCGCCGGAGTCGGACGAATGAGTGCGGGGGAAGATGTGGTTGGTTTACTCAAAGATTTACCTCAACGCCAAGTGGCTTTACGCATCGGCGTAGAGTGGACAGAACCGACAAATTCCCAAGAGTTTTGTTTTGTCGGACGCAGTGCAGAAGTAGTGATTCCCCGCTTTGGGAAGAAAAATTGATAATTCGTAATTATAGCGTTTCTTAATCTGATGCTAATAAAACCAAAAAAACCTCCGCGCACCTCCGCGCTTTCCTCCGCGTCCCTCTGCGTTTAAAATTATTCCTCCCGTACCTCACTGACTGAGTAATTGTTATCAGAAAGTCTAATCTGGTTTACAGCATTATTTTGAAAAAACGGTCTAAATGCAAGTGAAAAATTTATGGTGGTTTTATTCTGCTTTAGTAATTGTTTTGGGATGGAGTATTGTTGATTTAGATATAGACTTATCAGAGTGGGAAATTGCCTTCATGGCTTGGCTAGAAGCCTGTCATCACTTTTTTGCACCCACAGAAGCGGGGTTGTTGCAGATATGCTTACCCACTGGCTGTAGTCTAGTGGCTGCGCTGTTACTAAAATATTTTTCCCCTCAACCTGGGTATTGGAGTCGATTAATTGCAGCGATAATTGCGATCGCTCTAGTTACAGAGTATATGCTTTGGCGATTGTTGGGTACTCTCTATTTACCTAATTTTTGGATTGGTAGCTTGAGCGTGTTATTTTTCCTAGCCGAGCTATTGAATTATATCAGTATGATCAGCTTCTATGGGCAAACTGTGATGGTACGCGATCGCACTCAAGAAGCAGACTATTTATCTCCCGCAATTATTCATGGTGATTATCAACCAACTGTTGATATTTTAATTCCCACTTATAATGAGTCTCTCGATATTCTGACTCGTACAGTTATCGGTTGTCAGTTAATTAATTATTCCCAGAAAAAGATTTATCTTTTAGATGATGGTTGTCGTCCAGAAGTAGAAAAATTAGCTCAAGATTTAGGCTGCTTTTATATTGCTCGCATTGATCGTTCCCATGCCAAAGCAGGTAATATTAATCATGCTTTAAAATTCACATCAGGAGAATTGATTACTAGCTTCGATGCTGATTTTGTACCTACGGAAAATTTTTTAGAACGTACAGTTGGCTTCTTTCAAAATCCCCAAATTGCCCTAATCCAAACCCCACAAAACTTTTATAATACATCTTCTTTTTTAGTCAATTTAAAAGTTGATCATCTCGTGAGTAACGATGTTGATTTATCTTTTCAGTACATGGAAGCTGGCAGAGATGCTTTAGATTCACCCCTATGTTCGGGAACATCCTTTATCATTCGTCGCAGCGCCTTAGCAAAAATTGGTGGTATTCCCACTCAAAGTATCACTGAAGATTTTTACACCTCAATGCAACTCCTCAACCAAGGCTATAAAGTTATTTATTTAAATGAGTTAATATCTGCCGGGGCTGCACCAGAAAATATCAGTGCTTATATCAATCAAAAATTACGCTGGGCGCAAGGCAATTTACAATTACTTTTCTGTCCGCAACATCCACCACTATTTTATTCAGGACTGAATTTAATTCAGCGTCTAGTACATTTCTCAGCCATTATTTTTTGGTGTACTGCCATCACCCGCTTATTTTACTTACTCCTACCAGCTTTTTCACTACTCTTTGGCATCTTTGCTATCAAGCCAACACTGCCAGGAATTTTAATTTTCTTCTTACCCTATTATATTTTTAATCTATGTATTTTTAATTGGATTAATGGTGGATTGAGGTCAATTATTTGGTCAGATGTCTTTGATATTTTAATGTGTTTTCCAGTAACTATTGCTGTATGTAAAACTTTAATTGCCCCATTTGGTAGTAGATTTAAAGTTACGCCTAAAGGTGTGGTGTTATCAAAAATCAATATGAACTGGCAATTAGGAATACCTCTAATATTAGTTGCAGTCGCTTACTGTATTGGGTTGTTCCGCCACTTATCAGGAATTGCTGAACCCACTGATGAAGTTGCTAGTTTAGGGGTGACTTTAATTTGGAGTTTTTACAATTTAGCCTTATTAAGTGTTTGTATTCAGTCAACCATTGAAGTTCCCCAAGAACGAATATTTATCAGATTTAAACATAATTTAACTTGTAAATTCAAGTCATTAACAGCAATTTGGGATGCTCAAACTGTTGACTTGTCAGAAGGAGGAGCTTTAATCAAGATTCCGGCAACTATATCACTATCTCAAGTACCAGAAACAGCACATTTGTCTATCCCGACAATTACAGATACAGATTTTTCAGTTAAAATTGTCAGAAAATTTACCGACAAAAAACATATTTATCTAGGGCTAGAATTTAGCCAACTTTCATTATTACAAACTAGAAATTTAGTCAAATTTCTGTTTTGTCGTCCTCACCTTTGGCAACCAAAAAGAACTACAGAAATCCAAGCTGCTAGCGCATTTTTAAAAACAGTCTTACGCTTTTATCCCCTAGCAGAAGCCAGAGGCAAGTTAAACTTTTAGCTGAAACAGCAGAAGATGTCTTGAACCTTCTATAGGACTAGTATTTGATTATTGAAAAAAATCAGTACCAGTGGAGGAACTTCTTACCTATTGCCTATTGCCTATTGCCTATTGCCTATTCCCTACCTACGCAAACTATTTCAGTAATCAAATCGGATTCCTATATAGCGGTTCCCACTCTAATGGGGTACAAAATTATATTGCAAGGTGTAGGGGCAATTCATGTAGCCGAAGGCTTAAGGCAGGGTATTGCCCCTACGGGTGTACCTCACGTGAACGAGAACCGCTATAAAAGTCAAAATATTTATCGAAACATAAATTTGCCTAAATATTAATAATGGAAGCAGACATTTTAAATCTGCTTCCATAAAATCTTTTTAAACTTACAGCCAAATTCTTAAAACAAGCCTAGAAGGATGATGAAAGTCAAGCCACAGAAGGCAAGTAAAGTAATAATCAAGATATTGCCTATACTGTGGTCAGGGGTTGTTAATTTTTGTGTATTTTCCGTCATATAAATGAACCCCATTTCAATTAGATTGGGTAAGCAACATTGCTATGCTCAAACTATGCTTTGTTGCTGTATTGATTGTAACTTTACTCTATGTTCAAAGATTGTTATTTTTTCATTAATTTATTATCGTCATTTCTTCAACCCCTACACCCTTACACCCCTAGACCCTCTAATTCTTACTTATTTGAAAGGAAACAGGGAACAGGGAACACAGATGTACTGAGTTCTTTCCAGAAATCAAATATGATTCCTATATTGGCGATAATTTGTCCTCCGTATCGTTGCACTTTACGTACTGGTCAACCTATTGTTTTACGTGGGAGTGATGGATTACAAGATGGTAATCCTGACAAAGTACCAACTAGCTAACAGTGCAACATCTTACTTTCTACTTTGGCAAATAAGGGTATTTCAATCCAAAACTCAGATCCTTTACCCAATTCAGACTGACATCGTAGTATACCAGAGTGTTTTTCTACAACAATTTGGTAACTAATTGATAAACCCAACCCTGTACCTTGACCAACAGGCTTTGTCGTAAAAAATGGGTCAAATAACTTTTGCTGTACCTGTGGAGACATACCTGAGCCATTATCAGCAATCCTGACTACAACTCGGTCATGCTTCATCAATTCAGTCTGAATAGTTATTTGAGGATTATTGATTGTTGGAGAATCGATGAAAGCATCAATAGCATTATTAATAATATTCATAAATACCTGATTTAGTTGTCCTGCATGACACTCTACTAGAGGTAGGTTGCCATATTCTTTAACAATTTCAATTTGAGAATGCTGTGGTGTTGCTTTCAAACGATTCTGCAAAATTAATAATGTACTTTCAATGCCATCATGAATATCAACTTCTTTCATTTCTGCTTCATCAAGTCGGGAGAAATTGCGTAAAGATAAGACAATTTGCTGAATGCGCTGAGAACCCATTTTCATCGAATCAAGAATTTTTGGTAAGTCTTCTTGGAGAAATTCTAAATCCATGTTTTCAATCTGTTCTCTAATTTTTTCTCCCACATAAGGAAATTCTTCCTGATAGAGACGTACTAGTTCTAATAACTCGTGAGTATATTCACTAGCGTGAGTAATATTGCCATAAATAAAATTTATCGGGTTGTTAATTTCATGAGCAACTCCGGCTACCAACTGACCTAAGCTAGACATTTTTTCCGTTTGAATCAGTTGTGCTTGAGTGTGTTGCAGTTCTTGTAGAGTCTGTTGCAGTTCCAACTCGGCTTGCTTCCGTTCTGAAACTTCTAATGCTAAAAGTTGATTCATATCAGTTAATTCAGTATTTTTCAGCAGTGTTTCGCGGGCTTGAGCTAACTTGACTGCCATATGGTTAAATGATTGAGCTAAATCCTCAATTTCATCACCTGTATTAATATCTAACCGATAATCAAAATTACCCATAGCAATTTCTGCTGTACCAAGCTGTAAATGCTCTAAAGATTTAATAGTTGGTTGCCAAATCAAGATAAATTTACCAATCAATAGAATCAGAATTACAGACACAACTACAAAAGAGATAATTTTCTGCACTTGATGAAGATTTTCTAAGTCTTGTTCTACCAATAAACGCTGTTTATAAGCACGTTTAATTAGTACATCAAGGAACAGTTCAATATCTCTGTTAAAGGAATTAATCGCGCGAAAATACTGCTGTGAATCAGCTAAATAAGTCGGACTAGAACTTTGCTGAGTTAATTGGGTTGACATTTGATTAAGTAATTCATGGCGGCGACGAATCACCGATATTTTGGCATTATTTGGCAACAACTTGTCTAATTTATTCAGAGAGGCGATAAACTGTGTGTGAAACAGTTCTAGCTCTTGGGTGTTTTTTTTAAATAAGACAATATCTTTGAGGGCGATAATTTCTGACTTGAGCGAATTGTCTGCTTCTAAAATAGTCTTAATAGTTTCGGTGCTTTCGTAACTTTTCTCTCGGACAGTTTCTTTAATTTGCTGTACAACTACAGTATTGCCGATAAGAATAGCCACTACTAGCCCGACAGATATAGCAGAACCTGTAAAGAACTTGGTAGAGATTTTCATTTTTTAGGAATAGAGATTAAATTGAGTTCTTGCCGGAGTTGCTGAATAGGAGTATAGTCGTCAGGACTAACAAGAGTATATCCAGCCGACTCGGCTCCTAATATATCTTCAATACCATCTGGGCTAGCTACAAAAACTTGTTTTAGCTGCTGGATTAATTCAGGTGATAATTTCTCAGAAACCACTATGGGAAAATTGGGTATGGGCGCAGATTCCCAAATTAATCTATATTTTTCTGGTGTAATCTGACCATTTTTTTGTTGCTTGAAGTAATAAGAAACATTAGTTGCCGCAGCATCAACAATGCCATCCTCCAAAGCTGTCATGCTTTTGCTGTGGGTTCCAGCATAGATAACTTCAGCAAAATCTTGCTCAGGATTAATACCCAGTTTTTTTAGAGATACTAATGGCATAAGATATCCAGAAGCAGATAATTTATCAACAAAAGCAACTCGCTTGCCTTTGAGGTCTTTTAAAGTTTTAATAGAACTATTTGCTTTGACAATAATACAGGCTCGATACCAAGGTTGACCCGTGTGTTTATCGATGGCAGTAGCTAATGGCTGAATTTTTGCACCTTTTTCTACTGCCTCAAGATAAGTTACAGTTCCTAAATAGGCCAAGTCAAGCTTGTTTTGTAGCAGTAAGTTTTCAATTTCCTGATAATTTTTAGCTATTAAGAAATCAACTTTTCTCCCCAGAGATTGTTCTAAATATTCATCTAAAGGTTGAATCATCTGTTCTTGCTCTGTGAGAGTTTGGGTAGACAATACACCAATAGTTAATTTGGGTAAATTATTTTTGCTGCTAGATAGTGCAGATGTATTATAGTAGGCTGTACCTTGTCTCTCTCTAGTCCTCCTCAAAGCTGGAACATCAGGATTTTCCACAGGTTGATTACTAGATAGGTTATCAGTGCAGCCCATACCGATGAGGGGGGCGATCGCTGCTAAGATTAAGTATCTGCTAACAAGCCACTGTAAGGCTTTTTGCATAGGCTTCCACTCACATATAGATAGCTCAAACAAATTCTAGGATTTTCATTGTTTCCCCAGACTTGGCTAAATATATGGTTCCCCAGAGGAATGTCACGTTAACACTAGTACTTCGTCAACCCAAAAGTAACAGGTGAGGTTGGGACTGAGGATTAGAGAAAAAGTTTTAATGGTTCAACAATATTAGGATTTTTTTGTTGGTAAATCCATATATTGTTATTGCAAGAATTCAAATGCTTAATTATTCAACTTCTAATTGATACAAACGCAGACCTTGTTTAGCACTCAAGTCAAACTTTAACCCAACTTCCATCCCAGCAGTTGTTTGTAAATCATTCACTGGGTTACCATTAAGTTGAATACTGTTGATAGCAACCAAATAGCAACAAGATGTCTCTTCATTAACTAAGAAAATTTTGTTTCCAATCGATAATTTAATTTCTTCAACTATTGCAACTCCCGCATTAGGCTTCTTGAACCACTCAGTGATCTTGCCAACTTCTCTAATCTGCCCGATTAATTCCTTGCGTTTAATAACCTGATAAGTTATTAATTCAGCAAGTGCTTGAGACAAAGCATCTACAAAGTCGCATAATTCTAATAATGCACTAGCACCTAGTACCTCATCAGGAAAACCATGTGCTGCATCATTACGATAGCCAATAAATTCATTAAGTTCCCCTTCTACAGTATTTTGGCTACCTCTAATTTCTTTTAAAAAATATTTAATGGATCTATGGTTCTCAACCCATACCCAAGCGTCTGATATGCCAGCATTTGCAAATAATCTAACTAAAGCGTCCTTGCGTAAGTTCTGTTCGTGAATGAGAAACGCATCTGGCAATAATTCGTACTTTTTCTCACCACTAGTGCCATAAAATAGACCTTGGACAACTTTCTCAGACGAGAGGTGTTTATATCGGTGTTTATTAAGTTCAGTTAGTAATTTTCCTACTCCCACCCGGTGAGTATTTCTGATTTTTTCTTCTAAATTTGAATAGCAAGGATATAACTCTGTTAAAAGTATTAACCAATCACTAATTAATTCTTCTACAAAACTCTCATAGATTGCGTATAAGCGTGTTATTGCACTACAGTGATCATAAACTCTCCATTCTTTCGCTGTCGGTATATCTTGCAAAATTTGACTGAGGATTACGTCTGTTTCTTCGCATATTTCTGCTTTAATTAAAGCACTCGAAGCGAATGAAATTCCCATCAACCTATCATTGGTTTTAATAATAGAACGGACAGTATTAATATTAACTTTTACCCTCATTAAAATATTCTGAAACATCGCTCTTTAACCTGCGATGACTCGATATAGCATTTCGTCAAATAATCTGATTCTTTCTTTAATATCAGATTGGGTTCTACCTCCCCCTGTAAATATTTTTGATGTATCTTTTCTAAACAATTTTTGTGTTTCTTCAATTACTATTAACTTCCTATCGACTAAAATATTTGCATTTGCTAAATGTCTACTAAATCCAACCATAACTGCATCATAATAAGCTTTATAAGCATTTTCTTTCCATGTGTCAGTATTGGGATCAAATGGCTTAAATAAATTGTTTGAATAGATTTGATGTACTAAATTGATAGTCTCGATAAAAATATTTTTGAGAATTTCGATATCTTCGTCAGAAAAATTTAAACTTTTCATCATATATAGATCAAGAAATCCTTCCATTCCTCTACGGAAATCTTCTACATGACGTAAAGCAAAAAAACGAAGAACTAATTCGGCATCTTCCATTTTTTTATATAGATTGTTTTCATGCAGATTTTTCTCATTATCAAGTGGGATTCCCCAGGCATCTGCAAATATAGGATTATCTGCTAGTTCAAGTAAGAGTTGATTAAATTTACCATAATACAGACAATTACGTATTTCCTGACGACTTAAAGCGACACCACCTGTATTGAGTCTTTCAAAGGCAAGTTGCTTTAATAACAACGCTTCTTCAGGATCAGATGCTGACTCCGTAATCAAAACTATAGATGATATGGAGCGGCGGTCAATACCTGCTCTAATTTTGGTAGGAAGATTAGCATATGTTCTGCCGTTGAGTTCTGGCCAAAGTTCGAGTCCTGTCAATTTTAAACGATTATCATAAAAATCACGAAGAGCCGTAATTCTTTGTTGACCATCCATGACTTCATAACAGTTAAACTCTTTCTCATAAAGAACAATAGGAGGAACAGGAATATTAATTAAGAATGACTCGATTAGTCTTGATTGCATCTTGTAATCCCACCGAGTTCTTCTTTGGTAAAAAGGACGTACATCCATATATCCAGGTTTCTTTAAGGCTTCAACAAAGCTTGGTAGCTTTTCACGATTCATTTCAGTCAGTATTCTTTGTTCTCCAGACTCATACTTTTGGTTTATTGCTGGATCAGACATATTGATATGATTTTTAGAAGGTGATTTTCCCCACATTCTTCTTTCTGTTGGTGCAAGATTCATTATCTACATCCTTTATCAAAAGTGGTTGTTTTTAATTATAAGTGTATCTTATGATTTATCATTTAAGTGATTTGGTAAAAGCTTATTTTAAAAATTACATAGCACAACCAATGTTGCTTCAGTAATAGTTATATACTGCTTTTTATATTATATATATGTCCGCGAAGGGCAGGGCAACCACGATAGGCAGCCAATATGATTCTAAAAAATTATGACGTACTGATTTTTTAAAAAATCAAATCTGAGTCCCCTATCTTGGCTTAACTAGCGATTATGATGACTTTAGTCATAGATTACTTGGTATATATTAGTGACTTTTGTCACTCATAAAATATAGAGTATTTGGCTGATAATTACTGGCATGGCTGGATAGATTGGGTACTGGGTACTGGGTACTGGGTACTGGGTACTGGGTAATGATTCTTGACTAATCACTAATTACCCATTACCAGAATATTCATAAATTTAGTTAGGGACTTCCAGAAAATAAAATATTCAATGGGTGAGAGCAAATATGATCATGGGATTTTTCCTCCCCTGCTCACCAAAGCGGTGGTATATTTTTTTAGTTGGAAATCCCTTAACTGTTCTAGGTTTGTCGCTGTTTTTTCTATACTGGAGTGCAAATGACATTTGAGACAACACAGACTGTAGATTCACCAGCATTGGTTCCAGAGACGAAGAAAAAAAGGAAAAATAATTGGCTCTCTTGGCTAATTATCTTGGGAATTTTTAGTGGTATTAGCTATGCCACTTATTATCAACTCGCTGTTGTTCCTCGTCAGGAAGCAAGGCGGAGAATGATTACGCAGTCTGTGGAAAGACAGACTCTACCAATTACAGTTTCTGCCAACGGAACTGTCAAGCCTGAACAGTCAATCAACCTGAGTCCTAAAAATTCCGGCATTCTCAAAACACTGTTAGTCAAGGAAGGTGATGTTGTCAAAAAAGGACAAATCTTAGCCTACATGGATGATTCCAACTTACGAGGGCAACTCATCCAAGCTCAGGCACAATTAAATGAAGCACAAGCAAATCTGCAAAAAGCCCAAACTGGCAATCGTCCACAGGATATCGCTCAAGCCCAGGCACAATTAGATGAAGCCCAAGCCAATCTACAAAAAGCCCAAACTGGCAATCGTCCCCAGGATATTGCCCAAGCCCAGGCCAGGTTAAATAGCGCTCAAGCTAGCTTGCGTAAAGCAGAAGATGATTTGCAACGAAATCAGGAACTTTATAACTCTGGAGCCATTTCTCTACAAACTGTCAACCAAAAACGTGCAGACAGAGACAGCGCCCAAGCCCAGGTGAATGAAGCACAGCAAGCATTAGCTCTGCAAAAAGCCGGCTCACGCATTGAAGATATCCAGCAAGCAAGAGCTGTAGTTAAGCAAAGACAACAAGCTTTAGCATTGCTCAAAGCGGGAACTCGTGAGGAAGATATTGCAGCCGCACGCGCTCAAGTATTATCTGCACGTGGTTCATTGCAAAATATCCAATCTCAAATCAATGACACCATCCTCCGTGCCTCTTTTGACGGTGTAGTAACACAAAAATATGCTGATCCTGGTGCTTTTGTGACACCGACAACTTCAGGTAGTTCTGTTTCTTCGGCAACTTCTTCTTCTATTTTGGCTCTAGCGGCAACTAATCAAGTTGTTGCTAATTTATCAGAATCAAATATATCGAAAATTCGCTTGGATCAAAAAGTCATCATTACAGCAGATGCTTATCCAGGGAGAACTTTTACAGGTAGAGTGAGTCAAATTGCTGCCCAAGCCACAGTAGAGCAAAATGTTACTAGTTTTCAAGTGAAAGTTTCTTTAAGTGATGCTCAAAGATTACTGCGATCGGGGATGAATGTAGCAGCAGAATTTCAAGTTGGTCAATTAGCAAATGCTTTAGTAGTACCCACAGCTGCCGTGACACGTCTGGAAAATGCTACGGGTGTATATGTAGCCAGGGAAGGTAAAAGACCTGTATTTACTCCTATTGAAACTGGTGTGACTGTAAATAATTTTACGGAAGTTAAATCTGGTTTGCAAGGCAACGAGAAAGTGTTGCTCAGTTTCCCACCAGGATTACGCCCTCAATCTCGTCCACGAGGGGGAATTTTTCCAGGTGTAGGTGGTGGTGGTGGTGGACGCGGTACTGGTGGTGGACGTTCTTCAGGCAATGCTGCTCCTTAAACTGGGGACTGGGAAGAAAGAATAAAGGTGTACTGATTTTTGAACAAAAATCAAATATGAGTCTTAGAGGGTGTTTGAAAAGTTTCAGTAGGTATAAAAATGTCATTCTTCCTTACGCTCCGCGTCAGGAAGAATCTAGGTTTTGTGGCACATACCGAGATGTTTCATTCCGCTACGCTGCATTCAACATGACAAAGAAACAGACTTTTCCAACGTCCTCTTAATATTACCTATCACCTATCACCTATCACCTATCACCTATCACCTATCACCTATCACCTATCACCTGTTACCTGTTACCTACTTACTATATGATTCAGGTTTTAGATAAAGCAGATAAGACTCGTAAAGTCCCATTTCTAGAAATCTTGGCGATGGCGGCTGAGACTCTGTGGAGTAATAAATTACGCACTGGGTTAACGATGCTGGGTGTGATTATTGGCATTGCTTCAGTGATTGCGATTACTTCGGTGGGACAAGGGGTGCAAAAGAGTGTAGAACAACAGATTCAAGCGTTGGGAACCGACGTATTACAAGTTTTGGCGGGTGCGGCGAGGAGTGGGAATATTCGTCAAGGGGTGGGTTCTACTAGCACTTTAACTTGGGAAGATGCTAAAGCGATCGCCCAACAAGCACCTTCAGCGACGATGGTTTCTGCTTATCTGCAACGCAACGCCCAAGTTGTCTATAGCGGAGAAAATACCTCAACCACCATTTACGGTACAGACTTGAACTACCCAGATGCGAGAAATACTCATCCCCAAGAAGGGAGGTTTTTTACTCAAGAGGAACTAGATTCTTCTGCTCAAGTAGCAATACTGGGGCCGACTGTCCTGAAAACATTGTTTGGGGAAGGGGGAAAACCCATAGGGGAAAAAATCAGAATTCAGGGAGAAGCTTATGAGGTCATTGGCATTATGGAACCAAAGGGTTCTCAAGGGCCGATGGATCGAGATGACCAAATTTTTATTCCTCTCACCAGTATGTCGAAACGCTTGGTGGGAAATAATGCTTTAACTGGTGTTTCTGTTAGTGGAATTTTAGTTAAATCGAGTAATCAAGAGCAACTAGAAGCAGCACAATTTCAAGTCACGAATATCTTACGCTTGCGGCACAATATATATCCCCCAGAAGTTGATGATTTTCGTCTCACTAATCAGGCAGATATTGTGAGTACTTTCACTAATGTGGTGGGTTTGTTTACAGTGATGATAGTAGCGATCGCTGGCATTTCCTTAGTAGTGGGGGGTATTGGTATTGCCAATATTATGTTAGTTTCTGTCGTCGAAAGAACCAAAGAAATCGGCATTCGTAAAGCTGTAGGAGCGACGAATTCAGCGATACTTAATCAATTTTTAACTGAGGCGATCGTCATTTCTATTGTTGGCGGTTGTGTAGGTATGGGCAGTGGTATATTGATCGCTTTTACAGCCGCTAATATTTTTAAATTTCCTTTTGTAATTTCTATTTTATCAATAATTGTTGGCTTTGGATTATCTTTAACTGTCGGTTTAATTGCTGGTGTAATTCCTGCCCGTAATGCTGCCAAATTAGACCCAATTACAGCTTTGCGTAGTGATTAATAGTGCTGAGTAATTAACTGCTATGACAACAATGATTTGGATGGAATCTATTATTAAAACCTACCAATTAGGCGAAATGAAAGTTCCTATTCTCAAGGGAATTCAACTAGCAATTGAGGAAGGCGAATATGTGTCAATTATGGGTGCGTCAGGTTCGGGGAAATCGACGCTGATGAATATTATGGGATGTTTAGATCGTCCTAGTGGTGGACACTATATTTTTGAAGGCAGAAATTTAACTACTTATGATGATGATGAGTTGGCTTATATTCGCAATCAAAGAATTGGTTTTGTGTTTCAACAATTTAACTTACTACCACGAGCAACAGCATTAGAAAATGTCATGTTGCCGATGGTTTATGCTAATTTACCTAAACGGAAACGTCGTCAACGAGCTTTGGAAGCACTGAACAGAGTGGGGTTGGAAGAACGTATTTTTAATCGTCCTAGTCAACTTTCTGGGGGACAACAACAACGGGTAGCCATTGCGCGGGCTTTAGTCAATCGACCTGCATTAGTTTTAGCAGATGAGCCGACAGGTGCGCTAGATACAGAAACGTCTCATGAGGTGATGGGCTTACTCACAGAATTAAATCAGCAGGGCATCACCATTGTGATTGTCACCCATGAGCCTGATATTGCAGCTCAAACTAAAAGAGTGATCCGCGTGCAAGATGGGTTGATAGTGGCTTCGTCATGATGTTTTTGTGAACAGACGAATGTGATATTAAGTTCTGTAAAGAGGAAATTCAAGCGATCGCCAAGTCGGAGATTGCTTGACTTGACTTGTTTTCAGCCATATTTACTGAGTGAGATTGAACTTTATTTTAGAAATTTGTCAAAAATATCAAAGTCGATTGCATAAAAGTTGGGAGTCGTTCGGATATATAAACATGAGCCGAAACTAAGATGTTTTCTAGCAACTAAGTCCGGTTTTTCAAAATTAGTAATTTCCCAAATTAAGGAGACTAAACAATGAATTCTCAAGCAGTAATCAACCCCGTTTCTGATTTAGATTTTCTAGCTGAACTAGCTACTAGCGCTATTGACAGCCTCGATTACACAGTGACTCAAGCGATGAATAACTTGCGTGCTGATGACAGTCTTGATGCTCAATTTCTGGCTTTAAGACCTACATTTATCTACAAACAATTTATCTACCAAGGCTAATCTTTAGCTACTTCCATATTTTCCATTCAAAGCAAACAATCCAGGAGACTGAACAATGAATTCTCAAGCAGTAATTAACCCCGCATCTGATTTAGATTTTCTAGCTGAACTAGCTACTAGCGCTATTGACAGCCTCGATTACACAGTAACTCAAGCCATGAATAACTTGCGTGCTGATGACAGTCTTGATGCTCAATTTCTGGCTTTAAGACCTACATTCATCTACAAACAATTTATCTACAAAGGCTAAAATAAATATTAAAGAAGCATAGTTGATTTTTGTGAAATAGCTAATAGCAAATTTATTAAACTACTTCTTTAACTAATCTGCCTATTCTACAGATGTATCGATGAAAATTTTCTAGAGATTATCTAAAACATAGAAAAGGCTTATCTGACGTTTTTTATAAGTTTCAGGTAAGTCTTTTTTATTGGAAAATCACCAAAACGGAGGTATCACCATGATCAATCAAAATAGCCAGACACAAATGATAGAAAAATCTTTTAATTGGGTAGTTAATAATCTTGATAAATTTGACCCTTTTAAAAAGGGCGCTAGCTTTGATATTAATTATGGGCAAAAAGTATGTGAACTAGCTATCATGATCTCTGGTTATATCCAATTAACAGGTAATGAACATAATGAGTATGTCCCGCAAATTATCAATATTTTAAAAACAGTCCAAACAAATAGTGAAGTTAAAGCTCGTTTATTTCGCTCACCGGAAGAAATTACTTTATTCTGTACACTATACGGTGCTTTGCGTCTGCTTGGGCATGATAATTTACAGCAAAGGGATTTAATTCAAAAAGTTATAGATTTTGGGTTTATTCAACACGTAGAGCGTCTGCCACATCGGATGATGGATATCCTGGCTAGTGTGGAATTGGGAGGATTTAAACACTCACTCCCTAGTATGGAAACATTTTATCAATCTTCGATTTTATCTTCTGTACCCAGTGCTTTATATTTGACGGAAGAATCCATTTATGCTTTGACTCATGTTATTTTATTTTTATATAAATTTGGGATAGAGCAAGGAACAAAAATTCCTGCTAAAGATATCAAGGATTTGCAATTTACTCTCTCCATGCTAATGATAATTGCCTGCCAAGATCACCATTGGGATTTGCTAGGTGAGTTGTTATGGTGTTGGGAGTGTATTGGTTTAGCAGATAATTTTATATATCAGCAATCTTGGCAAGCTTTCCTGCAAGTGCAAAGAGAAGATGGTGCAATTCCTGGGCCTGATAAATCATCAGTTGCAGCTAAATTATTGCAGAATCAAGAAGAGAATAATCTTGACGAACAGGAATATCAAGAAGCATATTTTGGTCATCATTATCATACTACTCTCGTGGGTATTATGGCTGGAAGTGTGCGCCAGCATAGAATAGCCAATGCTTTACCCTCATTAAAATCAGATAATTATCCGTCCACAGTCAATAGAGATTTGCCTGCAACTGATGAATCTGCTAACAATATTTTAGCTGCTATTAACCAAAGTAATTTATGGTTAGAAGACTTTTTAGAGGTAGTCCAAAAAAATGATCATACTCCCACATCAGTTTTCCATAGAATTCTGTTAGGCTCTTGGATTTCTAACTCGGTTTTAGAAAATACTGATGCTAGGTTTAATAACATTGCTCAACAAGTACAAAAAGTTTTGCTCATGAGAGAAGAGCAACTAAGTGATAGTTCTGCAAGTACATCATCTGCATTGAAATTAAATACTGCTGCTTTGTTAGCATCTGAGAATTTAGTTGTTCCCTCATTACAAAACTTCTGGCAAAAGACTGTAGAAACTCTCAACTCCTTTCCCGCCGCCAATGCTGTGGTAGATTTACCTTTGTGTGAAAAACGGTTATTGTTGCACGCTTTAGGATTTCATTCTGCACCACAACAAGTGGACTATACTACTGTCATAAACTTTGCTAAATCTCTCCCTTTAACAGCTGCAACCGCAGACATTGAAGGGTTATTACTGCGAATTAATTCTCTGACAACTTACGGAACACAGCAAATCACCCTTAATCCCGGCGATACTTGGTTAGAGGAATTGTTGTCTGGATTTGCTATGTCATACTTGCGTCAGTATGATTTGGTCATGGGTTGTAAAGTATTACGTTCTATGAGTTACTTGGGAATGAATTGTGTTACTGGTTTTCAAGACTGTATTAAGTTCCTAATTTTACATCAACATCCCGAAGGTATATTTGGATTTTTTGGTGTAGAAGAAACTAGATTGAATCAGACTATTTCTCAAGAATTTGTCGCTGATAGAGATTTATATTTACCAACAACGATTAGTTGTCTGTGGACACTGGCTGAGAGCGTCAAGGGATGGAGTTTCTATAAAATGTTACCAGCAATTTCTCTGCATAGGCTAACAATGGTGTAAGTGTAGATCAGCCTACGCTGTAAAACTTTGACATAGGAAAGGATATGAAAGCGCTGGAAGTCCAAAATATCTGTAAGCATTATCATCATCACCAAAAGGTCATCACAGCAGTTCGTGATGTTTCCCTGACGATTAATACTGGAGAAGTATTGGCTTTCCTCGGCCCCAACGGCGCAGGCAAAACCACAGCAATTAAAATCATGGCAGGACTAATTTGTCCAGATGAAGGTTGGGTAGAAATTGGTGGGATAAATCCTCACAAAAATGCTCGCGCTTTAAAAGGTGTAGGTACGGTTTTAGAAGGTAACAGGAACCTTTACTGGCGGTTAACACCAGAGGAAAATTTAGAGTATTTTGGTATCCTCAAGGGTTTAAGTCGCTCAAGAGTTAACAAACGCCAAAAAGAACTTTTAGCAAGATTTGGCCTAACTCATAAACGCAATACTCCTGTGCAAGCGCTGTCACGGGGAATGCAACAGAAATTAGCGATCGCTGTAGCTATGATACACGAACCACTGTTGTTACTGCTAGATGAACCAACTCTGGGTTTAGATTTGGAAGCGGCGGAAGTTGTCAAAGCTTTAGTTAAAGAAATTGCCTCTGAAGGTCATGCTATCTTACTGACAACTCATCAAATTGAAGTAGCAGAAGAACTCTCTCACAGGGTAGCAATTATTAATCAAGGTGAGATTATCACTGAGCAACCTACACAAGAATTAATCAAGCAGTTTTCTGGCTTAAATTATAGTGTAGAATTTGATGGCAAATTAGACCAAGTGCAAATTCAAGCCTTAGAAAAAATAGCAGCAACTGTAGAAGAAGAACGATTTATTTATCTGCAAAAACCAGAAAATATCTATCAATTACTGCAAGTTCTCTCTCCCCTACCCTTAGTGAAAGTCCAAAGAGATCAAGCTGATCTGATCAGGGTTTTTAAAAAGCTTGTACAACTAGGTGATAGGTGATAGGTGATAGGTGATAGGAGGCAATAGGCAATAGGCAATACGTAAGAAGTTACTCGACTTGTATTGAGGGTTTTCAAAAATTAAATACTAGTTCTAAATTACGAATGACGAATTACGAATTAAAAAAGTTATGTTAAATCTATTTTTGGTTGAATTAAAACGTAGTTGGATTTTGTTTATTCGCTATCCTATCGAGGCAATCGGTGCGATTATTGCTATTACGGGCATCTTTTATGGACTATTTGCTGGTGCGCGTTATATGGCTGGCCCTGGGTTACAATTTGGAGAACGACTCGATGCCATTATTGTTGGTTATGTGCTGTGGAGTCTGGTAGTTTTTGTTATTGGCAATATTTCCTCAGATTTACAACATGAAGCTGAGATAGGAACTATTGAACAAATTTTTCTTTCTCCATACAAAGCACCAAAGATTTTTTTAGTGCGAGCTTTGGCTAGTCTCACTATTAATATGGTTCTGAATTTGAGTGTGTTAATTCTGATCCTGATCATCACAGGCAGAAAATTATATTTTCCTTTTACACTCATCTTTCCTTTAGGAACTGTATTTTTAGGTGCTTGTGGATTAGCTTTTGCAATGGGAGCTTTATCTTTATTATTTCAACGTATTAGTCAGTTGTTGAGCCTGTTTCAATTTCTCTTACTATTTTTGCTGATGGCTCCAACGGAAACATGGACTGGTGGAGGAAAATTGTTGAGCTTTTTATTACCACTCTCGCCCAGCGCTGGAATGCTCAGAGATTTGATTGTGCGAAATCAACAATTTAATTTTGCCCAATTCGGCGGCGTTGTTTTGAATGCTATTTTATATTTTAGTTTGGGAATCATCTGTTTTAATTATGCTGAATATATAGCCAAAAAACGCGGTTTACTAGGCAAGTATTGAGTTGTGAATCTCCAGTTGGATAGGTGAATTTACTAGCATCGCCATAAAGTCACCCATTCAGGTGAAGGCATTAAAAATTGCTTAAGGTTAAAGTAATATAAATATTAAGCACTAAGCAACCTATTAATTTAACTATTCGTCTATTTGCTGACTATCTTCAATAAATGCTGGCAATGCTCTTTGATGAGCAAAATATCATCAGTTTCAAGACAACTCTCTAAAGTAATATTTATAAACCTGGATTCATGATTGCATACATAGAAGTTCCGATGATTGGTAAAATTAAACACCCAACTCGGTGGTTATGGGGTTTACTGGCTGCGGGTGCTTTGGTTGTGGGTACAACTACAATTTCGAGGATGCAACCGGGAACCAGTGAACAAGATGTCTCACAACTGACTGTCCCCATAGAAGCCAAAAATGTTACGCTGCGAATTACAGCTAGTGGTAAGGTTGTCCCAGTTCAGAGTGTGAATATTAGTCCCAAAAATCCAGGATTTCTGGCACAGTTGTATGTAGAACAGGGCGATCGCGTACAGCAAGGTCAAATTATTGCCAGAATGGATATCAGCGATATTCAAGCACAAATTGCCCAATATCAAGCAAATTTATCACAAAACCAAGCCCAGCTAGCTGAAGCGATCGCTGGCAATCGTCCCCAAGAAATTGCTCAATCTAAAGCCCGTCTAGCACAAAACCAAGCTCAGTTAGCTGAGTTGCGTGCAGGGAATCGTCCCCAAGAAATTTCTAAAGCCCAAGCCCAAGTGGCAGCAGCTCAAGCTAAGGTAAATTATTCCACAGAACAGGTCAAGCGTTATCAATACCTTTACCAACAAGGGGCAGAGAAAAAACAATTACTCGATCAAGCTATCAGTGAAGATAAAAGCAACAAAGCAAATTTAGCTGAAGCCCAAAAACAATTATCTCTAATTGAGAGTGGCACTCGTAGCGAAGTCATCGCAGCAAAAGAAGCAGCCGTCACCGAAGCCCAAGCAGCTTTAGTACTGTTGCAAGAAGGTAGTCGTCCCGAAGAAATAGCCCAACGTCGAGCCGTCGTCAAAGCAGCTCAAGCCCAGGTAGCAGCTGCAAAAATCAAGCTAGAAGAGACAATTATTCGTGCGCCTTTCTCTGGTGTTGTCACTCAGAAATACTCAGAGATTGGGGCATTCGTCACCCCCACAACTTCTGCTTCTACCAGTGCATCTGCAACTTCTAGTTCAATTGTGGCTGTAGCCAAGGGTTTAGAAATACTAGCCCAAGTTCCCGAAGCTGATATTGGTAGGATTAGACAGGGACAGCCTGTGGAAATTGTTGCTGATGCTTATCCTGATCAGATTTTTCGCGGTAGTGTGAGATTAATTGCTCCGGAAGCAGTGGTAGAACAAGGTGTGACATCTTTCCAAGTCAGGGTGGCGCTACAAACGGGTACAGATAAACTCCGTTCTGGCTTAAATGTGGATTTAACTTTCCTGGGCGATCGCATCAATAATGCTTTAGTATTACCCACGGTGGCAATATTAACCGAAAAAGGCAAAACAGGCGTATTAATCCCAGATGCCAAAAATAAACCCCAGTTTCGAGAAGTTACAATTGGTTCGCAAATCCAAGACCAAACTCAAGTATTATCAGGATTGAAAGCAGGCGATCGCGTGTTTATTGATTTGCCTGAAGACTATAAAATCGAAAAGGCTAAGGAACAAACTCTGCCATGAACCTCTTAGAAAGTGTGCAAATGGCAGGGAAAACTCTGCTGTCGAATAAGTTACGTAGTGCCTTAACTATGCTGGGGATTGTCATTGGCAACGCCTCAGTTATTGCCATGATTGGTATCGGTGAAGGGGGGCAGAAATATGTCTCCAAACAGCTACAATCACTGGGGCCAAACATCTTATTTATTATTCCTGGAAATCAGGAAACGCAACGCATTTCTAACGATTTGCCCAAAACTCTCGTCTTGAAAGATGCAGAAGCGATCGCCACACAAGTACCCACAGTCGCCACAGTCACGGTAGAATTAAATAATCGCCAAGTCGTTACTTACAGCAACAGAAATACCAATGTCAACATAGTCGGTACAGATCCCAGCTTCTTAATAGTGCGGGATTTTGAAGTGGCCAAAGGGCGCTTTTTCACCGACATAGATATGAAACGCAGCAATCAAGTCCTCGTTCTCGGTGCAAAGTTAGCAGAAAGACTGTTTGGGACTAGTAACCCCGTTGGACAACAGTTGCGAGTTAAAAGTGCTAGCTTTCAAGTAATTGGCGTGTTAGAAGCCAAAGGTTCTAACCTCGGTGTGGATTATGATGATGCAGCCATGATACCCGTAATTACAATGGCTAACCGGATTGTTGGACGCACCTCTCCCTATGGATTAGAAGTAACTTACATTGTCGCCTCAGCCAAGAATGCCGAGAGTGTAGATGCAGCCGTCTTTCAAATCACTAACTTACTCCGCCAACGCCATCAACTCATCGATGAAGATGACTTTACCATCCGCACCCAAAAAGATGCGCTAAAAACAGTCGGACAAATTACAGGAGCATTGACAATCATGCTAGCAGCGATCGCCGGCATCTCCCTATTTGTCGGCGGTATCGGTATCATGAATATTATGCTCGTCTCTGTCACCGAACGCACTCAAGAAATCGGACTGCGTAAAGCGATTGGCGCGACAGAACAAGATATTTTGCTGCAATTCATCATTGAATCGGTCATCGTCTCTGCCATTGGTGGTTTAGTCGGTACTGCGGTTGGTGTCGGGGGCATTATTTTAGTGGCATCCCTAACACCTTTAGAAGCAGCAATTTCTCCTATGGCAATTGCCACAGCTGTCGGTGTCTCCGGTGGTATAGGTTTATTTTTTGGTGTCGTTCCCGCCCGACGTGCTGCTAAACTCGATCCAATTGTGGCATTGAGAAGCGCTTAGTCAGGAAACAACTATTCATCAGAAGATTGCCCATCTCTTCTGCCTAATTCATAAATACCTGAGCCAATACAAGCTAGTATACCAGTACTAATAGCCCAACTACTACCCAAACTGATTTCCACCCCCCAATTGCATAAAGCACCGACTATCAGAAATGGCACAATACTAAAAATTGAAGCGTAGAAAGCATTTTGCGATTCTCTGGCTTTACGGGTTTTTTCAAATTCTGTTTGGCTAGTATACAGCGATCGCTCGGCAAAGTTAAACCAACGGTTGAGTTGATGGATTACCCATTCACTCACCGGGAAAAAACCTAGATACAGCGCTAAAGACCACAAACTTGCACCAGCGATCGCAATTGTGTTTAATTCAAACCGGAAAGGAAATATTTCAGTCAGCATAGCTTAAGGGCATCCCGCAAATGGTCAGATTGACTATTTAGCTACGTCAATCAACATCTTCAGCAATTTTAAGCATAAAAGTTAACAAGATTCTGACTACTTGGCAACTATCTAGAGGAATCTGATTTGAATTCTTTGCTCATATCTTGCACCAGGCGACTGGAAGGATCTTAAAAAACCCACTATGGATATTGGTGTTGAGTTTCCCCATTCCCCATTCCCCAGTACCCATCACCCATCATTTTTTGGTAAAGCCATTAATTTACTGACATAATTTTTAACAACAGGCTGTAGCGAGAACAGAGTTTCGCTTGTATCTCCATCTTCACTTTGAACTTTTTCCAGGAGCGATCGCCATCCCAGAGATTCTAAAGCCATCACTAACTCTGAGGTGGTGATTAACTGTTGCATAGCTTGTTGTAAATTCTGAACTGAGACGAGATTATTTTCTCTAGCTAAATAATACATAATTTCCTTTTCTGGATTTGATAGGCGCTTAAACTGCCAATCCAGAATTTCTCGAAACATATCACTAACTGCTAAGAATTCATACTTAAGAAATTCATTAACATTGCTGCTAAATACATCTTGAATAGTTGTCGCAACTATTTTTAAGGCTAATGGATTGCCTCGGTAAGTTTGGATCAACTCTGACCATTGTTGTTCGCCAGTAAGACCTTTACTCTGCAAAATTTTCTTTGCTGCTTCCGGTTTTAAACCTTGCACTGCTAAGGAGCGCACAAAACCTGTTGAACTTTCCAATAGGGCAATTTCTCTAGGTTTCTCTATACTCGTCATTAACAAACAGCTTTGATGTTGTTCTTCTCCCAAGCGTCTTAAGAGTATGCCATATCCCTCGGATTCATTGTTATAACGCCAAAAAGCAGCACTACTATCGAGAACTATCTCCACCGCATCTAGTACTAGCAAACAATGATTTTCCCGCAAATACTTAATTAATAATGAAACCCTTTGATCGAGAGCTGCTGGTAAATCAATTTTCTCTGGGTAAGATAAAGCCGTAATAAAGTTGGCTAAAACATCTTGAATTGATGGAGAGTGATGTAGCGATTGCCAGATAATATATTCAAACTGTGATTGAATTTGTCTTGCTAGCTTTACAGAGAGATAGGTTTTGCCAATTCCTCCCATACCTAGCAAGGCAACTATGCGACAGCGATCGCTCACAATCCATTGTTCTAAAGTTGCTAGTTCTTCAGTCCGACCGTAAAAAGCTGAGACATCAGGCGCTCCACTCCAAATTTGGTAAGGGTTGACATCTTGTGGTCGAGAACTCGGTGAATTAGCAGGCAATTCAGCATCGTTCTCGGCTAGATATTGTTGATATTGAGATACTAGAAGCTGCTGTAATTTGGTTAATTTGACAGGACCATTCCCCAGAATTCTAAACTTACGGTAAACCTCGCTTAGTCTCTTACGAACAGCATCTTCACTCACTCTCAACTTCTGTGCAATTGCCGTGGTTGAGTCACCATTCATTGCTAAAACTAAAACATCTAGTTCCAGATTAGATACGCCGTTTGCAGTTGCTAAAGTTTGCAGAAAATCTTGGTTAATCATCGTAGTCAAAGGGACAGCCCCCTGAGTTCTACTTGTTAATTCATTAAAGAATGCACATACTAATTTAAAACATCACATGAGTGAACGCAAGAGGGAATTTTCATTTTCATGTGGCTACGTGGATAAAATTAACCTTAATTTAAACTTGAATTATAAAGTAAATATAAAAAATTTTTCCTCCAGGAAATTTGTTTTTTTATGATTTTTTAACAAATATTGAACTTGTCGTTTCTCCAGCCAGCATAGGGTTTATGCTAAATGCACCACAAAATAACATCACATTTTTTTGCCAAAACCGAGCTAGGTACTGGGAATTATCTATGCGAGTTTGTGGGTGATTTCTAGATATAAAGGCTGTGGGTTAATATTTTTTTTATAAATCAACTCATGTTTGATTTAGCTGTTTAAGTCAATTTTATAGACATCTTTACCTATTTTTAACTTGACAAAGTAGAGTTGAATGAGAATAATGAGCATTATTGCATCATTCATGTGATAAAACGAAATTGAACTTGATTTCATGTGTTAATTAAACAGTTTTAAAAGTTATCAGGACTTACGCACTCAACCAATAAACCCTTCTGAGGGTGGTCAATAGTCCATAGTCAATGGTCAAAATCAAGTTTTTTTGGACTGTTGACTATTGACTATTGACAAAAAAGTCAGAAAACTTATTGACACTGCGTAAGTCCTAGTTATTTAGCTAAATCGATTATCAACCGATTACTAAATATGTCACAGCAGAATAATCAAATTACTTGCAAAAGCAACGAGCTGGTGCAAGAGCAGATATTAACGACCTTTCAGCGTAAATTGCTGCAAAAGAGTTTACAAGAAGATTTGCCTAACCAATATCGCCAGCGCATTCAAATTATGCTGCTAGCAGATCAAGGAAAATCTCAAGTTGAAATTTGTCAAACCTTAAAATGTTGTGCAGCAACAGTCAGACATTGGACGCACATAGCCCGTACTGGGATGGCACACCAATGGCAAGATTGTCCTATTGGTCGTCCAAAAACAGCGAACGATGTCTATTCAGAACGCTTAAAAGAATTGATTAGCCACAGCCCCCGTGACTACGGTTATTGCTTTCGGCGTTGGACTGTGAACTGGTTGAGCAAACATTTAGCCAAAGAATTGGGGATTGAAGTAAGCGATCGCCAAATCAAGCGACTGCTCAAACAAATGGGATTATCGACTATACCAAAACAAAATCAGATATCGACCGAGAAAACTAAAAATTCCCAAATCTTGATTCACGACCTCAAGTCCGAAAACATCGCAGATGATCACGGATTTGTGCCGATTAACTTAGCAACATTGGGTAGGGAGTTAAATATTCATGGTGGGAAATCTATCCGAGCAGTTAGTTTCGTTGCAACAGTTGAACCACTCTTTGGGCTACTCTCTATCGGAACAAGAATGGAAAGAATACTGCCAAGAATTTAAATCTTTAACGCCAAAAGTCGGAAAATTTTGGCAAGGAACTGAAGTTCAACCTGGTATTTACATCGTCATCAGTGGTAAAACGAGGTTATTAGACGTAACTGGTGAATTAATTGCCACGCTGGAAGCCGGAGATGCTTTTGGTGAATTTACCTTGTTCCCAGAAGCTAGTTTCCAGCCTTATGCAGCCAGAGCAAGTGTGAATTTGCAACTATGCTTTGTTCCGGGTGAGGTCTTATCGTCCTTAATGGATAAGTATCCTGTCATCAGAAAACATTTGTGGGAGAAAGCACACAAGCGTAATTTGTCGATTAACTCTCATCTCATCCCACAACCAACTACTGATTCTGAGACAACCCCAACACCAGAGCCAAAACCCCAAAAAAAGATTAGCAAAGCTTATTTTCCCAATCCCACGCAACGAGTCGGACACTTACTACAACGGGTGATTAAACGCTATCCGTTTTTTGCTCAACAAAGTGCATCAGACTGCGGAGCAGCTTGTTTAGTCATGGTGTCTCGTTACTGGGGAAAGAGTTTTAGCCTGAATCGCCTGCGAGATATTGCCAATGTTGATCGAAATGGCGCATCACTAAGAGGATTATCAGTAGCCGCCGAAAGTATTGGCTTTACAACCAGACCTGTAAAAGCCAGTCTGGATAAGTTAGCTAAACAACAATTACCAGCGATCGCTCATTGGGAAGGAAAGCACTACATCGTTGTCTATGAAGTCACATCCAAACACGTGATAGTTGCCGATCCAGCGATCGGTCAGCGCACTCTCACTCACGCACAATTTAAAGCTAACTGGACTGGTTATACACTACTACTGCAACCTACAGCTTTTTTTAAAGATGTCAAAGAAGCTACAACTCCCTTCTGGCAATTCTTTGAGTTGATGAAACCTCATGGATTAGTCATGCTGGAAGTATTTGTAGCTTCCGTGTTTATCCAGATATTTGGACTCATCACCCCTCTGTTCACGCAGCTAATTTTAGACAGGGTAGTCGTACAGCAATCAGAACTAACCTTGACAGCCGTAGGATTAGGATTACTGATTTTTAGCCTCTTCCGCGTCGCCATGACAGGATTGCGGCAATATCTGCTAGACCATACCGCGAACAAAATTGATTTAGCACTGATAGTTGCGTTTATTCGCCATACCCTACGACTACCTTTGAGCTTTTTTGAGTCCCGTTATGTTGGGGATATTCTTTCTCGCGTCCAAGAAAATCGCAAAATCCAACGCTTCCTTTCCGGTGAGGCGTTGTCTATCCTCCTAGATTTGTTAACTGTATTTATCTATGTAGGATTAATGTTTTGGTACAGTTGGAAAATGGCACTGCTCTCATTGGTCATAGTACCGCCTTTTTTCCTTCTGGCGTTAATTGCTACACCCTTTTTACAGAAGATTTCTAGAGAGATTTTCAATGCTTATGCCAATGAAAGTAGTTATCTGATTGAATTCTTAACTGGTATCAGGACAGTTAAATCTACAGCAGTAGAACAAACAGTGCGATGGCATTGGGAAGAATTATTAGATAAAGAAATCAAAACCAACTTTTCTGGACAGCTTATTGGCAATCGCTTGCAAATATTCAGCAACACAATTCAAGCAGTAGTCACGACTGTTTTGTTATGGTTTGGAGCGCATTTAGTCATTCATAATCAGTTAAGTGTTGGGCAACTAGTAGCATTTAATATGCTGTTGGGTAATATTATTACTCCCTTTCAACGCTTAACAGTGTTATGGAATCAACTACAGGAAGTGGTGATTGCCACTGAACGGATTAACGATGTCCTAGATACGGAACCAGAAGAAGATTTACAATATCAATCCAGGCAATCTTTACCACCAATTAAGGGGGAAATTCGTTTTGAAAATGTGACATTTCGCTATCACCCAGAAAGCGATATTAATGTTCTAGAAAATCTCAACTTTGAGGTCAAGCAGGGACAAATGGTGGCGTTAGTCGGGCGCAGTGGTTCGGGAAAGACCACAATTTCTAAACTGGTATTGGGTTTATATCCTCCCACAAATGGGAAAATATTAATTGATAAGCAGGATATTACCAGTATTTCCTTACGTTCTCTACGTCATCAAGTCGGAGTAGTTGACCAAGATACATTTTTGTTTGGTGGAACCATTCGAGAAAATATTAGTTTAGGGCATCCTGGGTCAAATTTAGAACAGATTATCGCAGCCGCAAAATTAGCAGGTGCAGACGAATTTATTAAAAAACTCCCGATGGGTTATGAAACTCAAATCGGTGAAGGTGGAGGATTGTTATCTGGTGGACAACGACAGCGTATAGCTATTGCCAGAGCATTATTAGGCAATCCGAAGTTATTAATCTTGGATGAGGCAACCTCTCACTTAGATGCAGAGTCAGAAAGAATTATTCAGAATAATTTGCACACAATTCTGCAAGGGCGAACTACTTTAGTTATTGCCCATCGTCTCTCGACTGTACGCAACGCGGATTTAATTTTAGTGCTAGATAAAGGTGTGTTGATTGAGAAAGGAACTCACTCAGAGTTGATGGCGAAGCGAGGGCATTACTTTTATCTCAATCAACAGCAATTAGATGCCTCTGTATCTAATAGCAATTAGCTATTTCCCAGTCTGAAATTCATTTTTTTGTCAATCATGCCAAACACACTCAATGGAAAGGTTCCTACTCAAACCCATGACTATGTATTGACTGAAAAAGTCAATTCTCAAGTCCCTACAAATGAACTTGATTCTCAAGATTTAACCTCCAAAATACCAGTTATATCAACTGATGATTGGTCTGACATCACCAAAGGTTCACTTGATAGCTTACCCAAGGTTTGGACAAGAGGATTACTGTATTTTTTAGTCGTGTTTGTCTCAATAGTTTTACCTTGGTCTATGCTGTCGAAAGTAGATGAAACAGGTGTAGCCAGAGGCAGACTTGAGCCTGAAGGAAAAACCGTCAAGCTAGATGCTGCTGTACCGGGAACTGTGGCAGAAATTCGGGTTAAAGAAGGCGCGTTAGTCAAAAAAGGACAAACTCTGTTAGTGTTGGAAGCTGAATTAGTCAAAGCAGAATTGCGACAGACACAAGATAAGTTAGATGGGCAATTAAATCGACTTTCGCAGTTTAATTTATTGAAAAATCAGCTAGTAGTAGCTTTGGCAACCCAACAGCAACAAAATCAAGCTCAAGAGTTAGAGAAGCAGGCTCAAATCGATCAAGCGCGTCAGAATCTTAGTGCTACTACAAATTCTTCAGACTTAAAAAAAGAAGAAAAACTAGCTCAAGTTAATCAAGCACGACAAGTTCTGGAACATAGTCACACTGCTAATAGATTGGTAGAGAACAGTTTGGTAAGTTCTCGGCGTGAAGTTGACCGCTATCGTAAACTTTTACAGCAACAGGTTGTGCCAGAAATTAAGTTTGTCGAAAAACAAGATTTAGTGCAAGAACAAAAAAAAATCTATGAACAAACAAAGTCAGATATTGAGCAAGCTAAGTTACGTTTAGCAGAACAGCGAAGTAGTTATCAACGCACTCTCCAACAAGCAAACACAGATATTGAACTAGCTAAGTTGCAATTAAAAGAACAACAAAGAAGTTACCAAACATTGACTCATTCTGGTAAGCTTGCCATCCTAAAAACTGAGGAACAGTTAAAGAACTTAGAGACAGAAATTACGTCACTAAAAGCAGAAATTGCTCAAAGCAAAAGTCAAATTCAAGCCTTAGAGTTTCAGATAGAACAACGAGTTATCAAGGCTCCAGAAGATGGCACTGTATTTCAGTTACCTATCCAAAAAGCTGGTTCTGTAGTGCAGCAGGGAACAATGGTGGCAGAAATTGCCCCTCTCAGTTCACCTTTAATAATTCGGGCGCAGATGGCAACTAATGAAAGTGGTTCTTTACGTACAGGATTACCAGTTAAGTTAAAATTTGATGCTTATCCTTTTCAGGATTATGGAGTCATAGAAGGTAAATTAACAGAAATTTCTCCTACTAGTCTAGAGATAGATACAGCTAATGGGAAATTAGCTGCTTACGATTTAGAAATTTCTCTAAATAAGCATTGTATATCCACCAATAATAAGTGTATTGCATTGCGACCAGGAGACACAGCAACAGCAGAGGTAATTGTCCGCCAGCGTCGCATCATCGATTTTTTACTCGATCCATTTAAGAAGTTACAGCAGGGTGGCGTGGAACTGTAAGAAAATTGCCAAACAAGTTATTGGGATTTAACTTCACTTAGCTAATTGAGGAAGAATATCATGTCAAAAAGCATTACTATCACTAGCGAAGACATTCTTGACCAAGTGAGGCTAACTTGTAAACTTCCTGAACTCACCGAAGCAATCATTAGTCGCAAGATTATTGAAAATACTGCCATAGAAGTTGGCATCAAAGTCGAATCTGAAGAACTCCAGAAAGCAGCAGATCAATTTAGATTCGTCTACCAACTTCACAGTGCTGAAGATACTTGGGGATGGCTAGAGAAACATAGTCTTTCTTTAGATGATTTTGAGCATATTGCTTATACCACTTTTATTTCTGGTAAATTAGCAAGTCATTTGTTTGCTGATCAAGTTGAACCTTGGTTTTTTGAACATCAGCTAGATTATGTTGGTGTGATTATGTATGAAGTTATCTTAGATGACGAGGATTTAGCACTGGAACTTTTTTATGCGATTCAAGAAGGTGAGATGAGTTTTTATGATGTTGCTCACAAATATATTGAAGATACAGAATTACGTCGCCAAGGGGGGTATCGGGGAATATTACATCGCAAAGATTTAAAGCCGGAAGTTTCTACTGCTGTTTTTGCGGCTAAACCTCCCCAAATTATCAAGCCAGTTTTGACTTCTAAGGGAGTACACTTGATTTTTGTAGAAGAACTTGTTCAGCCTAATTTAGATGAAAAACTCCGCGCTATCATTTTGTCAGATTTATTTGCTGAATGGCTAAAACAACAAGTTCAGGAATATAAAATGGTCATGAATCTTGGTTTAGATCAACAAGTAGCCTAGTCTTAAGGTTGGTTTGAGGCTTTGGGTAACGCAACATTCTGATATCTGTTGGGTTACGTCTGCTATCCTACGAGAACTCCACAGGAGTATACCCAACACACATCTTGCCATGCTAATCTTACACAACCAGATTTGAGGTAATTAATCACTTGTATGTACACCGTAGACGTTTGCGAAGATGTCTAATAGACATCTGGTAAAAATTAATTCTGCATTGCCCAAAATCCTTGTAGAGACGTTGCACTGCAACGTCTCTAGATTCATTTTCGGTGATGTCTAATACCTATGTTGATTTCGCCCAACTGACATAAGGTAACTTAGTAGCTGTCGCTCGAATTTCCTCCGTATTAGCTACCAACTGACCACAAGCATCCCAAGCACCAGAAACAAAGGCGCTTCTTGTACCTTCACCAATTGCCACTGGGGCAGTGAAGTCATCGATTTGCACTTGTAAGCTTTCTAAATTGATAGTGACAGTTGCTTGCGGATTAGCTGCTACTAATTCTTGTAGTTTTTTGACAATTACTGCATCGGCCGTGACGCAAGGTACACCCATGGCGACACAATTACCAAAAAAGATTTCCGCAAAGCTTTCCCCAATCAGGGCTTGAATGCCCCATTTTGCTAAGGCTTGGGGTGCGTGTTCCCGTGATGAACCACAGCCAAAGTTACGGTTAACGATTAAGATATTCGCGCCTTGGTATTGCGGTTGATCAAAAGGATGCTCACCCTTGAGGGCTGTGCGATCATCAATAAATGCACCTGCACCTAATCCATCAAAGGTGACGGCTTTGAGATAACGAGCAGGAATAATGCGATCGGTATCTATATCATTACCGATTAACGGTACAGCACGTCCTGTAACTGTTTTAACTTCGCTTACCATAGATTTTGTTAAGAGTCAATGGTCAATGGTCAATAGTCAATGGTCAATAGTCAATGGTCAATGGTCAATGGTCAATGGTCAATAGTCAGTACTCTCCGACTTCCACTCAGCACTCAGCACTCAGCACTCAGCACTCCCTCACATACCACTCTCTACTTCTCACAACAACTCGCGCACGTCGGCAACTTCGCCTTTTATTGCGGCCGTGGCTACCATAGCGGGACTCATTAGTAATGTGCGCCCGGAGGCGGAACCTTGTCTGCCTTTGAAGTTGCGGTTGGAGGAGGAAGCACTGATTTGTCTGCCTTCTAGTTTGTCGGGGTTCATGGCTAAACACATTGAGCAACCGGGTTCGCGCCACTCAAAGCCTGCTGCCTCGAAGATTTTATCTAATCCTTCGGCTTCGGCAGCTTTTTTAACTCGTTCGGAACCAGGGACAACAAAGGCTTTGATACCTGCAGCGACGTGGCGGCCTTGGGCAATTTTGGCTGCTTCTTGCAGGTCACTGAGTCTACCGTTGGTACAGCTACCAATGAAGCAGACATCGATTTTGGTTCCCTTAATTGGTTGACCGGGGTATAAGTCCATGTAGCGGTAAGCTTCTTCGGCTACGAAGCGGTCTTCTTCTGGGAGTTCTTCTGGTTGAGGGATGAACTGGTTCACGCCGATGCCTTGACCGGGGGTAATTCCCCAAGTAACGGTAGGGGGAATGTCAGCAGCGTCAAATACTACAACATCATCATATTCGGCGTTGGCATCGCTCTTAATCGATTCCCACCAAGCTACTGCTTGATCCCAATCTGCATTTTGGGGTGCAAAGTCTCGGCCTTGGAGATAATCGTAGGTGACTTGATCAGGATTGACGTAACCGCATCTAGCACCGCCTTCGATCGCCATATTGCAAACGGTCATTCTTTCTTCCATGTTCATTTGCTCAAAGGTCGTGCCGGCGAATTCATAGGCGTAACCTACACCACCTTTAACACCAAGAGTGCGGATGATATGTAAGATCACATCTTTGGCATAAACGCCGGGGTTGAGTGTACCGTTAACTTCAACCTTACGGACTTTGAGTTTAGCTAAGGCTAGGGTTTGAGAGGCGAGAACGTCTCTAACTTGGCTAGTCCCAATACCAAAAGCGATCGCACCAAATGCCCCATGACTGGAAGTATGACTATCTCCACAAGCGATCGTCATTCCTGGTTGGGTGAGTCCGAGTTCTGGAGCAATGACATGAACTATACCCTGGTTGCCAGAACCGATGTTATAAAAATTAATGCCATTTTCTTGACAATTGTTTTCTAGCGCTTGGATCATCTCCTCTGCCAAATTATCAACAAAGGGACGCGCTTGATTTTCTGTGGGTACGATGTGATCTACTGTGGCAACAGTGCGCTCTGGAAATAGGACTTTTAAGCCTCTTTCCCGTAACATAGCAAAGGCTTGAGGACTTGTAACTTCATGGATGAGGTGTAGCCCAATAAATAGTTGCGTTAGCCCTGAAGGAAGTGTCCCAACGGTATGTAAATCCCAAACTTTATCAAACAGGGTTCCTTTGCTCATGGTTCCATCGCTATGTAACGAGTCAGAGTTTTTATAGTATCAAAAAAAGTCGGAGAGACGCGATAAATCTGCATCTCTCCTCAAAATCTATTATGCAAATATTTCTTGACAAACTATTAATGACATTTTCCTGTATAATACTCACTTAAAATTTACCAGAAAACAAAATAAGACATAGTCCGCAAAATTAACATATTTTTTATAGATGCAAAACTATGATTTCCCAGGATTATGATTCCATTTATCTTAGCAACGAATTACTCCGAAAAATCAGAATTAAAGAAAATCAGCTAAAAATCGCCCATGAATCCAACATGATATACGTGGCTGAAGCTTTAGAGGCTCAATTGTTAGAGTTACGAGATCAGTTATCAGAATCACCAGATCCAGAGTTTCAGGCGTTGATGAGTTTGTTAGATGATTAATGAGTGCTGAGTGATGAGTAAAGAGTGAGGGAGTGATGAGTAAAGAGTGAGAGAATGATACCATTTCACGTTAATCGTGATACACATAAATTAACGTGAGTTCGACAACTTTTTTTGACCTCTCCCCCAACCCCTCTCCCACGCACAGAGGGGAGTAAAGAGCAGAAATATCAACAAAGAATGAGGGTTTTAAAGCCTCTCTCCTTGCAGGGGAGAGGTTTGGAGAGGGGTTTTTTAGATCCGTCGAACTCACGTTAAATCATTATGTAGAGACGTTGCAATGCAACGTCTCTACTCTTTCTCACAACTCAGCACTCAGTACTCACAACTCAGCACTCACAACTCCTTAAGACTCTCTCCCCGATGCCCAGGTGTCGCGCCATTTGACTGTGCCTTCTTTGGCGACAACCCAACGACGACTGAGGGTATTTTCTCGCAGAGGCGATCGCCCTTCGCGCCACATGGCATATTTATAACTGATGAGTTTGCCTGCGCTTTCATCGAAGGGAATTTCTGCAAACCAAGTATTTGAGTTAATGTACTCCAAGGGATAAGCTTTACTAATATCCCAGTTACCCAATTCGGGACAGTCACCGACGACGACTATTGTCTCGCCGGGTTGGGTGTGTACGCCGTTGAGTTGTACTCGGATAATTGTTTGTCCTTTGACTCTCTCGCCGACATGGCTGAGAACAATGACTCCCCGTTCTTCTAATTGCAAGTCGTAAATTTTCCCGTCTTTGACTTCATATTTATTGCGAGTTAAGACACAGGTATGTTCACCGTCGGGTAAGTCTGTTTGCACTTCTGGTAGTATCACTTCTCCACCCCGATTTAGCGCAACGAAGCACAGAGAATCACGATAACGACGGACATAGCAATAAACATCAGGTGTGGTGTGTTTTTGCCATTGACTACCCATAGATACGGCTGGGTTTAATCTGCGTAAACCCGACAGGAGTCTAATGTATCTATAAACATCTGTATCACTATCCCAATTATCCATCATGGGACGGTTATAGGGGTCATTGCCGCCATCGGTATCGTTGTGCAGATATTGCTCTGTGCCGTAGTAGATACAAGGAATTCCTCGTGATGTCATAATTAGAGCGATCGCTACCTTCAACATTTCCGGATCGGGGTTGAGGGATTGGAAGCGGGGCATATCATGGTTATCGATGAAGGTAATTAACTCTGTAGCCCCGTTGTAGCGAAAGTCTTGGTCAAAGATTTCTTGAATGATATGGAAGCCCCCTTCTGCCCCTTGTGCCAGTGCGGATCTAATTGCCACACACAAGCCAAAATCCAGGAGTGTCATGCCAGAGTTGTTGGCAAATTCCACAGAGCGATCGTCACTGGGATGACTGTAAATCCACTCACCAAAAATAAATACATCTGGTTTGTGATTATACATATCACCAGTGAATTCTTGCCAAAACCAAATCGGCATATGCTTGACTGTATCTACCCTGAGTGCATCTACACCCCGGTCTAGCCATTGCTTAATTGCCGACTTGATATACTGGCGATATTCGCTATTGTTCTCATTAAAGGTAGCTAAACCAGCCAGTTCACAGTTTTGTACTTGCCAATCATCCTCCCAATCTTGCACTTCACCGTAGTGGTGATACCAATGATTGACATCATCATTGAAGTCGGCTATTTTCACACCGTCGTCGTATAACTCACCCTTGCTACCACTAGTATCGGGACTGCTATGGTTGCAGACAATATCCAAGATCAGCTTCATTTTCCGCTTATGCAGTTCCTCAATTAAGCGGTCAAAGGTAGTATTTTTGCTTTCTTGGGTATTGTTCAAAGAAGGATCTTCACCATCGGCAATGTAACGAGGATTAATTCGCTTAAAGTCTTTTGTCCAATAGCCGTGCATGGCGGCGTTGCCAACAAATAATTCTTCGACTTGTTCAAATAGAGGAGTTAACCAAATTGCTGTGACTCCCAGATTTTTTAAATAATCTAATTTATCGATGACTCCTTGCAAGTCACCACCCCAATATTTACCCCAATCTTGGGCAGTTGGGTCATAAAGTTCTGCGTTGAAACCTGCACTATTTTCGGGATCACCATCATAAAAGCGATCTACCACGAGAAAGTAGATAGTTTCTTGACGAAATTCAATATCTCTAGTGTAGAGAAACTCTAGGTCAATTTCTGTTTCTGATGGAGGTGATTCGATTAAAACTTGCACCTCTGCTGTTGCATTGTCAACTTTATATTGCTCTTGAGAAAATTGAGATGGTGGTGTTTGTACCATAAGAAGTGTAAATTTTAATTTGGATGTTAATTATGCTGGAATTTGACTATTTACAGGCAAATATGGACAACACATGGACTTGAGTAAGTGCTGTTTGTCTAAACATAAGCATTATGTAGGCAAAAATTTTTATTCCACATCTATCTGTGGTAAGTTAGTCAGACTCTTCCCATTGACATAACTTTAGATTAACCTGAGAGTTCAACAAGTCTTTTTTTACCTTTCTCCCAACCGTCGAACTCACATTAAACCAGTTATCAGTTACCAGTTACCATTCCTAACGGCGTATGGTGGGGGACTTAAACTCAATTATCTTCACTGATAACTGTTCACTGTTAAATTAGTCCCCAGATGCTAGCGCACTTTGATCTACCAATAGTTGCACCAATTGAATTTCCTCATCTGCAAAAATCTCAGCTTTCCGCCGCCACAACCATAAGTTACCGACAATACCGTTAGTGCCAAAAATCGGCAATGCTAGGATGCTATGGTGGCGAGTCCATGCCTGTGTTAAGTTAGGTTCCCAGTAACAGAATTGTAATTGCTCAGAAGATTGAGGCAAGTTTCCCAACTCTGGCATAATATCCAGCAGCCAATCATCTTGAGGATTTGTATATTTGTAGGTCAGATTGCCATTTGTCCATGCTGGTTCGCAGATAGTTAAGTAGCAACCGGCAAGTTGCAAACTCATGGCTAACTCTTCCACTACCATCGACCAAAGATCCGGATTTGCCAGTCTGTGATATACTTTGGACGTGATTGTTTGCATTTTATCGGCTAATTGCTGCGATCGCTCTAACTGCTTGGTAATTTCTACAATCCTTTTCTCAAAAGTATTTTGAATTTCTTGCAGATTTACTTCCGCCAGTTGGCGTTTTTGAATTTCTTGTTGTAGTGTTTGGTTCTGGATTTTGAGTTGCTGCTGCTGGCGGTTGATAACTAACTGATGATTAACCCTAGCCAAAACTTCTGCTTCTTGAAATGGTTTTGTAATATAATCTACACCCCCAATATCAAATGCTTTAACTTTATCTATAGTTTGATCTAAAGCACTAATAAAAATTATGGGTATCTGAGCAGTTTGCGCTTGGGATTTCAATTGCGTGCAAACTTCATAACCATTAATTTCTGGCATATTAATATCCAGGAGAATCAAATCAGGTGGCTCCATTTGTGCTGATTGAATTGCCATTTTACCACTAACAGTTTTCCGCACCTTAAATCCTTTTGATTCGAGGATTCTCGATAGCAGTCGCAGATTATCTGGTGTATCATCAACCAGTAAAATATGCCTGGATTTATAAAAGTATTCAGGTATATACATAATTTATGAATGTGAATATAGTACTCATATTTGCTCAAAAACTCATAACAACTCTCAAAGCAGATTTCCAAAGAGTTTATTGCCTAAATCAGCCAGTGATTTTAGCAATTAAATCAAATTTTCTCAGTAAGATTAACAATTGTTTCTAAATGAAAATTATCAATCAAATCTTTTAAACTATCGGCAAGTTTTTCTTCATGTTTAGGAATTTGCTCTAGCAATTCATAAAGTTTAGCATCATCAATGACAAGAGCTGCTGCATGAACTTGATCAATCCAAGCAGGAGGCATAACTTGCAAATCGGCTTTAGTTAATTGTAAAGGTTGCTGTTTTGTACTAGATAATTTTTGAGCAGCAGTTTCTGCATAGATATATCGTAAACCCAAATATTTTCCCATCTTATCAAACAGCGCAGTTTCGTCAAAAGGCTTGGCAACAAAATCATCAAACCCAACTTCTAAAACGGCTTTTCTATCTTCTTCAAAAG
Organism: Nostoc sp. TCL26-01; assembly: GCF_013393945.1. NCBI lineage: Bacteria > Bacillati > Cyanobacteriota > Cyanophyceae > Nostocales > Nostocaceae > Nostoc > Nostoc sp. TCL26-01. The sequence continues at coordinate 533,653 of NZ_CP040297.1, forward strand.
CATTGGCTGTTAAGGCAATAATTACTATCTTTTTTTCGGGATAAATGGCACGAATTCGCTTAGTTGCTTCATATCCATCTAATACAGGCATTTGCAGATCCATCCAAATCAAATCCGGTTCCCATTCTTGACAAAGATGAATAGCTTGCCAACCGTTTTCGGCAGCACATACCTCAAACCCAACAGATTCTAAAAGCTTGATAATCAGCTGTCGGTTTTCTGGGATATCCTCAACAATCAAAATACGGTAACTATGTTGTCCCGGTTCTAGCCCGATAACTCGCCTTGTCACTTGTGTCGCAGAAAGAACATCCACTGTTTTCGCTTGGGTTAGTTGAATGCGACAAGTAAATGTTGTACCTTGATCGGGAACACTACTCACTGTCACATCACCACCCATCAACCTGGCAAACTGGCGGCTAATGGCTAGTCCCAAACCTGTACCTTGCATAAATTGTCTGCCACCTTTAGCCTGCATAAATGCTTCAAAAATTAACTCCATATCCGCAGTAGCAATACCTGGTCCAGTATCTTCAATGGCAAATTCTAGAATTATCTTACCTGGGGTTATTGCTGAAGCATTACGAAAATAAGACACCTTTAGCGCTACATGACCAACAACAGTAAATTTAATCGCATTACCAATCAGATTAATCAGTATCTGTTTGAGTTTGCCTTCATCACCATAAACATATTGATTCACCTCAGCATCTAAACTAATGATTAAATTTAATCCTTTACTTGTAGATTTTAAGGCAAACATTTCTCGAATCGAATAAATTAACTGATGTAAATCAAAATAACTTTCATTCAGTGTTAATTGACCAGCTTCAATTTTAGACATCTCTAAAACATCATTAATTAGAGTCAGCAAATGTTCACCACTGCGACTGATAATATCTAAATTTTCTTTGTCTTCATCTGATAAATAACGATTCCGAGTCATTAGCTGGGTAAACCCCAATATCGCATTCAGAGGTGTACGTAATTCATGGCTCATCTTGGCGAGAAACTGACTCTTAGCACGATTAGCAATTTCTGCTTGTTCCGCAGCTTGCTTGAGTGCTGCATGGGAAAACTCTAATGCAGCCAGCATCAAATTATTTTTCATTTCTTGGGCAACTTCAATCTCAAAATGTTGCCAAGGCAATGATTTATCTTTGACAGTTTCTTTCCAAAGTTCAAAAGACTTGCGGGGAGAGAGGCGTAGACTATTGTCTGCTGTAACAGATACTGGTTTATTTGGGTTACCAGCCCAATTCACAATTTGAATTTGTTCTGGTCTAAACCAAATTATATGATAAGACCTTTGATTGAGAATAATCGAAATTGCCAAGATACCACAGGCTTTATCTTGGAAATTTCTAGCTTGTGGATAGATTTGGGGTAAAGAATCTGTATAGATCACCTCATGAATATCTTGGTTCATTAGCCATTGTATTAGTGCTTGTGTATCTATTTTACTAGGAGTTTGACCAATTAAAGTGAGCTGTCTTTCTAATAAAATTGCTGCACCTTGAGCTTGAACAAAATTTAATAAGCTGGATTGATTGCATATAAAAACATTGCCAATACAATCTAATTCACTCAATAATGCTTGTCTTAACTGTTCTTGAATTAATGTAACTTGTTGACGATAGAAATTTAAGGTTCGTTCTTGATGATTAAGTAACTCAACAGATGCAAACTTACCAATTAACTCACAAATTTGTCGAATTTCATAATCAACTTTTTTAGGTTGATAGTGATGACAAGCTATCATCCCCCAAAGCTTATCTTCATTAACTAGTGAAATACAAATAGTAGCAACAACACCCATGTTTTGCAGATACTCTATATGCAGAGGTGACACACTCCGCAATATTGAATTGCTTAAATCCAGAGGTGTATTTGTCAGAGGATTATTGGTAGGCAGCAATTTAACTGGCTGATAATTAACATCGGGAATAACACGCAACAATTTTTGTTGATAGAGCTTTCTAGCTTGAGCCGGAATATCAGAAGCAGGATAGTGTAATCCTAAGTAGCTATCCAAATAATCTTGCTTATCTTCAGCAATAATTACTCCACTATAATCTAATTCAAATTTATAAATCATCACCCGATCAAATTGCGTGATTGCTCGTATATTCTTCGCAATGGCTTGAGACATCTCTGATAAATTTGCAGAATTACTAATATTAGTAAAAGCTGTTTCTAAGGTTTGATAATACTCTAATGAATTATTTGTTTTTTGTGATGACTGAGCTTCTATCTCTAAAATTAGAACATTTTGGGAACGATGAAAATGACCTAGAAATACTAAATTTTTAGCTTCAGAGTCATCTGTTGACTGATTAATAAGTAATTCTGAATTTATCGTCAAAACCTGAAGAAAAACTGTATTTCCTTCCTTGACTAAGTTTTGAATTATATTAACTTGTTCTATTGATATTAAATAATTTAAATTTTTACCAATAAAGGAATTTGCAGAAACTCCAAAAAATTGATTAATATTTTCACTAACTTGTAAAACAGTTAATTGTGATTGTTGTAAAACTATGAGAACTCCATGAGGCTGTATCTCTCCAGGAATATGTATTGCTTCTCGTTCACAATTAGTAAGATCAATTTGTTCTGATGCAACAAAGTTTAAATCTTCCATAATTCACGGATAATTTGATTTTGACGGCTACTACTAATAGATATCTTAGAGGATGTTTGAAAAGTATCATGCGTAATACCAAAATCTCAAAAACCTAACCCCTAATATCAAATGACGTAATAAATATTATTTTTGATATCGCTACTAAAGAGATTTTTACAGTAATTATACTGAAATTGTGTAAAGTTTATTAAATAAAATTGACCACTACTAAAAAGCTGAATACAGTGTGTTTCAGATGTTGCTCGTTCTAAAAAATGTATTAATGTATTGTGGAAATATAAATTTATTGAGACTTTTGCAAATGTCTGTGGAAAAATTGCATCAGCTCATACCATGCGTCTTCGGCTGCTAAACGGTTATAGGAAGAACGCTCATGGCAGAAAAAACCATGATCAGCATCAGGATAAACCTTCAATGTGTATTCCTTGCCAAGTTCCTTGAACCGAGACTCAATTTGCTCAACACGTTCAAGCGGAATAAATGGATCGATACCACCGTGAAATAAGTATACAGGTACTGTGATGTTTGTGATTGCTGCTACCCAATCATCCAGAACCATTCCGTAGAAGGGAGCTACCGCCGCAACTTCGTCGGAAAATTTGCAAGCGGCGAGAAAAGACAAACCACCACCTAAGCAAAATCCAGTCACTCCAATTCGTTCTGGAGATACATCAGGCTGTGACTTTACATAAGCGATCGCTGCTTTAATATCCTCTTCTACTGGTTTACCAAAGTCAAGGCGATACATCATCGCCATCGCTTGCTCAACTTGTTCATATGCAAATTTGTTGTTTGTCAACTCACGATAGTACAAATCTGGGGTGAGAACTATGTAGCCTTCGTTGGCAATTCGGGCTGCTACATCCTGAATGTGGGAAGTTAAGCCAAATGCTTCCATTAACAGAATTACAGCTGGCTTTTGTCCATGTTCACAAGGTTTATACAAAAACGCAGCCATTTGTCCATCCGGCGTAGAAATTTTTACCTCTGTCTGTTCAATTTGCAAGTTATTACTCCCCACTCACCACTCCCCACTTAGCTTTACCAATTCCGCCAGCCGCCCTTTGGTGCTACTTCACTAGTATATTTTTGTCCGTGATTTTGTAATAAGGATTGATATTCTTGACTACTTGCCCAACGATCAATTTCTCGTGCGCGTAGAACTGGAACAGGATGGGTTAATTGGGCTGTGCGGGCGGCTTTGAGAGTTTCCCCAATTTCTGTGTTACTAATATCATCGTAAGCACGGGCTTGGGCAATAAAGGCATCTAAATTCAGTTGGGGTGCGAGGGTGGGGGAACCTCCTGCCAACTTCATCAACACCGACATGACAACTTTGGGGTCTTGGGTGGCTAGCAAAGCAGCGCGATCGCAAGTAAACTCAGCACAGCGTACCCACTCTAAAAGTTGTGTCTGAATAGCTTGAGCAACAAATGTACCCACATTAGGAACTACAGCTGCTGCTAATACTAGTAAATTGACTGGTGTTAAATAAACACTATGATCACATTTGAGATGCCCTAACTCATGGGCAATCACTGCTTGAATTTCTGCTGGGGTGAGAATATCAATTAAGGAAGTGTGCAACACCACAAAAGGTTGCTTACCCCGCATAGCAAAAGTATAAGCATTGGGAGCCGGATGTTGTCTCACATACAACTGGGGAGGCTCTATATCTAAAATTTTGCTAGCTTCTAACAACAGTTTGTGTAAATCAGGTAGTTGTCTCTCACCTACCAAAATACTAGAAGCAATATTTTCCACATAAAAAACCTGTTCCGCCATCGGCCCTAGTAAATTGCGTACTATCATATCCAAGCCAGGGATTTGCTTGAGAGATGTGGTAGCTTCCAAGTCTAATGGATGACGAAATGAGTCAGCTTTTAACCCAATGAGAGGGGATTTGCACAAGGACATGATCTAGCAGTTGGAGAAACAAAGTATCAACAGCCTCCCACAGTTAGTATAGCGATTTGGGGAAGAGGGATGGGGAGATGGGGGGATGGGGAGAGGGGGAGATGGGGGGGATGGGGAGAGGGGGAGATGGGGGGAAAGAATCTATATAAGTATTCTTCCCTTGTCCCCTTGTCTCCTTGTCCCCTTCCTTCATTTTGAATTTTGTTAGCGCAGCGTAAAGCCTTCTCTTTCAGAGACGCTAACGCGAACGGCATAGCTTCTCTACGAGACGCTACGCGAACGCTTAGAGCGAGTCCGCGATAGCGCAGCGTTAGCGACGCAGGAGCGTCGCGTCATTTTGAATTGATTTGTCCCCTTGTCCCCTCCTGCTTCCCTAAGTCACAATCGATGCTGATGGCGTAGTAGTAGATACTTCAGTATCTGCTGGTGGTTCGCCTACACGTAGGATTCTTGCGCCTAGTTGTTGCAATTTGACATCAAGTTGATCGTAGCCACGATCAAGATGATGCAATCCTTTAATGGTGGTTTGTCCTTCAGCTGCTAGCCCAGCGATAACTAAGGCTGCTGATGCGCGTAAGTCTGTGCCGATGACTGGCGCACCTGACAACATCGGTACTCCTCGGACAAAGGCTGTATTACCTTTAACGCGAATGTCTGCCCCCAAGCGATTTAATTCTGAGGCATGACGTAAGCGGTTTTCAAATACAGATTCGTTAATGATGCTGTCACCTTCAGCTAGGGTGAGCAAAGCCATGAACGGCGCTTGCATATCTGTCGGAAACCCCGGATGAGGCAAGGTATCAATATCAGTAGCTTTGAGGATTTTGGCAGGAAGAATCCGTAAACAATCTGGCGCATCTTCGATGATTGTCACCCCAATATCTCGTAATTTAGCTATTAACGGGATTAAATGATCTGGAACTACTGGTGATAGGGTGATTTCAGAACGGGTGATGGCTCCAGCGACTAAAAACGTTCCGGCTTCAATGCGATCAGGAATAATACTGTAGTCAACAGAGTGTAATTTAGGAACACCAACAACGGTAATAGTACTAGTCCCAGCACCTTGAATGTTGGCTCCCATTGCCTTACAAAAATTGGCTAAATCCACCACTTCTGGTTCCCGTGCAGCGTTTTCGATGATGGTTTCGCCGTCTGCGAGAGTGGCTGCCATCATCAAGGTTTCGGTTGCTCCCACGCTGGGGGTATCTAGGTAAATCTTGGCTCCTTTTAACCTGCCACCGCTACCAGGAACATGAGCGTTACAAATCCCATGTTCAATTTGCACCTCTGCGCCCATTGCTTGCAGCCCTCTGACGTGCAAATCAACCGGTCTAGCACCTATGGCACAACCACCTGGTAATGGCATCTGGGCTACTCCCAGTCTGGCTAAAATTGCTCCTATGGCAAAGAAACTTGCTCGTAACTGGGTAACTAGTTCGTAAGGAGCTTTTGATGTGGCAATTTCGCTGGCGTTGATATCGATCACGTCGCCTTGTCGTGTTAAGCGTACACCCAAAGCCGATATGACTTCGGCCATACGCTCTACATCCGCCAACAAGGGAACATTCCGAATCCGGCAATCTCCCGAACACAGCAAAGAACCAGCCATGATGACTAGTGCTGAATTTTTTGCTCCGCTAATTTTTACATGACCCTGCAAAGGATGCCCGCCCCAAATTTGCAAGACTGAGGAGTCTGCCTCTGGAGCCAGTTTGGCATCTGGTAAGCTGCTAGAAGGATTGATAAGCCTACCTCCAAATAATACGTAATTTTTTAGGTGAGAAGTTGGTTTTGATTCTACAGTAAAGATTTGATTTGTCTACATTTTCTCTCTATTTCTTGTAGTTATCATAGGGTTTTCTAGATGATGCTGATAGCTGAAAACTTTTAATATCAGGGTTTTTGGGGATTGGGGATTGGGAAAAGAGGGGATTGGGGAATTCGGGGCCCCCTCTGGGGATAAGAGGTAATGGGGATTTGGGAATGTGTTTTTTTCAACTTGACAAAAAGAAAAAGATGGGTAATAATTATAAATTGTCGAATAAGTTAAAAATAAGCGGAACTGGCGGAATTGGCAGACGCGCTAGATTCAGGTTCTAGTGCCGCAAGGCTTCCGGGTTCAAGTCCCGGGTTCCGCATATTCAGTACTGAGTCTTGAGTGCTGAGTTTTTCCAGCTTCAAAACTCAGCCATAGAGATGTTAACAAGTTTACAAAATCCCTTGGTGAAAGAAATTCGGAAGCTGCACTCTACCAAGGAACGGCATAGACAGCAGCAGTTTTTATTGGAAGGGACACATTTATTAGAAGAGGCTTGTGCAGTAAATTATCCGTTAGCGGTGGTGTGCTGTACTCCAGAATGGCAAGCGCATCATACATCGTTGTGGGAAGTGGCTTGTAGTCGATGCGATCGCGCAGAAATTGTCACTCCAGAAGTTCTGGGTGCGATCGCTACTACAGTACAACCTGATGGTGTAGTCGCAACAGCTAGACGTGGTAAAATACTCACCCAAGTACCGTTTAGCGGTGTAGTCTTAGCATTAGAAACCATACAAGATCCCGGTAATTTAGGGACAATTATTCGCACGGCGGCGGCGGCTGGTGCATCTGGGCTATGGTTGAGCCAAGATAGTGTAGATTTGGATAACCCCAAAGTTCTGCGGGCTTCGGCTGGACAGTGGTTTCGTTTAGCCACCGCAGTCAGTGAAGATTTACCCGCGACAGTGCAACTTTGCCAAGCACAAGGGATGCAGATAGTTGCCACCTTACCTACTGCCACATCAACTTATTGGGAAGTAGACTGGAAAAAACCTAGTTTAATTTTATTGGGTAACGAAGGCGCTGGTTTGTCAGCCAACTTAGCCGCAATGGCAGATCAGCAAGTGAAAATACCCCTGAGTCCAGGAGTAGAGTCTTTGAATGTAGCGATCGCTGCTGCTTTAATGTTATATGAGGCTCAGAGACAATTGGGTGAGAAGGGGCTAGGAGCATAGATTTTATTTGGTTTTTGTTCTTTCTTCTAAATAATGCTCTATATCAGCAACTGCGTCTTCCAAGGCTGCTAAATCAATATCAGTTTCATCGTCAACAGCTTTGACTCCACTGCTATCATCTATCGGAATATTTGGTTGATCTTTATCCTCAGTCAAATTTTCCTGTAAGATATCCTCTAGCTGTTCCAGGGATGCTTGAAACTCTTGTTCGGCTTCTTGGCGCGGGTGTTGCTGGTTTTGCTCCATAATTTTGCATCAAAAATCTTAATTGAATTGGGTATATATTTTTCTGTATAAAGTTTACACATTGATCTAGAAAACGGGTAGTAGAGACATTGCCATGCCACGTTTTGATCAAAGAAACAATACGATGAGTAGAGACGTTGCATTGCCACGTCTCTACAATCAAATCGGATGCCGATAAATGTGGGCTGATTAATTAACTTTGGATGACAAAATGAAGTACAAAATGTAGGTTTTATACTTTATCTAGCTTTTTCTTCCACATCCGCCACCACATAAACACTGGTTTACTCCAAGTTCCACCAAATAAGTCGTGGAGTAGGGTGTAAAAACAGGGAATGATGAACAGCGTCAGGACTGTTGCTAAAGACAAACCGGAAAATACCACAACACCTAATGGTTGTAAAAATTCTGCACCTTCACCGATACCTAATGCTAGAGGAAACATCCCTAAGACAGTGGTGATGGTAGTCATTAACACTGGGCGTAAGCGTTGTGGTGCAGCTAACAAAATTGCCGTTTTCCGGTCAACTTGATCTCGTTCGCGGATTTGGTTAGCCAACTCCACCATGATGATGGCGTTGTTAACGACAATACCCACTAATAAAACTGCACCGACAATTACAGTTGCACCTATAGCTGTCTGAGTGATGTACAGTCCAAAAATACCCCCAGCCAATGCTAGAGGTATTGTAAACATAATCACCAAGGGGTCAATGAGGGAATTATATTGCACCGCCATGACGACAAACACCAAGAAAGTCGCTAATCCACCTAACAGTTGTAATGAACTTTGGAGTTGTTGGTTTGATTCTGCGGCTGAACTAGGTAAGATACTTACGCCTTCTGGTAGTTGGAGGTTACTGACGACATTATTTACCTGAGCTAGGGCTTGACTCAAGCTTGCTCCTTGGGTTAAGTTACCTGCTAATAAGATGACTTGCCGTTGATTGATGCGCTGAATTTCCCCTGGTGCTTGAGCTTCGACAATTTTGGCAACATCACTCAGACGGACTTGGTGATTGTTATCTACAAACAAAGGTAATCTTTCCAGTTGAGTACCTGTTTGTACTGATGCTTCATTTAACTGCACTCGCACATCTACTAAACGGTTGCCTCGTTGTAGTTGAGTGGGTATACTCCCTTCCAAGGCAGTTTGAATGGTTTCGCCAATATTGGTTGTCGTCAAACCTAAAGCGGCTACCCGTTCCCAGTCTGGACGAATTTGAATTTCTGGTTGGCGTTCATCAGCATCAGGGCGGAATCTAGCTTGGGTGACTTGTTCTTCTAAGGCTGCTAGCACTTGACGACTAGCTTGTTGTAATTTATCCGGGTTGTTACCTTGAAGAATCACATCAACGTCAGCATTGCGTACAGGGGAATTGTTGACAATTAAACCCCGTACTTGTCCGGGAGCTAACCGCAGACGAATTCCTGCTAAGTTTAACTTGTTGAGTTGTTGCGTCACTCGTTCAACGTAAGCATCGACATTCGTACCGGGTTTGAGGGTAATGGTGCTAGTACCGCGTAAGGGGTTGGCGTTGGTGGTATTACCAAATAATGCACCACCGGCGGTGGAGAAAGTATACTCAGTTTCTGGCTGTTTGCGGAGAATCTCATCTACCGCATTCATGACTTTTAGGTTAGTTTCCAAGGGTGTTCCGGGAGGAAACTGAGCAAATAAATTGGCTTGTCCGGTGTTGATGCGGGGAAGAATTTGTTGGGGAATTTGCGGAGCCATCCATAAACTGCCACCACCAAAGAGGATAATAGCGATCGCTATCGTCACAATTCGCCAACGTAATATTCCCACGAGGAAACTACCATAGCCCCTAGTTGAAGCATCAAAGCGGTTGTTAAATTCCCGCAGTAACCAAAAATTGTTTAAGTTACTGGAAACTCGCCAACCCAACAACCGCGAAGCCAGCATCGGTACAACGGTGACGGCAATTAAAATTGATGCTGCAACAGAAAAGCTGATAGTTAAGATTAATTCATTGAACAATAAAGCAATAAAGCCACCAATTAACAAAAACGGCAATACTGCTACTAAGTTAGTACTGGTGGAGGCTACTAAGGCTGATTCTACTTCTTGGCTACTGCGTTCGGCTTGAGCAATCAGTTGCTTTTGACTCAAGTTGCTTTTGTTATTCTTGCCTGGTGTCATCCCCACACCCTCAGCAATATTCTCCAACATGACGATGGAGTTATCAACCACAATTCCCACACCCAAGGCTAAACCTCCCAAACTAAACACGTTGAGAGATATGCCAAATAATCCCATAAAAATGATCGCTGCTAGGGTGGCAAGGGGAATTGCTAGGACGATAATCAAAGTTTGTCGTAAGGAACCGAGAAATAACAGCACAGCGATCGCTGCTAATGCCGTACCGATCAACCCGGAACTGGTAACATTGGAGATAGAGTTACGAATAAATCTGGATTCGTCTAGGGTGGGTGTAATGACTGTACCTTCTGGAACTAAACCCGATTGACGCAATTCTTCTAGACGTTTTTTCACTCCATCAACAACATTAATGGTGTTAGCATCCGGTTGCTTTTGAATACTCACTTTCACGGCTGGTGCGCCATTGAGTGAGACGTAGACTCGTTGTTGTTCTGAACCGTCTATAACTTCGGCAAAGTCACGCAAATAAACACGGCGACGGGGGGCTGAGGACTGGGTACTTGTGCTTGGTGAGGAGACTTCAAAGGAAAAATTGTTGAGTTCTGCTGCATCTTTAAATCTCCCCACCGTCCGGGTTAATGGTTCGGAATTTTGTCCTAAAATTCGCCCACCAGAGATATCAACGTTACGATCTCTCAATTCATCTAAAACATCGGTTAAACCTACACCTAAAGCCTGTAACCGATCTAAGTCAATATTAACTCTAACTTCTTCTTGTACCCCTCCCGATACATCTACCCCAGCCACCCCAGCTACAACGCCCAACTCCCGCGCTAGTTCTTCTTCGGCAAATACTCGCAAATCTAGCCCAGCTAGAGAAGGGGAAGTTAACGCAAATTCGTATACTGGCAACTGTGAAGGATCAACTTTAAATAAACGCGGTTCTTCTAATGTATCTGGTAAGGTATTTCTAGCTCTGTTAAATGCTGCTGTGGCATCATTAAGGGCTTGGTCAATATTACCTCCTGGTTGAAAGAACAAATCCAAACTGACTTGTCCCTCACGAGTTTGAGAAAAAACCTGTACTACTCCCTCCGTAGCTGAAAAAGCTTCTTCTAGAGGCTTGGTGACTTCATCAATTGCTACTTCCGGTGAAATTCCTGGTGCTTGTATCCTGACACCAATGCGCGGATAGGTAATTGATGGCAGTAAATCTACAGGCAATTTGACAATAAAAAATATCCCTAGCACGACAACTGCTAAGGTAAGCATGAGTGTGCCAATATGTTGACGGATAGATATAGCACTGAGGCTAAATCCACTGCCTTTACTTACTTGCTGCATGATGTCGCTTTGCTCCAATTCACATTCATTAGGGGTGTAGGGGTGTAAGGGTGCAGGGGTTGAAGGTGTTGGGCGAGGATCGAAACCGGACTTACGTCTCGCTAGGCGCTTTCCGGCAAATTATTTTGAATTTTGAATTTTGAATTTTGAATTCCCAACAGGGGCTATTTCTGAAAGAACGGAGATGTCTACAGTTTCCCCGTCTTTTAAGGGTTTATCACTGCGAACAATATAACGCTCTCCTGGTTGCAAGCCAGAAAGAATCTCCACTTTGCCATCAGCTTTTTTCCCTAACGTCACTGCACGGGCGCTGACTTTTGGCTTGTCTTGTGCATCTTTGAGTACGTACAGCGTACCGTTTTGTCGTTCTGGTTGTTCTTGGGTGATGTTGGAAGATTGCTGGTTTCTTGCTTCTTGTTGAATGGCTGTTTGCGACACCACTACTCGCTGTGGGATTTGATTTTCAAAATTGACACTTGCTGTCAGTCCACTACCAATGTTGCCTTGGGCATTAGGAATCACTACTTCCACAGGTATTAAACGCGCTGTATCAGCAACTGGAGAAATGCGGGTAACTCTACCAATTAATTTTTGCTGGGGGAAAGCATCTAAGCGTACTTGCACAGATTGTCCGACTCGAATTTGTCCTACTTCTAATTCGGATACTTGCACAACAACTTTAATTCGGCTCAAGTCAGCAATTTTCAGAACTTCGCCGCCTACTTGTAAAAGATTACCTGGTTCTGTGACTTTTTCACTAATCACACCAGTGATAGGAGATACAAGACGAGTATATGATCTGCGTTCTTTGACTTGAGCAATCACGGCTTTTTGGGCAATTACTCTACCTTGGGCAGCTGAAACTGCTTGTTGTTCTGTCTTGACTTGTTGAATTGCTGCTTGTAGTGCTTGGACTGCGGTTTTGGCTTCAGTATTGGCTTGTTGAGCAGTTTGTTCAGCGATCGCCCCTTCTTTCAATAATTGCTGTTGGCGTTTAGAATCAGCTTGGGCTTGTATCACCTCTAATCTTGCTCGTTCGACTTGGGTGCGGGCATTACTGACTTGATTTGTCGCCCTGGCTACTTCTGATTGTAAGGCTGCTAGTTCAGCTTCAGCTTGTTGTAACTCTGTTGACAACAGGGTATCGTCTAACTGTCCGACGTTTTGCCCTTGTGTCACACTATCCCCGACATCTAAATTTAAAGATAATAATCTCGCTTCTACTTGCGATCGCAGTGATACAGTCCGAAATGATGTTGTCGTACCTGTGTACTCTCGTTGTTTCTCTAGTTTACCTGTACGGGCGATCGCTACATCCACATCTGTTGGGCCTCCCTGTTCTCCACCTCTTCGTTGCTGAGATTGGGCTTCGGCTGTTTCTTTGGGTAAAGAACCGCAGCTTGTTGTTAGTACTCCCATACTTAACAGACAAGTCATAAATATGATGGATTTTGCTGATTTTTGCGGAGGAATTTTGCCAATTAACTCTGTTTTTGTCTTCATTAATTGGTATGCGGCTGGGTAGAGTTGCTGTTTCATGATTTTTTGTTATGGGTTTTAGTTTAAAATCATCTATCTCGCTTCTATCGGGAAGTTTTGCAATCACAGCCTTGTTTTTACCCAGCAATTCCGTACAGATTACTGGCTAAGTTTTCATCGATCTTTTGGTGTCAAAACGTACCAATTTTATTATCTCAAGTCAAAGCATTTTCTACAGCTACTGTTGGTAAATAGAAGCAGAATTTGTCCTCAAGATGGAAAAGATTGATTTGACGATGGTCAGTATAATTTTTTAGTTTAACTTAGATACTGTCTGAGTCAATTCATAGGCGGCATCTAACAATTTTTACTTTGATTAGATTTAAATACAAACATTTAGTTTGTCTAACTATTGTACATATAAAGTAACAAAAACACTAACTAGCTCACAGGGAATTTGCTGTATTCCTGAGAGATATTAAAAATTCTAAACATAAATTGCCTTTTGTCGCAATGTATTATATAGAAAGATGCAATATTTATTCCATTTAGGAGAGGACCATTACAAGTGACATCATCGCTAAAACTGGCACACACCGCCGACGAATTGCAAATCATGGAGTTTTTCCAGGAATCTGTTGGTCAGTGGCGTTCGGAAAGGCGTTACTATACTCTCCCTGATGGTGAAACTAAGGAAATGGAAAGTATCATTACTATCCGATTTTTACAATCAGGATGTGATGAGCTGCAAAAATTAGCCCAGATACATGAATTGCCACAGTCAGTGATTTTGACCTGTGGTGCAGAGGTTAACTGGTGTAGTACAGATGTGATTAACAACAGACATGAGTCCCAAGGTTCTACGCTATTTGGCGCTCTAGGAAACACATTGTACCGCGATCGCGGTTTTGCCACATCCAAACCAGTCACCGCTAAGTATCATTTTTCTAACTCAAAAACCCTATGTTTGCGTACAGAATACAATGGCTCAGTCTTTGAAGAAGAATTAAAACTCATTGGCAACAGATATCGTACCAGACAGACGATCATTTCTCGTGCTGGTGAACAGTTGATGATTGGTCAATATCTGGAAAAGAGAATTGAGTGAGTAGTCCAGAGATTGTAGGGGCGGGTTAAGTGAGATATTGGTGAATCATGTCAGCATATCTTTTAACCCGCCCCTACTGCTTGTGAGAAATGCGGGTAGCCTCTGTTGACTAAAAATATGTACTCAGCACTCGTTACTCTCTAAGCACTAGCAGACGAGTCAGATTGATTTAAGAAAGAACGCGCATTTAAAGAAAGCATGACGCGGGAAATGCCGGTGAATAAAACGCTAACACCAACAAGGGTTCCCAGTAACCAAGGTGCATCAAAAGGCCATTGAAACCAAATCATTGCACCTAACACTAAAGTAATGATGCCATCACCCAAAACCCAAGTCCAGTTTTGCTGAGGACGCAAACGAAACGCCAAAATTAACTCAAAGACACCTTCAGTCAATAAGAAGCTACCTAACAACAGAGTCAGAGTGAGAATCCCTGTTTTAGGGTAAATAAACAACATCACACCTGTTGCAATGTACAGTCCACTCAACAACAACTTCCACAGAAAACCGCCTTGTTGACGAGTTTGAGTTGCGTAGACTAACTTAGCAAATCCGGAAGAGATGAGAATTAAAGCAAACCAAGTTTCGGCAAAAATTGTGGAAACAACAGGTATAGCGATCGCCACAATCCCTAAAATAATTAACAGGACACCAATTACTAGTGATCCATTAATATTCTGATTAATGTCTTGAGAAACATTGCTTGTCATAAAATTTTCCCTATCTCTTAGTGAACCTAAGATTAGACTAGGAAATTTTCGTAATTCTCGGTATAACCCTAAGATATACGCCATGTAGCGCAGTTTTACCGATGACACCTTGAACTCAGCAACGTGTGGAAGTGTGATATACATATAAAATTGCCACGATTAAGCTTATGATGAGCGTAAATCAGCAACGGGTAGAGTCAGGAATTTCATATGCCGGATGTGCGCTTTGATAAATACTACCGTTACGCAGAACTGACAGAAATTCTCCACAGCTACGCACAGGAATTTCCCCAGTTCATCAAAATAGAAAGTATCGGCAAGAGTTACGAAGGTCGAGATATCTGGTTATTAACTGTCACTAATTTTGCCACAGGTGCAGACCAAGAAAAACCAGCCCTGTGGATTGATGGTAATATACACGCTCTGGAAATAGCACCATCGAGTGTTTGCTTATATTTTTTGCAAACATTAGTCACAGCCTATGGAACTAATTCAGATGTTACCCGTTGTTTAGATACCCGTGTCTATTATATTTGCCCCCGCGTTAACCCTGATGGCGCAGAGTTGGCGTTGTCAGATAGACCTAAGTTTATTCGTTCCTCTACCCGTCCCTATCCCTACGATGAAGAACCCAACGATGGCTTAGTCATGGAAGATATAGATGGTGATGGACGAATTTTACTGATGCGTATCCCCGATGCAAATGGGGCATGGAAAATTTGCCCTACAGAACCTCGGTTGATGGTGCGTCGTGAACCCACAGAAACTGGTGGTGAATATTACAGGTTACTAGCAGAAGGGCGGTTAGAAAATTACGACGGTGTGCAGATAAAAGTTCAGCCCCCCAAAGAAGGGTTAGATTTGAACCGCAATTTTCCAGCTTTATGGCGACAAGAATTTCAACAACCAGGGGCTGGGGATTATCCCACATCTGAATCAGAAGTGCGATCGCTAGTCCATTTCCTGACTAATCATCCTAACATCACTGGTGCAATTACTTTTCACACCTTTAGCGGCGTTCTCATCCGTCCTTATACTGATAAAAGTGATGATGAATTTCCGGTTAATGATCTGCGTACCTATCAAAAAATTGGTGACAAAGGTACAGAAATTACAGGCTACCCAGCCATATCAGCCTTTCACGAATTCCGCTATGATCCCAAAGACTTTATCACTGGGACATTTGACGATTGGGCTTATGAATACCAAGGTTTATTTGCTTGGACTGTAGAAGTTTGGAGTCCCCAACGTCAAGCCGGAATTACTGATTATAAATATACTGACTGGCAACGAGAACACCCTTTAGAAGATGATTTAAAATTACTCCGTTGGAATGATCAACAATTAGCAGGTAAAGGTTATGTAGATTGGTATCCCTTTGACCATCCCCAACTTGGTAAAATCGAAATCGGTGGCTGGGATACCATGTATGCTTGGTCAAATCCACCGTCAGAGTTTTTAGAAAAGGAACTATCCCGCTTTCCTGAATGGTTAATCTGGCATTTATTAATATCTCCTCGGTTGGAAATTTATCAAGCCAGTGTGCATCAGTTAGGAGACAGTTTATATCGAGTCCAGCTAGTTGTGCAGAACACAGGTTGGCTACCCAGCCACATTACCCAAAAAGCTTTAGAGAAAAAATTAGTCCGGGGTTGTATTTGTGAGATTGCACTACCACCTGGCGCAACCTTAGAACAAGGTAAGCAACAAGAAGAATTAGGTCAATTAGCAGGACGGAATTACAAACCCTCAGCCCCCACGAGAAGACAAAGTGATCCCACCAGCGATCGCCTTAAAGTAGAATGGATTGTTAGAGCGATCGCTGGTAGTAAAGTTAAGTTATCAGCTCGTCATGAACGTGCCGGTGTAGTGCGTACTGAGTTGACATTATGATCACTCATCACTCACAACTAACTCCGCTTGAGTGCTAAAGTCAACCCATCACCAATAGGAACCAGAGACAGCGTTACTCGTTCGTCGTTGTATAACTTTTGATTTAAAGTCCGGATAGCTTGAGTACTTTCATCCTGAATGCTAGAGTCAGCCACCCGTCCCGACCATAAAACATTATCAATGGCAATCAAACCACCAGGACGGATTAATTTCAATGCTTGTTCATAATAGCCTTCGTAATTTTCCTTATCTGCATCGATGAAGGCAAAATCAAAAGTTCCCGCTTGTCCGTCTGCCAAGAGTGCATCCAACGTTACCAAGCCTGGAGCTAAACGCAGGTCAATTTTATCAGCAACCCCAGCTTCTTGCCAATACCTGCGAGCGATCGCTGTAAATTCTTCACTCACATCGCAGGCGATAATTTTGCCATCAGCAGGTAAAGCCAAGGCTACAGACAGTGAACTATAACCAGTAAACACACCAATTTCTATGGTTTTCTTTGCCCCTAGTAATTGCACCAACAGCCTCATAAACTGCCCTTGTTCTGGGGAAATCTGCATTAAAGCCCGTGGATGGTTAGCAGTTTCCTGACGCAGTTTCCAGAGGATTTCTGGTTCACGAACAGAATTAGATAGCAGGTAGTCATACAGTGGTTGATCAAGGCCAATAGTCTGTGCTGACATAGTTAATGGGAAGATTGTAAGTATCTACGGCTATACTAACGCTGGAGAGATAATATAAATGACATGGTGCGGTTTATCTTAACAGCAGTTTTGCTGATACTATTATTAGGCTGTGGCAATATTGGCCTATTACCTACGGACAAGTTAGTGCAGAAAGCGATCGCACTCCAGCTAGAACAAACTCAACAGCAACTAAATCAACAGTTAGACTTAGATTTTCGCGGCTTTGAAATCAAACATCTCAAAGTTCGCCAAGAACAACCCTTAACAATTCAAAATTTACCAGCCTTCCGCGTCTTAGGAACGTACGATTTAACTTTTCAGCTACCCAAGAGACAGTTAACAAAACTGCAACAACCTTTTGAAGTTTACCTACAAATTCAACAAGAAGGTAAAACTTGGCGGTTGCTGCTTCCTGATAAAGCAATCAAAGATACTCAACCATCTTGGCGTAGCTATCTTATCCCATAACTATATATGTGCAACTCGTAAAAGCATCACAGCTTTTTCCGTATAAACACTAAATATAGTCATGATGAAAGTAATTCGGAATCTGATTTGATTGCTGAATAGACTTGTTTAGGTAGGTAACAGGCGACAGGTAACAGGTGACAGAAAAGAAGGAAATTAGAGGTGTAATGACTTTTTTGTGTAAGCACAGGCTACGCCAACAAAAATCAAATATGAGTCCTATATGTCAAATAAACATGGTGTAGTTAATCTTGCCTATTACCCATTACCCATTCCCTATTACCTGTTACCCTGCATTTCTCACAAAACGGTAGGGGCGGGTTAACGAGATATTCGTGAATGATTGAAGCATATTTGTGAACCCGCCCCTACAGCCTCTGGACTTCGGTTTTACCAATTTCGTGAGAAATTCGGGTTACCTATCACCTGTTACCTATCACCTGTTACCTATCACCTGTTACCTGTTACCTATTCCCTATTCCCTATTCCCTTAATTACTGGAGAAATATATGTATATCAACTTTTTTATTAGTTCTATTGTGGGAATTATTGTGACAGTGCTACTAGCTTTTAGTGTACTGCAATGGTTTCATGTACCTGCGGGTAACTTTCTCGATTGGGTGATTGGTGGTGCAAGTTTTTGGTGGTTGTTAGTAATTGTGACTGTACCGTGGAATATTCATTTTCAAGCCAAACAAGTTTTAGCAGAAGCAGCACAGTCGCAAGAAAAAGAGATTCCTGTAGATGCAAAACAAGTGCGTTACGTCCAAGGTTTAGCCAAGCGATCGCTTTGGGTAGCTTTAGGTTTACACTTGTTCTCAGCCATTGGTCTTTATACCTTAGCAGCCACTGGAATTAGTGCTGTTGGTTATATCAGTTCTGGTGCGGCTTTACTATTAACAATTCTGCGTCCAACAATTAGTGCTTATGAATATTTGTATTCACGGCTAACCATGATTAGTCAAGAATGGAAATACCCCCGTGAAGATATTGTTGAACTCCGCCATCGCTTCTTAGAAATAGAACAAAAAATGCAATCTTTAGAAGATCAATTAAACCCAGAGCAAGCTTATTCTCTACCAGCAACCCAACAACGCTTTGCTGAAGAAACCCGCAAAGAGTTAGCAAGAATTGCCGCTAATTTAGAAGAATTAAGAGCGACAAATCAAGCAGAACATGAAAGATTATCGAGAGAAGCCAGGAATGCGATCGCTCAACTTTCCACAGACGGACAATTTCTCGATCATGTACGAGAAATAATTCGCTTTTTCAAAACAGCTTAATAGTAGTTTAAAGAACTCGGAGCGAGTATATAGGAATCATATTGGATTTCTGTTGGTGTATTTGCCTCATCATAACTCTGGCATTTCCTGTTTGAGTGTGGTAGATATCTTTCAGGTCAAGAGCTACATACAGGTTTTCAGGGTACAAAAGGAGTGGTAACACAAATGGGGAAAGGAAGGTTAGAAGCTTTCAGCGATGGTGTACTCGCTATCATTATCACCATTATGGTGTTGGAGTTGAAAGTACCGCATGGGGATAATTTGGCTGTGTTACGTCCCCTGATTCCTGTATTTCTGAGTTATGTGTTGAGTTTTGTGTTTCTCGGCATTTATTGGAATAACCACCATCACCTGCTACAAGCAATCCGTCATGTTAATGGTCGCATCCTTTGGGCTAATCTACATCTGCTATTCTGGTTATCGCTAATTCCTTTCGTCACAGGTTGGATGGGGGAAAACCACTTTGCCGCCTTGCCAGTTGCACTGTATGGTGTGGTACTGCTGTTTGCTGCGGTTGCTTACTTTATTCTTAGTCTGACTCTGATTTCTCATCATGGTAAAGATTCTACTCTAGCCACTGCTCTTGGTAAAGACTTAAAAGCCAAAGCTTCGTTGGTGTTGTATGCTGTAGCCATTCCCCTAGCTTTTGCAAACGCTTGGCTAGCCTGTGTGCTGTACATTATAGTTGCTTTCATATGGCTTATCCCTGACTTAAGGATTGAGAAAATTCTCAGTCAATGATAGGCAATAGGCAATAGGCAATAGGCAATAGGCAATAGGCAATAGGCAATAGGCAATAGGCAATAGGCAATAGGCAATAGGCAATAGGCAATAGGCAATAGGCAATAGGCAATAGGCAATAGGCAATAGGCAATAGGCAATAGGCAATAGGCAATAGGCAATAGGCAATAGGCAATAGGCAATGAGAAATGTGGGATTAGTATTCATCCTCAAGCTTGTCAAAAAATTAATATAATGCTCATACTATGAGCATCTACCAATCTTCCCAAAAATCCCCAAAAAAAGATCGTTGGCGCAATAGTGACTGGCGATTATTCCTTCGTCTAGTTCCTTATGCCCGGCGTAGCAGTCAGCTGTTAATCGTGACAATGATACTGCTGTTACCTATTGCCCTATTTAATGCAGTACCCCCTCTGTTGATTGGACAGGCTGTCTCTCTCATTCGCAACGAATCGAGTACATACGAGTTCCTCCGCAACCGCCCGTTATCGCAAGGTTTACATATCATCGAGGGTTTATTACTCGTCATGATTGTTTTGCGGCTGGTTCTTACAGGTTTTCAGGGTTACTTACTGCAAAAGTTAGGACAGCAAATCACAGCTGCCATTCGCCAAGACTTATTTCATCATGTTACATCTCTAGCTGTCAGGTTTTTTGATCGCACACCTGTCGGTAAGTTAATTACTCGACTCACAAGTGATGTAGAAGTATTGGGAGATGTATTTTCTACTGGGGCGATTGGTATTATTGCTGATGTGTTTTCGATGGTGGTGATTGTTGGGTTAATGTTTTCGATCCAGTGGCAATTGGCTAGCTTGCTATTGTTGATGTTGTTACCGATTACTGGGTTAATTATTTACTTCCAACAACAGTACCGCAAAGCCAATTATAAGGCGCGGGAAGAACTATCAATGATCAATTCCCAACTGCAAGAAAATGTGCTGGGGATTAATGTCGTGCAGTTATTTCGCCGGGAAAAGTTTAACGCAGAGTTGTTTCGCACGACCAACCAACGCTACACTCACCAAGTAGATCAAACTATCTTTTATGATTCAGCTGTTTCTGCAACTTTAGAATGGATTGGACTGATTGCGATCGCTGGTGTTCTTGGTCTTGGTAGTTGGCTACTTTTGGGTAAAAATCTCACTTTTGGCACGTTATCGGCATTTATTTTATATGCTCAACGTTTATTTGACCCTTTACGAGATTTTGCGGAAAAATTCACCGTCATTCAAGCCGGATTTACAGCTATTGAACGTGTTAGCGATATTTTAGATGAACCAGTAGAAATTAGCGATCGCGCTAATTCTCGGTTCTCCATATTTGATGCTAAATTCGGTTACATTGACGAAATTGTCGCTGATTTGGAGTCTCAAGATACCGATACACCACAATTAGGAGAAATCCGGTTTGAACACGTCTGGTTTGCTTACAAAGACGATGATTACGTCATCAAAGACTTAGATTTTGTCATTCATCCCGGTGAAAAAATCGCCTTAGTCGGGCCGACAGGCGCAGGTAAAAGTTCCATCATCCGCTTGTTATGTCGTCTCTACGAACCCACCCAAGGACGGATTTTAGTCGATGGTGTCGATATCCGAGATTTGCCCCAAGCCGAACTACGCCGTTATCTAGCAGTAATTTTACAAGAAGGTTTCTTATTTGCTGGTAATGTCAAAAGTAATATTACCTTGGGTGATTACTATCCTTTTGAAGAAATTCAAGCAGCTGCCGAAAGAACTAACATTGCCGAGTTTATCGAACAATTACCTTTAGGTTATGATACTCAATTGCGGGAACGTGGGACAAATCTTTCTAGTGGACAAAAGCAACTTTTAGCCTTTGCTCGTGCAGCTATTCGCAATCCCCAAATATTAGTTTTAGATGAAGCTACAGCTAGTCTAGATGTGGGTACGGAAGCTTTAGTTCAAGAAGCTTTAAACGAATTGTTAATCGGCAGAACAGCGATTATTATTGCTCACCGCTTATCTACAATTCGTAATGTAGATCGGATATTTGTGTTAAAACGTGGTGAATTAATCGAACAAGGTAGCCATCAGGAATTATTAAGTTCCGGAGGACTTTATTCTACATTACACAACTTACAAATGTTAGGAACTTAAGAGGGTGTTTGCAAAGTCTAATTTATCGAGGAAGGCAGGAGGCAGAGGGCAGGAGGCAGGAGGAAATCAGAAATTGCTCGCCCTGCTTATGACCCCGGCGCTTTGGATGTATTTGTTTCAGTTTTTAGCACACCACAAGGGGAGAAAGTTGATGTGTTATTGCAACAATTAACTTGTCCTTTATTGTTGTTATGGGGAGAAGCTGATCCTTGGATAAATGCTAGAGAACGTTCTCAAAAGTTTCGACTATATTATCCTGAACTGACAGAACATTTTCTCAATGCTGGTCATTGTCCCCATGATGAAGTTCCAGAACAGGTAAACTCACTTTTACGACATTGGTATTGTCATATCTTGCACCTAGCCCTGGCGATTAGAAATCGCGGCTATACAAACAAAGTCCGCCTAAGCGGACTAATACAAAATCAAGGTTTTCAACCCGCGCAGGCGGGTTTTGCCTGTGTAGCCGCGACTTCCAGTCGCCTGGTGCAAGATATCAGTATTGTCAAGAATTAGGGGTGTAAAGATGTAGAGGAAATTAATTAGTCAAAAAGCTTGATTTTGCTGGGTTAATCGCAGTGAAACACAACCTACTCATCCACTACCGTAGTTCCACGTAAGTATGCTATATCAGAAATAAGAGTGAGAATACAGCTAATTAATGGAGCTTTAGGAACGGTTTTGGATGACAGACACCAAAAGAATTTTGTTTTTGACTGCTGAACCTACTGAGACTGCTAGACTGCGGTTAGGACAAGAGTTCCGCGAAATTAAAGAAAAGCTACGACTAGCTAACCACCGAGAAAAATTTCAGCTAGAGGACGCATTTTCTGCGCGTCCTGGAGATATCAGTCAAGAATTACTGAGATTTGCACCTCATATTGTCCATTTTTCGGGACATGGTGGAAGTACAGGTAAGCTGTGCTTTGAGGATGGGTTGGGTAATGTTCAGCCTGTCACACCGCAAGCCTTAGCTGCATTGTTTAGATTAGTAGCCGATCAAGTCGAGTGTGTGGTTCTGAATGCTTGTTATTCCGATATTCAAGCCGAAGCTATTGTCCAGCATATCCCATTTGTGATCGGGATGAATACTGCCATTGGGGATCAAGCAGCGATCGCATTTTCTGTGGGTTTTTACAAAGCACTAGGCGCGAATCGTTCATATGAAGAAGCTTTTAAATTTGGGTGTGTAGAGATTCAACTAGAAGGTATTCCCGAAGAACTAACCCCAGTTCTCCGTCGAAAGAGAGTCAAGTCATCTCCTGATAATTTTTATGTAGAACGTCCTAGCATTGAACACAGATGTTATGGAGAAATTCAAAAACCAGGCGCTCTCATTAGAATTAAAGCCCCTGATAAAATGGGTAAAACCTCTCTGATGAATAGGATTCTGAGCTATGCAAGAGATGAGAAGAATTATCAAACCGTAACTTTGAATTGCAGTGATTTAATCAATCGCCAAACAGCAATTGATATGAAGATATTTCTGCGATCGTTCTGTAATAATGTTAGTCAAAAGTTAGGGTTAAACAATCAGGTAAATGAGCGTTGGCAAGATAACTTGACTTCTATGAGTAATAGCATAGATTACTTTCAGAAATACCTGTTACCAAATACTTCTAATAATTTAGTATTAGCTCTAAATAACGTCGATTTAATTTTTGAACAAAACGAAATTTCTCAAGATTTTTGTAGCCTGCTGCGGAATTTTTATGATATGGCAAGGCGTGGCAATCCAAATAGTAGAATTTGGGAAAAACTGCGGTTGATAATTGTTCATTCAACAGAATTTTATGCTTCACTAGAGATTCATAGCTCACCTCTTGCTGGCGTGGGATTGGTAGTTGATTTACCAGAATTTGAGCCGGAACAAGTGCAAAGTTTAGTCAATTTATATGAGCTACAGTATAACCCTAATCAAATTGCTCAACTCATGGCTATGCTGGGAGGACATCCTCATCTGTTACAAACAGGTATTAATAATATTAAGTTAAACAATAAGACTATTGAGCAATTTTTACAAGAAGCACCCACCCTAGCTGGAGCATTCAATCATCATCTACAAGAACTATTAAAAACACTCGAAAATAATTTGGAGTTAAAAACAGCATTTATTCAGGTTATATCGGCAGATGAAAACAATCCGGTTAAATTACGTCCGAAAATTGCTATGTTGTTACAACGTTTAGGATTGGTCAAGTTTGACGGTAACTTTGTTAAACCGCGTTGTAAATTATATCGATTATTCTTCCGGGAATTTCTCTAGTAATTATTTACATAATAGAATAAATCATGAATCAAGCAGAAAGATATTATCAAGTAGGCGGAACGTTAAAACCTGATGATCCTAGTTATATAGAGCGACAAGCTGATAAAGACCTTTATGAGAAACTAAAAGCTGGAAATTACTGCTATGTGTTTAACTCTAGACAAATGGGAAAGTCTAGTTTGCAAGTCCGAATCAGTCAAAAATTAGCAGAAGAAGGCTTTAGATGTGTAATCATCAGCCTAGATAGATTTGGCACTAGAGGAGTAACTCAAGCGCAATGGTATAACACTCTGATTAGAAATTTGGCAGATACATTCGATTTACAGGCAGAACAACTATCAGCTTTGACTCCATTGCATAGATTGAGTAATTTTATTGAAAATAAATTACTCTCAGAAGTTGCTCAAAATATTGTAATTTTCATAGATGAAATAGATACAGTTCTCAGTTTAGACTTTCCCACTGGTGATTTTTTTGCATTTATTCGTTCTTGCTATAATCAACGTCCTATTAACCCAATTTATGAACGAATTACTTTTGTATTGCTAGGAGTAGCCACACCTTCGCAATTGATTCAAGATACCCAACGCACACCCTTTAATATTGGTGAAGCAATTCAATTAAATGGTTTTTCATTACAAGAAGCTCGACCATTAATTCAAGGGTTAGAAAGTAAAGTCAATAACCCGATAATTGCCGCCTATATTCTTAGAGAAGTACTGAAATGGACTAATGGTCAACCATTCCTCACACAAAAAATATTCAAAATTATTGCAGATGATGAAAATAAGATTCCTAGTGATGAAACTTTAATATCTAAGTGGATAGAAGGATTAGTAAAATTAAGAATAATCGAAAATTGGGAATATCAAGACGAACCACAACATCTCAGAACTATTCACTACAGAATTATTAATAGTAAAGAAAATCTAGTTAAGCTGCTTAAATTATATCTAAAAATTTTGCAAAAAAAAGAAGTATTAGTCGATGATAGTTTAGAGCAAGGTGAATTACTTTTGTCTGGGTTGCTAGAAGAAAGAAATGGCAAGTTAAAGGTTTACAATCGAATTTATGAATCAGTATTTGATGCTAATTGGGTTGAGCAAATGCTTGCAGATACGCGACCCTATGAAGAACAGTTACTGAAATGGTTATCATCTAATCGTCAAGATAAATCCTCGCTATTGCAAGGTGAGCAATTACAAAAAGCAATTGCATGGTGCGATGGTAAAATTCTGAATATTGAAGATTATCAGTTTATTAATGCTAGTCAAGAATTAGAAGTAAGCAATCTGAAAACTAAGATACAAAAAAAAGAACGTTTTCAACGCCTACTTGCAGGAGTAACTGTCAGTATGATGATTATTGCTGGAGTGAGTGTATTTCAATTACAAAAAACAATTCAATCAGAGTGGTTGCGTGTACCATATATTTTAGACCCAGAACTTTTTAGTCAGGGAGAAAAGTCTTTCTTTTTAGGTGATGAAATTTATTATCAAAATAAAGGAATTGAAGCTTTTAACAAACATGATTATTCAAAAGCAATAGAGTTTTTTAAAAAATCTAAAGATATAGACCGCAGTGATCCTGAAGTAGCAATTTATTACAATAATTCTTTAGCCTACAAACAGGGAAATCCAGTAACCGTAGCTGTAGTTGTACCTATGTATGCGAGAAGAGCATCTGCCATTTCAATATTGAGAGGAGTCGCTCTAGCCCAGAATGAGTTTAATCAGAAAAGTGGGTTTAAAAGTAGACTTTTGAATGTCAGAATAGCCAATGATAGTAATAATCCAGGACAAGCTAAAAAGGTTGCTAAAGAGTTAATTAAAGACTCAAATGTATTAGCAGTAATTGGTCACAATGCTAGCCAAGCTAGTTACTCTGCACTTAAGCAATATCAAAATAATAATTTGGCAATGATAGCTCCTACTAGCGCCAGTACGGAATTACAAGGTAAAGGTTTTTTCAGGACGATACTCTCTACTAAAGTTGCTGCTAAATACTTAGCCGATTATGCTATCAATGATAATATAAAGAAAGTTGTTATTTACTATAATGAAGATGCTTATAGTAGAGATATCAAAAAAAATTTTAAAGCCTCCTTTGAAAAACAAGGTGGAAAAGTTCAATTACCTATAATAGATTTGGAAGATTCACAACACAACGCTGCCTTAGAATTTTATCGCAGTCTAGTTAATGAAAATACTCCGGATGCAGTTGTTTTTTTTCCAATGACAAACTTAGTTTCTACTGTGATTGACATTGTTAGTGAGAAAAGAAAGGTCAATCTAAAATTCAAAAGCAAGTTAAATTTAAAATTGTTGGGAGGCGGAACTCTCTATACTTCAGATACTCTAAAACAAGCGAAAGAAGGTGTTGAAGGTTTAATATTGACAGTTCCTTGGTTTCCTGAAGAGAAAAATTCAAAAAAATTTGCAGAGCAAGCTTGCAAGAGATGGGAAGATAAAATTGACTGGGGAACAGCTTCTAGTTATGATGCTACTCAGGCTTTTATTGCAGCTATATCACAGTCTCAAAATCTCTCTCGAAAGGATGTAATTGAAAAGTTAGAATCCATTAAGCTACCAGCTGAGAAAACTTCAGGTGAGCCACTCCAATTCAGCAATGGTGAACGGAAAGATGCTAAACCAGTTTTAGTCCAAGTAGTTGAAGGTAAGAGCAAAGAGTGTGGAAGTATGGAGGCGGGAGGATTTCATTTTGAGCAAGTGGAAGAAAATCAGTAGGAATTATAGTCGAAGTTAGGTTTTGTCATTTTTTGGATTTCAAAATGCGATCGCCTACAATCAGTATAAGTAGCTAAAATCATCGCCTTTATACTTCATCCTCGCTCACCTGAAAATCTACCAGCAATTCATCTACACTTTCTGGAAAATTTCCTCGTTCTACCATTTTCGTAAACACTTGGTAGCAGTCATTTTTAGCCCTCTCTTTGCGCGGAAAACCTAACCATAAAATAGCGATCGCTTTTAACTGTTCTGTATCAAAAGCTCTAAAAAACAATCGATATCGTTCTGGTAAACCCATCTTTTTTACCCGTCCATAGCGTTTTAATGCACCCGTTAAGGCAAAATGACTAGCAAATGGATCGGTAGGAATCTTAGTTTCAATTGCAATAGTAATTGCTGCAAATAACTTTACTGTCGCATGGGTTTTGTATTCAGCTGCTGATAATTGCTCTCGCAAATGAGAAACGCGCTCAAATAATTCTTGATATTGAGTTCCAAATAGTTGTGGATGAAAATAAATTTCCCAACCATTACTGACAAACTTCGCCATCTGCTAGCAACTCATCGTCTAATTCTACGCCTGCTGTCAGTTTATGAGCAGCCTCAGACATTTCAGTTGTATAAGGTTGCAGTGTATTATTTTTTAACGCTTCTGTAATGGCAAAATCCAGAAATAGGCGCATTAATACTGAATCTTCTGAGTCTTTATCATCACTCTGTTTTGGTACAATTCGCAAAATTGCCGTGTCTGGTGCTAAGACTTCTATCCAACCATCTGCATTGGCAAACTGAGGATATTCTCGATAAAACTCAGACGGTAGCCTAAACCCCGCACTGTTACCAATTTTTGTACTACGAATGCTATATGAGTTACTCATTCGACAAAACCTAATTCTGCCATGTAAGGACTGTACTAGCTATTTTCTTGTATGCGCCGTCTATCCTCAATTATTTGCTGCAACTTTCCTGCTTCCTCAACTGTATAAAAGGTCTGATTTGGTTCAGATGTAATTTTATCCATCAAGGCGTGAAAAGCTTCAGTATCGTTGCGATTTTTTAAAAGATAAGCTTTTAAATCGGACTTACTCATTGCCGCAAAGTTGGGTTTTGTCATTCTTCGTATCTCCATTTGCCATCGCATGTAATTAAGATACCCGTTTCTTCCCCAGCAAGAATGTAAACGTTGCCAGTACGTTCATCGATTCGGACTATAAAAATCGGCAAAAATAAACTTGTAATACGTTGACAAAGGATAAAACACGTTGTTTTCTGCTCTGAAGTAGGATAAACCGGGATTTTCATTGGAATTGTGAACTGTTATGCTTTTCTGGAGAATAATTGAAATTGCATAATTTGTCCTAATTAATGAAAACTTGCTGATATTAACTATTTTATTTTAGCTTGAGGACATTCCTGGTATAGCCTGACGACTATACCAGGAGCGAATGTCACTAGGTTAGGTGAGATGTTGGAAATAAGCGTCTAGCGCTTCCTTGACTAACTCAGTCATTGATCTACCTTGGCTTGTGGCTGTGGTTTTGACTTTGTTGTACAAGTCATCATGCAAACTGACGCGATACCGGGCTTTGCGAGACTTGGTTGCTAATGTAGGCTCTTCTGGCTCTACCGTTAGAGTCACTGGTTCTGGCTGGTATTGAGCGACAAATTCACGGATGGCATCAAACCCAAGGCGATCGCAAAAATCTCCAAAGCTTTCTTGTGGCTTGCGAGATTGTTTGAAAAAGACGAAAATCGGCTCTAAAAAGCTTTCTATGTCTTTATCAGGCAATTTTTCCACGTAAGGCTGTGCCAAGCGTGTCTGATCTGGCGAACCACCCAACCACACTTGATAACTTTCCGGCGCACTACCCACAAAACCTAATTCTGCCATGTAAGGACGAGCGCAACCATTAGGGCATCCCGTCATCCTTACCACAAAATGTTCATTTTGTAAACCAACTTTATCTAACAGAGTGCGAATCCTGGCTAAAATACCGGGTATGGCTCGTTCTGATTCGGTGATAGCTAAACCGCAGGTAGGTAAAGCTGGGCAAGCCATCGCATAGCGTTCTAGCGGCTCAATTTTACCAGGGTCAGTAACAATCCCACAACGGTCAAGAATTTCTTGAATCGCTGATTTTTGTGCTGGGGCAATTTCGTAGAAAATCAGGTTTTGGTGGGGTGTGAGGCGGATGGGTAGGTTAAATTGCTCGACAATTTCCCGTAAGGCTGTTTTCAGTTGGAAAGTGCCTTCATCTTTTACCCGACCGTTGTCAATGGAAATACCCAAGAATAAATTACCATCACCTTGTTCATGCCAACCCAGAAAATCTTCATATTTAAATTCTGGTAGGGGTTGGAAAGGAGCAAGGGGTTTACCAAAATACTCTTCCACTTTGGCGCGGAACTTATCCACACCCCAATCATTAATTAAATATTTTAACCGGGCATGACGACGATCGCTGCGATCGCCATAATCTCGCTGAGTTGCCACAATCGCTTTGACAGCATCATACACATCATCCTTGGCTACATAACCAATAGGGTCTGCTACTCTAGCGAAGGTTTCTTCTTTGTTGTGTGTGCGTCCTAAACCACCACCAGCAAAGATGTTAAATCCTTGCAAATTATCTTGTTCATCGGTGATGACGACTAAAGTCAAGTCTTGGGAATATAAATCAATGGAATTATCCCCCGGTACAGTCACACTCACCTTGAACTTGCGAGGCATATAGTGAGTGCCGTAGAGAGGTTCTTCTGTGTCGTGAACGATTGTTCCGTTACCGTTACGTTCTCTAGCCGCTTTTACCTCTGGACTTTCTTCTGCACTAATGGCTTTTTCCCCATCCAGCCAGATTTCGTAATAAGCACCAGTTTGGGGTGAGAGTAAGTCAGCGATATTTTGGGCATATTCCCAAGCGTACTGATAATCAGCCCGGTTTTTCAAGGGGACTGGTGGAGCCATGACATTACGATTGATGTCACCGCAAGCGCCCAAAGTGGAACCCAGATTTTGAATGATAGAAGCGATCGCCGCTTTGAGATTTTTCTTTAAAATCCCATGTAATTGAAAACCTTGGCGAGTAGTCGCACGTAGGGTATGGTTGCCATATTCATCAGCTAGCTTGTCTAGAGCTAAATATAGCTGCGGCGGCACTAAACCACCCGGATTTTTTGTCCGCAGCATAAACTGGTAATCTTTCTCCTGTCCCTTGACACGATTATCGCGGTTATCTTGCTGATAAGAACCGTGAAACTTGAGGATTTGGATTGCATCTTCACTAAAATGAGTCGTATCCTCAAGGATTTGCGTTGCTACAGGTTCACGTAAAAAATTACTGTTTTCTTTAATTCCTTCAACTTTGGAAGGCTTACGGCTAGCGATCGGGGGAGGAGCAGATTTAACCATCAGAGTTCTATAATTATTCTCAATAAGGCATCGGTCATCGCCGAAACAGCAAATTCCCAGCATTTTTCCAGCCGAGACTTTCCCGGTAATCCGGTCGGGAATATGAATAATACCTCAATTTTAACACGCCGAAAAGCCGGCTTAGTCAGTGATCTTACACTTACCATTAAACCAGCTTTTTGTTATTAGTGCTGAGTGAGGGAGTGAGGGAGTGAGAGAGTGAGGGAGTGAGGGAGTGAGTTAAGAAGTTTTTCTCCTCTGCTCCTCTGCTCCTCCGCCCCTCTGCCCCTCTGCCCCTCTGCTCCCCCACACCCCCACAACCTATTAAAACCGATAGCCAATACCACCATTAATGCTGACTGCTGAGGCTGGGCTATTTTGGTAAGCACTGAGTCCAACTTTGGCGTTGGTGTAAATCAAGAAATTATTGGCAACTTCGGATTCAATTCCTGCACCTACTACTACAGCATCTCTATTACCGATGGGAGTGGGTGAGCCATTTTTTTCGACAAAGGAATAACCACCTGTGAGGAAAGCGTTAGTTCCTTTAGCAATTGGCACATCTACAGAAACTTCAGGAATGATTGCCGTGGTCTGATCATTCCATAGAACGTTACCACGTGCGGAAAATGGTGTGTTACCCAGTTTTACACGGCCTGTGAGGTTCCCACCCAAGTTAGCCGCATCATTGTTCTCTCCACCATTAGTGACACCTGCGGCTAAACCAGCACCAACATAACTGGCGTTAGTACCTTTTTTAGTTTCCGCAGATGCTTGACCAGGATTGAGTAAAATAGGCGCAATTAACAAGGAAGACAATGCAGAGATTGTCATCAAAGACTTGAGTATATTTTTCATAATCTCGAAAAAATTTGTTGTTTTTGCTTTTACATTCCTAGTCGAAAACTGTATCAAAAAGTTCCAAAGTTTTTGGGAAATTTATCTAAATAATTGTTGTGATTGGTGTTAAGTATTTGCGTGGTTCATCAGTTGATGAGATCCCCGACTTCTTTGAGAGGTCGGGGATCTTAACCCCAGAGATTATTGCGCTACTTATACCTTGCCGTCTAGCTTTTTATATAAACATATACACTTTTTGAACTGGCACAAAACCAAAAAAAATTTCTAATATATGCGGCAAATAAAAATACTAACGTAAGAATTCAGCACCCAGGAGTCAGAAGTCAGAATTAATCAGGTTTAGGAATATTAGCTTACTCATCAAATATGAGAATTTGAACTATTCTGACTCCTGTATTCTGAGGGATATATCCTTACATAACATACTAACTAAGTGTTATTTTGTTCGCTTATTCGATATGTATCAACTATAGGACGAGTATTTGATGATGGAAAAAATTCAGAATAAATCGACGAACTTCTTACCTATTGCCTATTGCCTATTGCCTATTGCCTGTAACAACTATGGCAACACGCTCTCTCAGAAATATATAAAGTAGATTTTTAATCATCTACATGGAGATTAGAGAATGCTAACCGCCCCAAAAACGTTATCTGGGTTGATGGGTTTGTGTGTCGGTGATGCGTTGGGTGTACCTGTAGAGTTTACTAGCCGCACCGAACTAGTTAAATCTCCGGTGACAAAAATGCTGGGCTATGGCACATGGAATCAACCACCAGGAACTTGGTCTGATGACAGTTCCTTAACATTTTGCTTGGCAGAAAGTTTATGTAGAGGCTATTCTTTGGATGCGATCGCTAATTCTTTTTGGCGCTGGTACAAGGATGCTTACTGGACTCCCCGTGGTGAAATATTTGGCATTGGCGAAAGTACTCATGCTGTAATTATGCGTTTGAAACAAGGCATTTCGCCTCTACAGGCTGGAGGAACCAGCGAAATGAGCAATGGCAACGGTTCTTTGATGAGAATTTTGCCAATGGCTTTTTGTTATAAAAATTTAACTTTTTGGGAGTTGATGCGGCGAGTGCATGAAGTTTCTTGTATCACTCACGCTCATCCACGCGCTCAAATGGCTTGCGGCATTTACATTAATATTGCAGTGGCAATTCTTCAGGGTGCTGATCTGCCGACAGCCTATTTACAAGGACTAAGAAATAGCCAAAAAATTTATGCTGCTGATGAGTATGGTTCAGAACAGCCGCATTTTGCCAGAATTTTCAGTGGTGAAATTGCCCAATTACCAATGGCAGAAATTAATTCTGGTGGTTATGTAATTGACACCCTAGAAGCGTCCCTCTGGTGTTTGTTAAACACTTCCTCTTATGCTGAAGCCGTACTCAAAGCGGTTAACTTAGGCGGGCATACAGATACAACTGCGGGGGTAACTGGAGGGTTGGCAGGTATTTACTATGGAGTAGAATGTATTCCCCAACAATGGGTCAAGCAAATTGCTCGTAGACAAGACATTATTAACCTAGCTAACCGTTTAGCGGCAGCTGTTTTGGATTAGTCAATGGTCATTAGTCAATGGTCATTAGTCATTAGTCAATGGTCATTAGCATTTCTTCTTCTCCCCTGCACCCCAAATCAGTTACCAGTTATCAGTTATCAGTTATCAGTTAATAAACGTTCACTTTTTACTGTTCACTGTTCACTGTTTACACCCCTCACTCCCTCACTCCCTCACTCCCTCACTCATGACTCAGCACTCAGCACTCATGACTCACTACTCTAAGGACACGGCAATGCCGTGTCTCTAGTGCTAAACCATAGACAAAGAGTAGACTTGACCATCAATTAATAGGCGGGTGATGCCTTTGGCTTGGAGATGGGTACGGGCTTTGTGGAGCATTTTGCTGTCGGGGACTTTAATCACGCGATCGCGCTTGGTAGAAAAGCGTTTAGCAACGCGGTGATTGTCAAACACTGGGAGTGTTCTTTGCTGAGTTTCGATGCTGGGGATTTGCCCTAAATCACCAAAGTCTTTGAGTGGTCTGGTAATTAGCTCTGAGGAGCGATCGATGACCAAATAACAGGTTTTGGGCAAAGAGGCTACAGACAAGGGGAGAACTTGAACTGATACGTCGCCAAATCTCCTTCTGGTAACTAGAGGTCTGGCTTCCTCTAAGTCCTCATCGTCGTCCTCATAGTCTTCTTCGTCTAAATCTTCGTCTAAGTCATCATCTAAATCGTCTAAATCGTCAGATTCATCGAGTAAATCTTCACCCAACATTTGGGCGATCGCATTCACTTGAGAATTTTGATCCTCTAATAAGGGATCGGGAATACTAGAGATTTTCGGTGATTTGACAACAGGAATTTCTAATTGCCGAGCGATCGGTTCATTAGCTTCGTCTTCTGTTAAAGAACGCCGCCGCACTTTTCTAATCTCTGAGGTTGGTTGTTCTACTTCCTCTGGCAAAGATGTCGGCTTGATGACTCGCCGCGCCTTTTTAATCACAGGGGTGGGTTGTTCTTCCTCCTCTGGCAAAGATGTCGGCTTGGGTACTTGCCGCGCCTTTTTGATCAAAGGTGTGGGCTGTTCTGCTTCCTCTGGTAAAGATGTCGGCTTGATGACTCGCCGCGCCTTTTTGATTAAAGGTGTGGGTTGTTCTTCCTCCTCTGGCAAAGACGTTGGTTTAGCTACTTGCCGCGCCTTTTTAATCGCCGGAGTTGGCTTTTTATCCTCTGGCAGAACTTCTGGCTGTGCTATGAGCTGCGGTAGCTCAACCTTCCCACGACTGGGAATAGCAACCTCTGGTTCTGGTTGACTCAAAAAAGGAACTTGGTCATAACTTACCTGCGCCCTGCCTTCGGGAGTTCTGGCTGCCCGTTTTAAGGAAACGAGGTATTCATACTCATCTTCTGCCAAGGTACTCTTTAGCAGGCGGCTAATGGTGGAGTTACTCACGTCATAGCGCTCTGCTAAAGTTGAGGTTGTTTCAGCAGTTTCTCGATATAGCTTGAGAATTTCTTGTTTGTCAGAATTTGTTAGTTTTCTCACGGTAGATACCAATCTTTTCTATGCTCGTTTTCGTCCGCGCTCCCGCCGAGTCCGGCTTAATGATGCGTCATATTCTAGGGCAGCACCCATACCAAATAACACTCCACTAAACACCCAAAACACTTCTAATATCTCTCCACTTTGATAATTGGGACCCTGGGCGTATTTAAACCACATATCTGCAATGTAAAGCGAAAAGGCGGCCGCTGCAATCATTCTCCAGGATTGGGCTACTCTTCCTCCCCAAAAAGCTAATAAAAGGGTGGTAGCGATAATTAATAGTAGTACATCGCTAACTATGTAAAACCAGTTCAAAATTGTGACTAATAATTCTTCTTGGCCTGTTGCTTGCTGCATAGAAATCCACCATGCCAACAAACTACCAAAGAATCCAATGGCTAAAACAATCAGCCATTGCCATTTTTCTAAATTGATTCGTCTAGCAGCCACAGCTAAAATCATGCCTATACCCAGAGATATGTATGCTAGTACAAAAAACACGTCGCCAATCGACACATCCGGTTCTTCTTTTAAAACTATTTCTGTATAACCAAAAAATATCCCTCCCAGGAAATAAGAAAGCATACCTATGGCGATCGCCAGCCACACGTTTCGACTGCTGACAATTTGTGGACTGCGCCAATTTCGCAAGCATAAAATCCCGGCGTTGAGGTAGGCTAAGGCTTCAAAAATATTTGTACCAAGCACATACCACTCAGCCCGACTTTCTGCACCATTCGGCCCTGGGACTTTGGCGCTGAACAACAAAAAGTATAGCAGTGCTAGTACAGCCCAGCCAATGTTAACTAAAACAATGTTTTGGCTGGTGAACAAAGATTTGGCAATTTGAGACGAATTCTTGTAGGAACTATTCATAGGGATTGAATGCACTCTGGCAATTTTTGGATGTGCAAGAACTTGTAAATACACAATTATCAGCAAATAGCAACTATCTAAAGATGGTTTTATACCGACAAGTTCTATGCTATTGCCACAGTTTACTCAGTGGAGATTGATTTAGCCAAGAGATAAATAGCGATCGCTCACCTTCTGGCATATCTTGTAACTTATCTGCTATCTGGTGAGCAAAATTGGCGTTACCAAAATATGTTTTACCCAGTTTATGTAGTTCTTGTAGGAAGCTCATGACATGATTTTCTTTCCAAGCCGGGAGTTTAGCCGCCTCTAGAGGATTAGTTGATATCCAGTGCCTCACCGCCTCAATCGAAGCAGTTTCTGGCAACTGCTGTTGACGCATCACTTCGGCAATATCTTTTTCAAATAATCCAGCTTGCTTAGTACCTAAAAAATCTTCAATATCCATGTGGACAGATTGCAGCAGCAAAATACTGGCTTGGATAAAAACACCATTTTTGTTGTGACCCCCAGTATCATTACCTAGCTGGTCTAAGCGTACCTTACCCCAGACACTAAAGCGATCGGTTTCTTCCAGCAAGACACAAGCCTTACCCCGATTGTCCGTTAATTCTCTCCAAAAGGATCTAGCTTCTTCCTCTTGTCCCGCCTTAAACACACTAATCAAGCGAAAAGTCTGCCCCTGATAATTGAGGATCGGCACTTGCTGATCCTTTTTTGGGTGCTGAATGCTTGATATTTCAACATCCTGCCGTTTCAAAATAAACATGGCACTAGCAAATAACTCCTCACAGGGGCTTTGTAGATATGCGATTTATAATCCGATTTGACAACATCGCCAAGAGTGCGATTACTTACGTGGAGTAGGGAGTAGTGAGTGCTGAGTTATGAGTGCTGTTAGCGGTAGCGGGGCGATGCAGCCCGTGCTGAGTGAGGGAGTGAGTTAAGAAGTTTTTCTCCCCTACCTCCCCTACCTCCCCTACCTCCCCTGCCCCTCTGCCCCTCTGCCTCTAACCTCTAGCCACACAATATAATCGATATGCTGCGTTTTTTGTCGATATAGACTCAATAGCGACTAAAATCATAGCCTTCCTAAGTGCAAATCTGCAATTTTTTGATTGCTTCTTCGGTGCGAGAACGATATAATTGTTCAGATGACTCCTATTAAGAGCCTAGGTTTTCACTTGGGCGCGTAACTCAGTTGGATAGAGTATCCGCCTTCTAAGCGGACTGTCGCAGGTTCGAATCCTGCCGCGCCTGTTTTTAGAAAATTAAGAATATTATCTAAAAAGTTACGGGCAATTAGACTCAAGAATCGGCATACTGAAATAGGGAGAGCAAGTTAAACCACTCCCAGCTTTTTCAGGCGTGAAGGTTATAAACCAAAAATGAGACGTAAATCTACTGGTAGATCAGCTACTACTCCTAAATCTCCTGGGATTCCATCTTCAATTTTTAACTTCACCACGATCGCCATTTTAGGTGGAGTTTTTGTTCTGGGGATTGGCATTGGCATTGCTTTTAGCTCTACAACCACATTAACCCCATCGAATGTGGCTTCCCGCGAATTTATAGACACCAAATCACCAAACCCTGAGATTTGCGTCCAGAATGGAGCCAGCGCGATGGTGATGGACGCTAGGTTATTTGTGACCCTCAACCCTTTTAATGTCTATGTTGCCCAACCTAGTATGCGTCCTGGATGTGTTCTTAGACAAAATAACTGGGCAATTTTAGAGCAACGCAAATTAATCACATCCGATCAAGTCCGAGACTGCAAAAATCGTCTCAATACCTTTGGTTTTACAGGCAACTTAGATAGTGAAAAACCTGATATCAGGTGTATTTATCAAAACGAAGCTGCCCAAAACTTCTTCATCGCCCAACCAGGTGCAGTTGCACCACCGATAGAGACGGAGAGATTTTAGGGGCAGGGGAGGGGAGCAAGGAAGGCAGGGGAGCAGGGGAGCAGGGGAGCAGGGGAGCAGGGGAGAAAAACTTCTTAACTCACTCACTACTCAGCACTCAGCACGGGCTGAACGCCCCGCTACCGCTAACAGCACTCATAACTCAGCACTCATAACTCAGCACTCAGCACTCAGCACTCCCCATTTCACTTCGGTATTGGTTGCCCAAATTCAATGACGAGGGGATTATTGGGTGGTGTTGTGGCGGTGGGGGGGAAACTGGCGTTGATATTGGCGGGTGTTTGATTTGATGTTAGGGGTGGGACGGTGACGAATGGTTGTTGAGTACCACCGATCGCTGGTATTGTGCTGGGTAATTGTAAGTAGTTAGAGTTATTTTGGGGTGAAGTGCTAGCCGATGGCGTTCCGCCCAGTGTAGCCGATCGCTGAGAGTTTTCTGGCTTTGGTGTGGATTTAGCGATCGCTGGACGTAAAACCCAGCGCGTAGGGTTTTGTTTAGAAACTGGTTGCAGTTGGACTTGGTTGGGATCGGCAGCAAATCCTGGAGCTAAATCTAAGACAATGCGAGTAACGTTGGCACTTAATTGGGAAACACGTACCCTCTGAATGGCTCCAGTATAGTTTTGCATCGTGGAAACCGAACCTAATTTGGTATCAGGAATGTCTACTACTAGTCGGGGAGGTTCAGCAAGGTAGAAGTATTGCGGTGTTTTACCAGATGACAGGGTAATTTCTAGCTTCTTCGTCCCTGGGGAAAATCGCCAATTGTTCAGCTTTGCTAATTGTACTTGAGCCGTAGCTACACCACTGTTTGTCACTAGAGCGATGGAGGCGATCGCCACACACCAGCCAGCACTAAATAGTAGCTTGCTCCCTTGGATGTTGTTACTCGTCATAGCCTTAGACATCAGTATTTATCCCTTGTATGTTGAGCCATCAGCCATCTTGCAGTTTTGGTTAATCAATAATACAAATTTGGGATAAATACTATTAGTAAGATTACTGAAACCGCTTTGTGGTAGCGGCTTCTAACTCCAATCCTCAATCCCAAATTTTGCTGATTTACCGATGATTCTGAGCCATCGCTGTCCATTCTAATGGCTATTTAAATTTTTAGATGGCGCTTGGGCTGCTTCAGGTGTAGCATTAAATTTTAAAATTTGCGAAATGCTACTGATGATGAGTTGACCTTGGAGTTGACCTTGATCTACTAACTGCATTTGGGCTTGAATAGAGCGAGGAGGGGCAATATCACACAAAATCGCTTGATCGATTTTGCCCGTCAGGTTTAACTGTTGATTTTTGAGGATACCTGTGAGGTGCAACCGCTTTTCTTTATCTGTGGTGGCATTGGTGGGTACGAGAGCAGCATTTAAGTAAATGCCTGATTGCTGAATATCTAGTGTCAGGGGTTCTGATTGCTGGCAATTGGGTAAATTTTGTGTCCAATTAATCCGATAGCGAGGATTCAGGACAGGAGAGGCTTGGAGATGTTTTTCTCCATAGGTGGTGACAATTTTAAACAACAGGAGAACTGAACCGATCGTCACTCCATAAAATACCAAAGATTTTGAGTTGAAATGATTCATGGTTTTAATTCTTGACTGTGGGTTCTTGAGTGTTGACTTCCGGTAAGACAGAAGTGAGATGAGAGGTGATTTGGCTATAGCGGCGAGTGATTAGTAGTGAGGAACGGCATTGAATAGCTAAAGCGTCCGTGTATTTGCCCAGGGTTTGACGCTCAATACCCCAGGCGCGACTTGTACCAGCAATTGTCAAGTCAACTGTTTCTGAGGCTGCTACTAGGGCTTTGAGGGCTGCTGAGGCTGGGATAATGTTGATGTGAATGCGATCGCGGACACTATCGGGTAATTTCTCCATCATGGCGTGTAGCTCGTGGCTCAATTCATCTTCTGCCTGATTTTCAGAGGAAACTTGTAGTATCTGCAACATCCGTGTGTCGTGATGGATTAATAGTCTCAGTGCTAGTGTCAGGGCTAAGTCATCATGAATATTCGCTGAGTAGGGAACTAAAAGATTTTCTAATCTTTCTCCTCCCCGATCAACAAAAACACCCACATCGACTGGTGCAGTACTGAGAATTTGCCCGACTCTTCCACCCAAGCGATTATTACTAAAGGCTGGGCGATGCCATCCGACAAGAATTAAGTCAGCTAGTTCGAGTTTGGCAATCTGGGCTGTTTCTCTAGCGACATTGCTGGATATCCGCACAATGGGATGGATAAAGGAATGGGTAGTTGGTTCTAAAGTACTGATTAATTCTTCTAGCTGGTGGCGACGATGGGCAATTAATCGATCAGCTTCTGTGGGTGTACTTTCAAAACTGTAGTCTTCTTCTAATTCAATCAAACTGAGGGGATTGACAACAGCTGGTTGGCGATAATTGAAGGCAATGGCTACCGCTAGCTGGAGTAACCCCTTTTGACTGCGGGGATTGGCGACTGGCACTAAAATGCGGTAAGGGCGAACGTAAGCTGGGCTGGTGATTGTGACCTCTGTAGTTTCTTCTGCTTCTGGTTCTACCACATCCAACTTGATGAGTCTTTTGGGATATGTCCATTCCAGTAAAGGCGATGTCATAAATGTTGTTACCAATGCCATAATTACCAACATGGTGAATAATAACGGCGTAATTACTCCTAATTCCAAACCGATATTTAGCACAATTAACTCAGTTAAGCCGCGAGTATTCATTAACCAACCCAGGGCTGAGGCTTCCCGCTTGTTAATCCCACTCACTCGTGCAGCCACATAAGTACCAATATACTTGCCGGCGATCGCTACTAATAAAACTGCTGCACACAATAGCCAAAGTTCGGGACGATTTAGCAAACCAATTTCTGTTCGCAAACCACTATAGGCAAAAAATATCGGCAGCAGAAAGATTAAGACGAAATCTTCGGTTTTTACAGCTAATTCTCGGACTAATTCTGCATTCTTGGGCATGGCTGCACCTAACAAAAATGCCCCGAAAATTAAGTGAATGCCAATGAGTTCAGTAATTAAGGCGGAGGCAACAACTCCAACATAAATCCCTGCTAGCACAAATTGACTTAAGCGCCCGGTACGGCGGTAGTAAGCAGCCAAGCGGTTGAGAAACCAACGCCCCACGGTGAGCATGAAACCGATATAAGCTATGCTCTCGATAATTGTGGGAAATGCTCCGGCAATATTACCAGTTCTGGCAACAGCGATCGCTACTGCTAGTAAACACCATGCTGTCACATCATCCACTGCGGCACAAGTTAGAGCCAATGTCCCCAGGCGAGTACCTTGTAAATTATTTTCGGTGATAATTCGTGCCAAAACGGGAAATGCCGTAATTGACATTGCTGCCCCTAAAAATAAGGCAAAGGCGGTAAAAGATACACCCGCATTGGAAACTAAAGGATAAAGCAGTAATGCTAACAGTGTTCCCAAAGAAAAAGGCACTAAAATACTGACATGAGAAGTTAAAACTGCAACTTCTAATTGACCACTCAAGTATTTAGGATTGAGTTCTAACCCAATCAAAAACATGAAAAAGATTAGTCCTACCTGAGATAAAACATTGAGAAAAGGAATAGTCTCTGGTGGGAACAAGGTAACTGCTACATGAGGAGCAATTAACCCAAATAAAGACGGGCCAAGCATAATTCCCGCCACAATTTCACCAATTACCAAAGGTTGCTTAATTGATTTGAATGCCAACCCTACTAATCGAGACAATCCAATAACAATTAATACCTCAACTAGAACCTGAATAACTATGTGCATGGTTTTCCCAAGAGTGACCACTTTCTCTAAGATGATTCTTTAAGTTAGTGGGAAATGTCAACCTTTAACAGTTATCAGTTATCAGTTATCAGTTATCAGTGAAGAGTGATGTATTTATCCTTGGGTTTAAGTCCCCCACAAATTGGTGGTAGGCGTTGGTGGTGGGTTTAAATCCCCCACCATACGCTGTGATAACACTGTTCACTGTTTTAATATTTAATTGTTGTTACTATTACTTATACTTAAAAACCCATGACAAATCAAAAAACCTTCTTCTCTATTGGTTACTTACGTAATTTACAGTATTAGTCATTAGTCATTAGTCATTGGTCATTAGTCATTAGTCATTAGTCATTAGTTATTAGATTCTCTTCTTGTCCCTCACTCAGCACTCAGCACGGGCTGCATCGCCCCGCTTCCGCTAACAGCACTCACTCATCACTCGCTCACTCCCTCACTCATTACTCAGCACGGGCTAAACGCCCCGCTTCCGCTAACAGCACTCAGCACTCATTACCTGAATTATTGCTGAGAAAGTCATGAAAATTATCTAGCTAATTCCTTTGAATTTCTCAGCCAAGCTTTATGATGCCATCACTTAAGAGTTGTTACCTACCGAGATACTAAGAGCAGTTCACTCAAGCAACTCTATGAACCTATGCAGCAAGCGTCTCATCCCACAGTCATCCTGGGTGGTGGCTTCGCTGGACTGTTTACAGCTTTACACTTAAGCCAGCAAAATTACTCTCGTCCGATTATTTTAATTGAACAGCGCGATCGCTTCAGCTTCAAGCCCTTATTGTACGAACTACTAAGTGGTGAACTGCACAGCGAACAGGTTTACCCCCGCTACAAAGAACTTTTAGCTGGTAGTAGTGTCACCTTTGTGCAAGATACGGTAGAGTCGGTCGATTTAGATCAACGTAGAGTAGGGCTAGTTTCTGGCAAGCTGGTTAATTACAGCAACTTAGTGTTAGCCCTGGGTGGTAAAACCACTTATTTTAATACTCCAGGTGCGGCAGAATATGCTGTGCCATTTACTTCTGGAGAACAGGCGATCGCTTTGCGAAAGCACTTACGTCACAGACTACATCAAGCAATTCAAACTTCAGACTCAGCCCAGCGTCGGCTACTACTCACTGTTGCCATTATTGGTGCAGGCCCAGCTGGCATTGAACTAGCTTGTACTTTAGCGGATTTATTACCCATCTGGTACGACGAGTTGGGCGGTGATGCTAATGAAATTCGGGTTGTGTTAGTCAACCGTAGCCAGGAAATTCTCAAGGGCGATGTCAATAGCCATTTGCGCTGCACTGCACAGCGCGCGCTCAAACGTCGAGTCATTCCTGTGGATTTCCTCTTTAATGCGGCTGTGACACAAATTCAAGCGCAAGCTGTGGAGTATCAGCAAAACGAACAAACAAAAGTGTTACAGGCTGGGACAATTGTGTGGACTGCTGGAACTGCCCCTAATCCTTTATTGATGGAGTTACCAGTTCCCCACAATCGAGGGCGATTATTGGTAACACCCACATTGCAACTAGCTGATTTTCCCGAAGTTTTTGCGGCGGGTGACTGCGCGGCAAATCAGGACAATCCCCAACCACCGACAGCCCAAGTAGCCTATCAACAAGGAAAAGCGATCGCTCACAATCTCCAGTGTCTCCAAGAACACAAACCCACAATTCCCGTCCAAATTCAAATGCGTGGCACTTTGATGAAATTGGGACTCAACGAAGGTGTTGCCAATTTATTCAATAAAGTTCAAATTCAAGGTCAGCCCGGTCATCTTATCAGAGAAGCGACCTATTTACAATTACTGCCCAACTCTGCACATAACCGTAAAGTGACAACTGAGTGGCTAACTGATGAGTTATTCCAACGCCATCGTCCCTTTTCTCATATGCAATTGGGACAAACCCCTTGGTTATATGGAATGGCAACCATCGCTGCTGGACTGATCATAGCCACCCCCCTAGTCTTGCGAGCTGCTCAACCCACACAATTTCAACAAAACTTCAGTTGGACAGGTATCCCAACTTTACTTAATCAACTAGCACCTTCTGCTAAATAATTCCAATAGTCAATGGTCAATAGTCAATGGTCAATAGTCATTGGTCATTGGTCATTCGACTTCCGACTTCTACTCAGCACTCAGCACTCACCACTCCCTCACTCCCTCACTCAGCACTCAGCACTCACCACTCCCTCACTCCCTCACTCCCTCACTCCCTCACTCACCACTCACCACTCCCTCACTCCTTATGAAATACTTACTCAACCTCCGGACAGCTTTTATCGTCAATCGTGTAATGGTAGGGCTTTTCTTTTTCCTATCTGGTATTGGTAATTATCTCAACTTCAGCATTCCCAACGGTTTCTACCAGACGGTCTTGACGCTAAAACTGCAA
This sequence comes from Nostoc sp. TCL26-01, assembly GCF_013393945.1. NCBI lineage: Bacteria > Bacillati > Cyanobacteriota > Cyanophyceae > Nostocales > Nostocaceae > Nostoc > Nostoc sp. TCL26-01. The sequence continues at coordinate 576,763 of NZ_CP040297.1, forward strand.
ATAATTGGGCCAGGAATTCCCCCAGGATGGGAAGGTATAGGGCCGCTACCTGGGTTCTTCGCCATTCCCTATGCTTGGTTGCTACCTTTAGCAGAGATGACGCTAGGTGCTTTGTTTGCTCTCAACTTTTGGTTACGGTGGACAGGATTACTGCTGATTTTAATGACATTTAGCATCGTCCTCGCATTTGGCATCGTACCTGGTGGTAGTGTTTTTGCTAATGGAGTAGAGAGCTTTAACAAAGTTATCTTATTTATGACTTTAATCTGGATGTGCATTGCTTACGAAGCACATGAACAAAAAATGAGTCGTCGTCGCGCTCAAGCAGCTGCCGAATATACTATGACATCCTCTACTAATGATATGTAATCAGAGGCAATAGGTAAAACTTCTTCAATTACATAGCTTGTTTCTCGCTCTTGGCGAGTATTACCAATTACATCTAATTCACATCAGGTGTGAATTAGCATAACTTTACTTGCAAAAAATTTATGACCACTGTACATTACGATGTCATAATTATTGGTACTGGAGCCGGGGGCGGTACACTTGCTTATCGTCTAGCTCCCACTGGGAAAAAAATTCTGATTCTGGAACGTGGTGCTTTTTTACCCCGTGAAAAAGCAAACTGGGACACAGTGCAAGTAGTCCAGAAAGACCGCTATCATACTCAAGAAGCTTGGTATGACGACAAAGCACAGGTTATTTATCCTGGTACGGGCTATTTTGTTGGTGGTAATACTAAAGTCTATGGTGGTGCGCTATTTCGCTGGCGAGAACAAGATTTTGATCAAGTGATTCACAAGGATGGTATTTCCCCGGCTTGGCCTCTCAAGTACAAGGATTTTCAACCTTATTACACTGAGGCGGAAAAGCTTTATGAAGTGCATGGTAAACGGGGTTTAGACCCAACTGAGGCATCTGAGACGGCAGAATATTTTTATCCGGCTATTCACCACGAACCGCGTATCCAAGAGATTCATGACTCGCTGACAACAGAAGGTTTTCATCCGTTTTATTTACCACTGGCGATTAAGTTAAATGAAGTAAATCGTCGTCTGAGTGCTTGCATTCGTTGTAACACCTGTGATGGGTTTCCTTGTCTAGTTGATGCTAAAGCTGATGCCGATGTGAATTGCATCCGTCCAGCAGAGCAGTATGATCATGTGACACTCATTACTGAAGCCAGGGTAAAACGTCTACATACAAGTGCTTCTGGACGAGAAGTAACGGCGGTGGAAACGGAAATTGATGGAGAAATCTATTTGTTTTCTGGTGATATTGTAGTTGTTGCCTGTGGGTCAATTAATTCTGCTGCTTTATTGTTGCGTTCGGCTAATGCACAGCATCCCAATGGACTGGCGAATAGTTCGGATCAGGTAGGACGCAATTTAATGAAGCATCAAAATGGAGCGATTATTGGAGTCAGTTTAAAAGCTAATCCCACGACATTTCAAAAAACCCTAGCAATTAACGATTTTTACTGGGGTGATGAGGATTTTGATTACCCAATGGGTCATGTACAGTTATTGGGTAAAGTAAATGCAGATATGATTGCTCAAGAGTCTCCCTCAGTGTTAGGTTTATCTTTTCAGGAAAGACATACATTTGAGGCGATCGCTAATCATTCGGTAGACTGGTGGCTCACATCTGAAGATTTGCCAGACCCCAACAACCGCGTCACACTCCGGGGTGATTCTATCCAGCTACATTACACTGAAAATAACACCAGTGCTTACAATCGACTGGTGAATCGCTGGACACAAGTCCTCAAAGCCATTGGTTGTGGTGAACGAATTATTCCCGCTTCCTTTTATTTCCGCAAAAAAATTCCGTTGCAAGGTGTGGCTCATCAGTGCGGGACTTGTCGCTTTGGTGAAGATCCCCAGACTTCAGTTTTAGACCTTAATTGTCGTACCCACGATGTTGATAATTTATATGTCGTAGATGGTAGTTTTTTCCGTTCTAGTGCTGCCGTTAACCCCACTCTCACAATTATTGCTAATGCTCTACGTGTAGGCGATCGCCTGATGGAACGGATGATGGGAACAGGTGACAGGTAACAGGGAATAGGGGATAGGGGATAGGGGATAGAGTTTTTAGTAGGGGCTTACTGCGTAAGTCCTTATACCATTTCACGTTAATCATGATACACATAAATTATGTAGAGACGTTGCAATGCAACGTCTCTACTGTGTGCTGTTTGCAACGTCTCTACTGTTTCACATTTAAGGGAAATTGTTATTACCTATGTATTTGGATGGTTTAATAGTTTAACTACTAAATATCTCCACAGGTAAACGACTAAAGGACAATCTTTCATTCTGTACATCAACAAAAATTGTGTCCCCATCGTTGAATTCACCGCGCAAAATAGCTTTAGCAATTTGTGTTTCTAATTCGCGCTGAATTGCTCGTTTGAGTGGACGCGCCCCAAATACAGGGTCATAGCCTACTTCTGCTAAAAAGTCAAGAGCCGCATCGGAGAGTCGGAGGGAAATTTTGCGATCGCTCAATCTCTGTCTTAATCTCTCAACCTGCAACTGGACAATTTGTCGCAATTCTCTCTTATCTAAGCCGTGGAAGATGATGATTTCGTCAATGCGGTTGAGAAATTCTGGACGGAAGCTATTTCGCATTGCTTCCATGACCCGATGGCGCATTTCATCGTAGCGGGAGTTATCTCCGGCGATATCGAGGATGAACTGAGAACCGATATTACTGGTCATAATAATGATCGTGTTCTTAAAGTCCACTGTATGACCTTGGGCATCGGTGACACGTCCATCATCCAGAATTTGTAGGAAAATATTAAACACATCGGGATGGGCTTTCTCAATTTCGTCAAAGAGAATCACGGCATAAGGACGACGACGAATAGCTTCTGTGAGTTGTCCCCCTTCTTCGTAACCTACATATCCGGGAGGCGCACCAATTAACCGGGAAACAGCGTGTTTCTCCATATACTCGGACATATCAATCCGCACCAGTGCTTCTTCGGTGTCGAACATATAAGCTGCGAGTGCCTTGGCTAACTCGGTTTTACCGACACCTGTGGGGCCGAGGAAAACAAAGCTAGCTGTGGGACGATTGGGATCAGCCAAACCAGCCCGCGATCGCTGAATGGCATCGGCAACGGCTGTGACGGCTTCAGCTTGTCCAATGACGCGATGATGGAGTTCATCTTCTAGGTGTAGGAGTTTTTCTTTCTCCGATTCCACCAACTTACTGATGGGGATACCTGTCCATTTAGAAATAACTTCGGCAATATCACCTTCAGTTACTTCTTCTCGCAACAAGGATTTACCTGTACCTTGGGCTTGAGATAATTCTCTTTCTGCTATTTCCAATTGGCGTTGTAAGTCTGTTAACGTGCCAAATTTTAACTTAGCTGCCGTTTCCAGGTCATAATTACGTTCCGCCTGCTGAATTTCTAGATTAACTCGTTCAATCTCTTTTTTAATCGACTGAATTTTGTCAATAATATCTTTTTCCGATTGCCATTGGGCGCTCAAAGTTCTTTGTTCTTCTTTGAGATCAGCAATTTCTCTTTCTAGTCTTTCCAAGCGTTCGCGGGAAGCGGCATCACTTTCTTTTTGCAAAGATAGCTTCTCCATTTCCAATTGCAGAATCTTGCGATCAATTTCGTCGAGTTCCTCTGGCTTGGAAGTAATCTCCATTTTCAACCTAGCGGCGGCTTCGTCTACCAAATCGATCGCCTTATCTGGGAGGAAGCGATCGCTAATATAACGGCTAGACAATGTAGCGGCTGCTACTAAGGCACTATCAGAAATCTTCACCCCATGATGGTTTTCGTAGCGTTCCCGCAACCCCCGCAAGATGGAGATTGTATCTTCCACGCTGGGCTGATCTACATAAACTTGTTGGAAGCGTCTTTCCAGTGCTGCATCTTTTTCAATATATTTACGATATTCATCTAAAGTTGTTGCCCCAATGCAACGCAACTCACCCCGCGCTAGCATGGGTTTTAACAAGTTACCAGCATCCATTGCCCCTTGAGTTGCACCCGCACCGACAACGGTATGAATCTCATCAATAAATAGAACTATATTGCCACCAGATTCGGTGACTTCTTTTAATACGGCTTTGAGACGTTCTTCAAATTCTCCCCGAAATTTAGCCCCCGCAATCATTGCCCCCATATCTAAAGAAATCAGCTTGCGGTCTTTCAAGGATTGGGGAACATCACCGGCGACGATGCGCTGTGCTAGTCCTTCGGCGATCGCTGTTTTCCCCACACCCGGTTCACCAATCAGCACTGGGTTATTCTTGGTGCGGCGAGAAAGAATTTGAATGGTGCGGCGAATTTCATCATCCCGGCCAATCACCGGATCAAGTTGACCTTTACGGGCGGCTTCTGTCAGATCACGTCCGTATTTTTCTAGTGATTGATATTTGCCTTCGGGATTTTGGTCGGTCACTTTTTGACTCCCACGAACTTCTTTAATAATATGCTTGAGTTTATTTTCATCTAAACCGAATTCTTGGAATAATCCTTTGCCGAAACGGTCATCCTTGGCGTAAGCCAATAATAAATGTTCAATAGAGATAAATTCGTCTTGAAAATCTTTCCGATATCCTTCCGCCCTGTCTAGGAGTGTATCTAAACTCCGCCCCAAGTATACCGATGTGCTGCTACCGGAAACTTTGGGTTGACGTTGGATATATTGTTCTGTGCGATCGCTGACTTTTTGTAAGTTTACACCTGCTTTTGTCAAAATCCCACTGGCTAAACCGTCCTGTTCCAGTAGGGCTTTCATCAAGTGTTCACTTTCTATCTGCTGCTGTTGATGCTGTTTGGCAACTTCAGGCGTATGGGCGATCGCTTCCCAGGCTTTTTCGGTAAATTGGTTTGGATTAGTTGGTTGCATAGGTTAGGCTACCACTTTAGAAGCTCAAGTGCAGATAGAACAATTTGTTCTTATATGGTCATTTTAAAGAGAAGCGCACCATTACCAGGATCGGTCTTCACGTCTTTCTACAGTAGTATTACTTCCCTATTTGCCCACCCTCTCACAGTAGGAATTTTATTTTTAAATGAGATTACTGGGAAATATAGCTGACTCCGTTACTGGATCAAAAAAGTGAATTTTGTCTGGAGTGAGTGATAGCCATAGTTGCTCACCAATACTGACTAAACGTTCTGGTGGAATGCGGACTTGGAGAGAATTGGTTGTGTATGTAAACCGAGATTCAGTTTGAGCTAAGGTGACAGTAATGTAAGAATCATTACCGAGGTTTTCCACCAAATCTACTTGGACGGGCAGATTTTTAGTAGCAGGTACGCTTAAAGTTAAGTGTTCTGGACGAATGCCTAAAATAATGGTTTGTCCATCATATTTTTGTAGCGCGGTTCCCCAGACTTCTGGGAGAGTAAAACGGAACTGGGAATGGGTAATTAATAGTGGTGCATGAAACTCCACGGGAATAAAATTCATTGGGGGTGTGCCAATAAATTCAGCGACAAAGCGATTAGCAGGATGATTGTAAAGTTCTAAAGGGGATGCAACTTGTTGAATTTGCCCTTGATTCATGATGGCAATGCGATCGCCCATTGTCATCGCTTCTGTTTGATCATGGGTAACATAGATCGTTGTTGTCCCTAAATGACGCTGTAATTTGACAATTTGGGCGCGGGTTTCGGCTCTTAATTTGGCATCTAAGTTAGACAGTGGCTCATCCATTAAGAATACTTGGGGATTGCGAGCGATCGCTCTTCCTAATGCTACCCTCTGTCTTTGTCCACCCGATAGTTGTTTCGGTAAGCGATGCAGCAGGGTTTCCATTTGTAACAACTGAGCCACAGCACGTACTTGCTCATCTACTTCTCGTTCTTTGTCAGAAATGTAACGCAGTCCTTTCGGTAACTTTCTTGTCACACCTACGAGGAGATTTTCTGCCCAGGGGGGGAGAGGGGAGGAGGGGGAGAGGGGGGATGGGGGGATGGGGTGAAAGATTTGTCCCCTTGTCCCCTTGTCCCTCCTGTTCCAGAACGGCGACGCAAGCCGAAAGCGATGTTGTCATATACACTCATGTGGGGATAGAGGGCGTAATTTTGAAACACCATCGCAATGTCTCTTTCTTTTGGGGGCAAATCATTAACTAAGCGATCGCCTACCCAAATATTACCGCCTGTCATGACTTCCAAGCCAGCAATTAACCGCAGTAGGGTGCTTTTACCACAGCCAGAAGGCCCCACTAGCACCATAAATTCCCCATTGGGAATAGTCAGGTTAATCCGCCGCAAGACATTGATATTGTCGTTTACTTCTGCGGCTGCACCAGTTTTCTGGCTAGATGGGGTTGCTGTGCTTTCCCCTTTACGCGGGGGAAAGCTTTTGTAAATGTTTTCTAAAACAACTTGCGCCACGGGTGTTAATTATTAGTCATTAGTGAGCTAGCGCGGTCTTGGGGGTTTCCCCCATGAGCGACTAGCGAACTCGTAAGAGTCATTAGTCAATGGTCATTAGTCAAAGAAGTCCTGGACTATAAACTAATGACGAAGGACATTTTAGCGTTCATGATACACGTTCTGGATGAATACAAAAAATTAAAAAAATTGCTGGCATTCTCGAAAGCACACTAAGCTTAATTTTAGGGCTGTCTGGAGGTGTTGTCATGATTACCAATGTACCGCAAGACGTGAGTATCAGTTCTGCCCATGAGATTTTAGATGTACAGACTACCGATTGTTGCATTGTCGGTGGCGGCCCGGCTGGGGCTGTGTTGGCTTTGCTGTTGGCGCGTCAAGGGATTTCTGTGATGTTGCTGGAAGCCCATAAAGATTTTGATCGGGATTTTCGCGGCGATACGATTCACCCATCGGTGATGCAAATTATGGAAGAGTTGGGTTTGAGCGATCGCCTTTTACAATTACCTCATAGCAAGATGCGGCAAATTCGGGTAAAAACGCCAGAAAATACGTTTACAATGGCTGACTTTAGTCACCTAAAAACTCGCTACCCATATATTACAATGCTGCCTCAAGTGAAATTCTTGGAGTTTATTACCCAGGAAGCACAACAATATCCGTGTTTTCAACTAGTGATGGGGGCGAATGTACAGGAATTAATTGAGGAAGATGGGGTAATTCATGGTGTGCGCTATCGAGGGGCTGGTGGTTGGCACGAAATTCGGGCAATGTTGACAGTGGGTGCAGATGGTCGTCATTCACGGTTACGACAGTTGGGGAATTTTGTAGCGGTGGAAACTTCGCCACCAATGGATATTCTCTGGTTTCGCTTACCTCGTCAACCAGAAGATGAGGCAGGAGGGATGGGCCGTTTTGCACCGGGTCGGATTATCGCTATGCTTGACCGTGGGGATGAATGGCAAATTGCGTATGTGATTCCTAAGGGAGGCTATCAAAAGTTACGGGCTACTGGTTTAGCAGCATTAAAACAGTCTGTGGTGGAAGTTGTACCAGAATTGAGCGATGGCGTTCCGCCCAGCGTAGCTGATCGCATTCACAGTTTACATGATTGGTCACAGGTAGCTTTTCTCTCGGTGGAATCTAGTTTGGTGAAGCATTGGTGTCGTCCAGGATTGCTGCTAATTGGTGATGCAGCCCATGTCATGTCCCCAGTTGGCGGAGTCGGGATTAATTACGCCATTCAAGATGCAGTAGTAGCAGCAAATGTCTTGACTAAACCACTGCAAAATCACCATGTAGAAATTAGCGACTTAGCCAAAGTCCAGCGTCAACGAGAATTACCAACACGTATCATCCAAGCATTTCAAACCTTGATCCAGAAGCGAATTTTTGCTCCTGTACTGGCTGCTGATAGTCCCTTTCAATCCCCTGTACCACCCATATTGCTACGCTTGCCAATTTTGCGCGACTTACCAGCTAGACTAATCGCTTTAGGTGTGTTCCCAGTTCATGTAAAAGTGTAGGGAATTTGCACAGCCAGATATAGCGGTTCCCACTCAGATGAGGTACAAGATTCTATTGCAAGGTGTAGAAGCAATTCATGTAGCCGAAGGCTGAAGGCAGGGTACATTGGTGTCAACTTCAGGAAAAAGTTAGATGAAGTTGGCGTTGAATCCAGATGATTTCGCCCTCATCCCCTCACCCCTTCTCCCATGTTTGGGAGAAGGGGAACAAGAATTCCTGACAGCAACGATTTTAAACCGATACTGTGAGTATTTGACTCCCATGTTTGGGAGAAGGGGAACAAGAATTCCTGACTCCCCTCTCCCAAATGTGGGAGAGAGGGGTTGGGGGTGAGGGAAAAACGTTGACACCAATGTGCAAGATATTGCCCCTACGGATGTACCTCACGTGAACGAGAACTGCCATAACACTAAAAAACGATCAGAAAATTCTCAGTAAATTCTCAGTGAGAAATTGTGTTGAGTTGACAACTTAATGGTACAATTATACTACTCATGCAGAAATCAATGCTCGTTTCAGTCAGGCGAAGGTAGAGAGTAGCGTCTTGTATGCTGTTCAACACTATCGCTTGGCTTTTATGCTAGAAATAACTTTAATCAGAGAGATTATTTATTTAGAGATAACGGATAGAGACTAATTACAAAAAATCCTAAAACAGAAATCTATGAGCTTACCTCTGAGTTTAGACGAGCAGCAGGTTAGTAATTTACTAACCGGTGACGCTAATTCTATTTTGAATTCTGACTCATAACTCCTGACTCCTGACTCCTGACTTCTTACCCCTATTTTCCAAACACTGAGGAGAATTTAATGAACAGCTGTGTATTAATGGCAGAAATCATTCAAGAACCGCAACTACGCTATACATCCGATAATTTAGCAGTCACAGAAATGTTGGTGCAATTTCCCAACTCCCAGAAGCCAGAAGATCCACCAGCCACATTAAAAGTTGTCGGTTGGGGGAATTTGGCTACAGAAATTCAGCAAAATTATCACCAAGGCGATCGCGTGATTATAGCAGGACGCTTGGGTATGCAAACCGTTGAGCGTCAAGAAGGTTTTAAAGAAAAACGTGCCGAGTTGACAGTACAACAAATTCAGTCTGTTAACGGCAGTTTCATCTCTTCGTCATCAACACCCAGAACACCAGTAGCCACAGAAACCCCCTCTCGTCCCCCAACTCCCCAAAACGAACTACCCACCTACGAACCACCACGCCCAACACCGACCCCAGCCACGAGTACAGTTAACACTCCGCCCCCAGCCAAAAACTACGAACCCCAACCTAGTAAATACCAGCCAGTAGAAGAACCAGACCCAGACGATATTCCATTTTAGGGATTGGGGATGGGGGACTGGGGACTGGGAATGGGACAAGGGAATAATTTTTTACCTATCTGTCCATGCTTCCTTACTCCCTATTCCCCATTCTGCAAAACTACTGCTAAAATCCAAATAATTTTCACCCCGTACTCCTATGAGCGAAAATGTCCTAGAGGTTCGTAATCTCCAAGTTGAATTTTCCAGTGATGGCAATCCTGTCAAAGCTGTGGATGGTATTTCTTTTCAGCTAAATCGAGGCGAAACTCTAGGAATAGTGGGTGAATCAGGGAGTGGGAAATCAGTCACTTCCTTGGCGGTTATGGGTTTGTTGCAGCATCCCGGTAGAGTTAGCGGTGGCGAAATTTGGTTCCGTCAGCAGGCGAATGCTAATCCGATTAATTTAGCAGAGTTACCACCTGAGCAAATGCAACTATATCGGGGTGGCGACATCGCTATGATTTTTCAAGAACCGATGAGTTCGCTTAACCCAGTCTATACAATTGGGTTTCAGCTGACGGAAGCAATTATGCGCCATCAGAATGTTACCTTAGCTGAAGCGCAAAGAATTGCGATCGCTGGACTGCAAGAGGTAAAACTTTTACCTAGTGATGAGTTAATCAAAGAACAACATCAAGAAACGTGGCTACAAACTAACCCGAACTCTCAACTAGATGAGTTTAAGTTAGCCCAGTTGGTGAAACAGCATAAAGAAACCATGCTGGAACGTTACCCTCATCAACTATCTGGGGGACAGTTGCAACGGGTAATGATTGCAATGGCTATTTCTTGTAACCCGTTGCTATTGATTGCCGATGAACCTACAACAGCTTTGGATGTGACGGTACAAGCTACAATCATTGAGTTGTTGCGGGAATTGCAACAACGCCGTCAGATGTCATTGATTTTTATCACCCATGATTTGGGGTTAATTTCGGAAATTGCTGACCAAGTAGCGGTGATGTACAAAGGTAAAATTGTCGAATATGGTGCAGCCGAGCAAATTTTTAGTCATCCCCAACACCCATACACTAAAGGTTTGGTAGCTTGTCGCCCCACACTTAATCACCGTCCTCACAAATTACTCACTGTTTCTGACTACATGAGTGTAGAAGAAACACCAACTGGACAATTAATTATCCAAGAAAAAGCACCCTTGCAACCTGCGGAAATTTCCTGGGAAGAAATCTCTACTCGCTGGGAAAATTTAGCACAACAGAAAGCTTTACTGCAAATTCGTAACCTGAAAGTAGGTTTTCCCGTCAAGGGCTGGTTTGGTGGAGTCAAGCGTTATCACATGGCGGTGAATGATGTTTCCTTTGATGTCAAGCCAGGGGAAACTGTGGGGTTAGTGGGAGAATCGGGTTGTGGTAAAACTACTTTGGGAAGGACTTTGTTACGGTTAATCGAACCGATGGGTGGTCAAATTATCTTTGATGGACAAGATATTACCAATCTCAAAGGCGAACCGTTACAAAAATTAAGGCGAGAGATGCAAATCGTCTTTCAAAATCCTTTCAGTTCCCTTGATCCCCGAATGAAAGTGGGAGATGCAGTGATGGAACCGTTGCTAATTCACGCTGTCGGGAAGTCACAACGACAACGGCGAGAACGAGTAGTGGAACTATTAGAACGAGTCGGTTTGAATGCAGATGCTATCAACCGCTATCCTCATCAATTTTCTGGTGGTCAACGTCAACGGATTTGTATAGCTCGTTCTTTGGCTCTCAATCCTAAATTTATTATCTGTGATGAATCGGTTTCGGCTTTAGATGTGTCGGTACAAGCCCAAGTTTTGAATTTGCTTAAAGAATTGCAATCAGATTTTCAGCTAACTTACATATTTATTTCCCATGACTTAAGCGTGGTGAAATTTATGAGCGATCGCATTCTCGTCATGAATCGTGGTCAAATAGTCGAAGAAGGTACAGCCGAAAGTATTTACCGCGAACCTAAAGAAGCTTATACACAAAAATTAATCGCTTCAATTCCTACAGGTAGCCCCGAAAGAGTACGTAGCCATCATCTACGAACTTCTTGATATCGCTTGACCTAAAAGTTCCTTTTTAACTCTGTGTCTTCTCTGCGAGACGCTTTGCGAACGTGCCTCTGTGGTGAAAAATAATTCAATCACAAAGACACAGAGAGAAAATAATCTGTGACGAATATCACCCAAAATTTTGATAGCGATCGCTGATCTTCTGTCAGTCATCATCTAGTCTAAGTCTAAAATAAGTTAAGCTTAACACTTATATAAGCTTAGGTTATTATCTGGATCTTGATGGGGAGTAAAGATGATGCTAGAAAAACTTTTGCTGGCTGCCATCCTCACATTGACTTTGAGTTTATTTACACAAGTGAAGTGGTCTTCTTTTGACACGTTTAAGAAAATGAACTTTCAGGAAAAATCACCAGAAGTTGCTGTGCTTACTAGACTGGTAGGTAATTTAGAGAATTAATTTAGGTCAGTATCTACTGAGGGCAAACTGCTCAAAGGACTCATATCATAAGCTGAAGTATAAATTTGTTTGAGTTTTTTTGAGTACTCAGTAGAAAATTTTTGAGCCTGACTATGAAAAGTTTAACTATAGCCATATCGACATTTTTCACCACACTTAGTCTAACCAGCATTGCTCAAGCAGCCAACCAAGAGCATATCAGACAGTTATTAGCAACTAAACAATGTCAAAACTGTGACTTGACTAGTGCGGGTTTAGTGATGGCTGACTTGTCAGGAGCAAATTTAACTGGTGCTAATCTCACAGGTGCTAATCTGAGTCGAGCAAATTTAACTGGTGCTGATTTACGGGGGGCAAATTTAGCCGGTGCTGGCTTATTTGGCGCAAATTTGAGTGAAGCTAAACTGGGTGGAGCAAATTTAGTCGGTGCTGATTTACGCAATACATATCTAGCCAATGCAGAATTCACCAGCGCATATTTGCAGGGTACTAACTTTCAAGGTGCAGTTGGCATACCATTACAAATTGCCACTCCCGAAGAATTTTATGCCTGGGGTGTAGCCGAAGCCCAAAAAGGCAACCAACAACAGGCTATCAATTATTTTAATCAAGCGATCGCTGCTAAACCAGAGTATGCTGGTGCATACTTAGCCCGTGGTGTTGCCCGCTACCAAATTCTTGACCGAAAAAATGCCTTTGAAGATGCCCAAACAGCAGAAAAACTCTTCACATCCCAAAACAACACCACCGGCATCCAAACTGCTCAAGCTTTTATCAAAGAGTTACAAACACCATACACAGAAAAAGTCAGTGCCGGCAAACCCAGCTTTTTTGACTTTTTAGGCAGTCTGGGTTCAGTTTTGCTACAGTTCCTGCCGTTTTGACCGTGAGAGTTATGAGTGCTGAGTGCTGAGTAAGAGAGTGTGGGAGTGTGGGAGTGTGGGAGTGTGGGAATGTGGGAGTGTGGGAATGTGGGAAAAGTAGAAAAGTAAGTAGGTTGGATGAACCACAGGGAAACCAACCTACAACCAATGACTAATGACCAATGACCAATGACCAATGACTAATGTCATTTAGAAATTATAGCCAACACCTAATAGCAAACCAACATCAGTTTCATCTAAAAAGGCAGCGTTGACAGCACCAGTAGCGGTAAATCTAGAGCCTAAAGGAATATCAATACCGCCAGTTAACAGCAAACCAACATCTGCATCATCGCTTGTTTCAATGGCTACACCAGCACCAATGTAAGGTGAAACAGGGAATCTTGTTTGACTTGTAGGTTCTACTGTACGCGGAACGAAATCTAAAGTTACAGGAACCAGAACTACTGTATCGTCACCAAACACTGCTGATGGGCGCACAGATATTGTCCGTGTTAGCCCAATTTTGCTGATCACTGCAATGTTGCCATCACTTAGGGCTGAATCACCACCCAAACCAATGTTACCAGCCACGCCAACATAACTGGAGCCACCACGAGTAGCTCTACCTGGTGTAACATCAGGAGTCTGAGCTTGATTAGTTTCCCCTTGGGGTTGCTGACTTGTCAAGTTAGGTGGAATCAATACTTCGTTGATGGCATGGATAACACCATTACTAGCTTGGATATTTGGTTGGACAACTCTAGCTTCGTTGACAGCAATTTGATTGTTAGCGCTGTCAACTTTGATATTGATAGATCCTTCCTCAGCAGTTTTTAATTGCCCAGAAGAGAGTTGACTAGAGGTTAATTGACCAGGAACCACATGATAGCGGAGAATTTTTACTAACAACTCTTTGTTTTGTGGTTGCTGCAACTGTTCTAAAGTCCCGGCTGGTAAAGCTGCAAATGCTTCGTTGGTGGGTGCAAAAACTGTGTAAGGGCCTGGTTGTTGGAGAGTTTCTGTTAAACCTGCTGTTTTCAATAGAGAAGCTAAAGTACTAAAAGAACTGTTAGAAGCCGCTAGGGAAACAATATCGTTAGCGCCTGGGGTTGTTTGATTACCTCCAGTCGTACTAGAAACTATATAGTTAGTAGCTGCAACATTGCTGGCTAGAGGTTGTGCTTGTCCTTGTTTAACTAAAGCTTGATACAACAGTGCTGCTGCTTCTGCACGAGTCAGAGAGACGCTGGGATTAAGTTGTTTCACATTTGGGTAGTTAACAACTACATTGGCTTGTGTAGCTCCGGCGACACCGTTGACTGCGTAGTTAGGAATGGTGGCTGCGTCTGTATAGGAGTTACTTAAAACACTAGATGCAGCATCACTACTAGCCAAGTTTAAACCATTACTCAAAGCCACGATCGCCTGTACTCTAGGAATTTGTTGATTGGGGCGAAATACGTTTCCAGGATAACCAGATAAAAATCCTGTTTCGTAAGCTTCTCGAATTGCCGCAGATGCCCAAAAATTCGTTGGGACATCGGTAAATCCGCTTGCACCTATTTGCCGTACTGGTTGTTGGTTAAAAGCTTTTTGAATTAATGTCGCAAATTCAGCTCGACTGACTGGTTGATTAGGTTTAAAAGTACCATCGGGAAAGCCGGAAATAATATTTCTTGCTGCTAAAGCTTGAATAAATGGTTGCGCCCAATAATCGGAACTAACATCGGTAAAATTAGCGGTGGTAGTAGTAGAAGGGGTAGTTGATGGAACTGGTGTTTGAGCTAAAACCGGAGATGAAAATGTCACAGGATTGATGGCGATCGCACTCACCCCCAAAGCCAGTAATGTTGTTAATGACAAACGCACCGTACTAAACATGAAAATTTCCTCCAAAAGAACATAGCAAGATGGCAAAAATACAGAAATTGACTATAGGAAGCAGCAATACACTCAAAGGGTGTTGGAAAAGTTTCAGTAGGTATAAAAATGTCATTCTGACTGGAGCGGAGCGTCAGGAAGAATCTAGGTTTTGTGGCACATACCGAGATGTTTCATTCCGCTACGCTGCATTCAACATGACAAAGAAATAGACTTTTCAAACTTCCTCTCACACAAAGGCGCAATTTATTTGTCTAAAAGACCAAACTTTTACACCAATAACCCTGAAATAGAATGTACTCAAATCTAAAGTACAACTCATTTACTAGTAAGAAAAAATGCTCTTTCTCATTGCATTTTATACTTTTATTTTTCAAGATTTTCTGATATTTAACAATTAGCCAAAAGTGACATATTTTAGATATTATTTCATCCTTTAGACTGGTTTTTTATTACCAAGAATGCCTAAATAAACGCTGGAAAATCTAAGTTTATGAAAGGCGATCGGCAATAAGGAAAAGCCAGTAAACCTTAAAACAGTGAACAGTGAACAGTAAACAGTTATCAGTTATCAAGGCGTAAATTATTCTTTACTGATAACTGATAACTGATTTGGTTACGGCTCATTTTTACTTTCTCAAATGCCCAAATCCTTACACAGCCGTAACACAACGGCAATAAAGCGGGAGGAACATCCACGCCGCTTTTTGCCTCCCCTACCTTAATATTTACTACTAATTACTTATCCCCTATCCCCTATCACCTATCCCCTGTCCCCTATTCCCTAGACATTCTCATCCAAAATTGTGCCTTCTAAATTAGCGTCTGCTAAATTTGCACCACTGAGATTTGCCTGACTTAAATCTGCTTGAGTAAGATTTGCTTGAGTCAAATCGGCTATAGTTAAATCTGCATGACTTAAATCTGCTCTATCTAAATTAGCAGCTTGCAAATTGGCTTCGTGTAACTCTGCTTCACTCAAGTTGGCTTGGATTAGTTTGGCAACAGTCAAATCAGCATGACTCAAATTAGCACTGTCTAATATAGTGCCTGCTAAAATTGCTCCATCCAAAATCGCCGCAAATAGATTACTTCCTGTCAAGTTAGCATTGCTCAAATCTGCTCCATTTAAGTCCGCTTCAATTAAACTAGTGTTTGTTAAGTTAGCATGACTCAAATTAGCTCCATCTAAAATGGCTTGATCAAAAATTGCTCCACTCAAGTCAGATCCTCTTAAGTCAGCCTCACTCAGATTAACACCTGTAAAGTTTCTTACACCAGCCGCATAGCTTTTGAGAAGTTCGGTTGCTTTCATAGTTAAAGTAATTTCCTGCTACTTAGGCAAATAAAAGATGCCCTATACGCGCCACAGGGGAGCATTTTTAGTATTTAGTCAGTTCTGTAATAAAAATACTGAGTTTTGACTAAGGTTACTACTATCTGTAGTTATGAACTAATTTCATCCTTCTTGGGGATGTTGATTCAGAATGCACTGATAAGTGTCTTTACTCCCAAATTATTCTCATTTTCTTGATTTTTAATCAGGAAAGACAGGTTGATGAGTTGTATCAAAATAAAATTCTTTCTCATGCTTTAGGAGGAAGACATTTTGCTGCTGCATTGTGGAATTGTCTTGTGAACAAATTCTGGAAAGTCTCTTGAGTGTTGGATGTTAGTGTTTAAGTATTATTGCGGTGAAATTAAGCAAATAAGTAAAAAATACTATTGCTTGGCTTTCTGTATGAAGATATTAGGCGATCGCCTAATCTTCTGGGAACACTAAATACAGTACTCTCAAAACCAACCATAGCCACATAAATGCGAGGAGGGGTAAAGTTGTGAAATTATTTTGGGATGTAAGTTTTTATACTATTTTTTGGTTGTGGAATCTGACATTTTTGGGGCTAGTTTATTTTGGGATCTTGCCACTGGTAGGTGTGCCGTTATTTCTCGCTACTTTGAGGGGTGATATCCCGATTGAATTTTCTTTAACTCTTGTTACCTTAATTGCCATTCCCACCATTTCTAGTATTGTTGGTGGCTGGCGATTTACCCAACAACCATTGCAATTAATCCGCCTATTTTATGGTGTAGAAGCACCCCTATTTATCTTGTGTTTATTGCGGTTGTTTCTCATCCGTGAACTGACACCTGCTAGCAGTCAAATTCTCATGACAATTGGTGTTTGTATAGCAGCTTTCACCGGTGAATTATTTTGGGGCTATGCTTCTCGAAGGAAGAATGCTTTGCAGTGGGTGCAAATGCTAGCTCATACTTTAATGCTGCTATTTGGCATTTATGCTGGGGCAATTTTGCTATTTTATGCCCTGCCTATAGTGGTATTCTTGCTACAAGAATTTATCAAATTTCAATGGCTATCATTTCTCTGGTATGTATTAAAAAATACATTTTTCTTTGGCGGGTTTTGGATTCTCCTGATCTGGTTTGTTCTGTCTACTTTTAGTGCCACTTTATTTATTTTCATGCCTTCGGCACTATCCGCGATGTATGTCAGTTCGGGCGTGAGAATTTTACGCAATTTCGCTTCAGAACATGGCAAAAAACGCACCCTGGCTGGTGCAAGTGCGGTGGTGATAGCTTTTGCTGTTTCTTTTCTTTCTTTACAACAACAGCCCCAAACACAAGCTTTTGCACTATTAGCTAAGTCTCCCACAAATGATAGCGATCGCCAAACTCTACTCGCCAAATCAAATGAAATTCGTACAGGCTTAGTCAACGCTTATCTATCTTCTTACCGCTATCTCAGCACTCGCCAAGACAACAATCACATCAGCGCCATGTATCGTGATCTCTTGGGCTTGGACAAATCAGCAGCAGATAAAGTACAAGATAGTTACAATTTCTTGATGTCACCATTTTTGTACAATGGTACAGAAAAAGATGATGATCAGGCAGAAAAACTTTACGCCGAATTTTTTGATCAGCCACTACAAAAAGCCGAGAAAAATGCTGTCACTCATGCAGTGCAATCTACTTTTAACCAGCAAGAAGTTAAAGCTGGGTTATTAAATATCAACGAGAAAAAGGTTTGGTTAGCATCTCAACAAGTCACAGTTAAAGAACATAATGACTGGGCTGATGTTGAGTTGTACGAAGTTTATAAAAACCAAACATCAGAAGTTCAAGAAGTTTTTTACTCTTTCTCTTTACCAGAAAGTGCAGTTATTACTGGCTTATGGTTAGGAGATACGAATAATTTAGCCAAACGTTTCTCTTTTGTGGTTTCTCCTCGTGGGGCTGCCCAAAAAGTTTATAATTCCCAAGTAGTGAGAGAACGTCCTATAGATCCAGCTTTATTGGAACAAGTGGGGCCTAGACATTATCGCTTGAGGGCATTTCCAATTCCTCCTAACAACGTAGTACAAGTAGAAAATGCCGCACCCCGTCCTACAGAAATGCACTTGTGGTTAACTTATAAGGTGATGGGGCAAGATAAAGGTTGGGCAATGCCAGATTTAGGAGAAAAGCGTAATATATTCTGGACTAATCAAACTAAGCGAATTCGTAACAGTAAAGAAATCGGCGGGAAACAAGATGAGTGGTTGGAAGAATTCATTCCCAGCAGCAGCAAAATTCAACCTAGATTACATGAAGTGAATTTAGAAAATGGCTACAAAATCTTAGCCAAACCTCTATCTAATCAAGATTACTCTTTACCAAAAGGACAGCGAGTTGCTTTAGTGCTGGATACTTCGCGCAGTATGGCTAACCATATCAAGGAATTATCGCCTACTTTATCTTGGTTGAAACAACACGGATTTGCTGATAATAACTTGCAGAATAATGATGCTGATTTGTACATCAGTGCTTCTGTCGGTGCTAAACCCAAACGAATAGATGATATCCAACAATTCCAACCAGAAAAAGTCACTTTCTACGGCACAATTCAACCCCAAGAAATGCTCTCCCAGTTCAATCAATTGCGTCAAGATACAACCTATGATGCTGTTTTATTGTTGACTGATGAGGGGAGTTATGAACTATCAACTGATAAGAAAAATGTCCCCGCCACACCAGCACCTTTATGGATGGTACATTTAGGTGGCTTGCCTGGAGCTTACAATGATGGCATCATTAAATCTATTCAAGATAGTGGTGGTGGAGTTGCTGTTGATATTGCCGAGGTGTTGCAACGAATTGCGACTAAATCTGTTTTGGGTGAATCGGTGGTTAGTGTGGTTAATGGTTATGCTTGGTATCTACAAACATTAGATACAGCAGCTACTAATTCTCAGCCACAGGAAGGTTTAGCAGCATTAGCAGCTAGACAATTGATTTTAGGTTTGAGTAAACAAATCAAACTAGATAATCTCAAAAGTTTAGATGCTATTCACACCATAGCCAAAAATTATGCAATTGTCAGTCCATATTCTTCAATGTTGGTGTTAGTAAATGATGAACAAAGACAGTTACTAAAAGCCGCAGAAGCCCAAAGCGATCGCTTTGAACGTAAAGTAGAAAATGGCAAAGAAAATCTCTCCAAACCTAGTAATCCTTTTAAAGTTAGTTCACCCGAACCATCGGGGGGCTGGATTTTGGGCTTGAGTGCGATCGCTATCTTTCTCTTTGTAAAACGTCGGCGTTAATTCTGCATAGAAAATAAGACGTAGAATCTTAGCAACCCGACTTCTTTAGCAAGCCGGGTTGCTTATTTATTAAGCATAATATATGATTGCTATTCAACCAATTATTTCTATACAAAAAAAGCACTGATAATTGTGCTAGCAGAAAATATGGCTACGCTAACAAAAATCAAATGTGAGTCTTATATGGTGAGACTTAAAGTTGATAAAAGAGATTTTTATAGCGTTTCCTAATCTACTGAAGTACTGAGTACATCGCTAATGAAATTGGGCAATCTCCGCGCTCCTCTGCGTTTTCCTCTGCGTCCCTCTGCGTTTAAAAAATTAATTCTGTACCTCACTTAATTGAGAACAGCTATATCAGCTTGTGTTACTAACTAAACTCTATAGTCTCCACAAACTCTAACAGACTTTCCTTGATATTGGCTACTTCTTCTTCAATAGATCCAGGAGTTTCATCATCTAAAAAACTGCGTTGACTACTAATTACATACAAAAAGTCATCTTTAATAAACGAAATCAACCCTCTATAAGCATCCAACTTTGTGAGAGTTCCATTATTGTCTTGTTGAGAAAATGTTGAACCTTGAGGCATATCGACTAAGACAAAATAATAGTCTAATGTGCCATTTTCTTGATATTCTGTATGCTTGATTTGCGCTTCTGGTAAATTATTTAAAATTGCTTGCGGCACGTATTTTTCTACCACAATATCTCGTAGATACGCTTGTTTTTCACCAGAGTCAAGTTCCTCTAGCTGTTCTGGCGGTAGGGAATAATAATCAATTCGCAACAAAGTCCCAAAATCATCAGAAAAACCCACTACACCTTCTTGGCTTTGAATTTTTCCCCCTTGTTCGGCATCCACTGGAATTGGCACGGTAAAATTGCCCAATGGTGATTCGTAAACTTCCTCAAAATCATCTTCAATGATGACTATTTCATCTTCGTCTGAGTAAATTTCACTGTCTAATTCTTGAAAAGCCGCAGTTACCTCTTGGATGATTTCCTGTGCTTCTTCCTCTTCTAGTTCCAACGCTTCCCGCAGCTTTTGCAAGTAAGGCTGTTTCTTTTGGGGAATTGCTAGTTCTTCTTCGTCTAAGAGGATAATTACCCCAGCCGCAAAACCATCCCAAACTAGTTCATCAGAAAGCGCTTGACTCGCAGCATTAAACAATGCTCCCACACTTGCGTCTTCTGCGATCGCTATCAGTTCATCAACAATTTCTACGATTTCATCTTCTGAGTATTCAGCAAAAACCTCAAATTCCCAAAGGATACCCGCTAAACCCTCTGCATCTACTTGTTCTATGGAAGTATCTGCAATGGCGGTAACTACAGCTATAGCGGCTACGGCTTCTTCTGGACTAAGAGATTCTTCTATATTCTGTTGTGAATTGAAAATTTGCTCATAACTAGTCATAAATGCTACCTCTAGCGAAACGCACTCATCTAAAGAAACTGCACCTTTTCGGGAAAATCAAGTAGGGGAAGTGGTTAGGAGAAATTTTGATATCACTCCCGTGATTTAGTTTTGATTTGGTTACAGCCAACTATTTTTACCACAATATTTGACTTTTATCCTCTAACATTTGAATGATTTTTAATCATAAATAGCTATCCATTAGAGAGATATTTCTCTATGTTGACGATAGCGATCGCATTCTGTTTTTTCGACTAATATATTAATTACTATTAAAAAATTGATTATATTTAAGTTATGGGTGATAAGTAAATATTAAGCTGAGATTAACTAAAGATTTAGAGGTATCACAGCCAATTTAATTATATTGATAATATGTAGCTACAAACCTACTGGCTGTCTCCATTATTTTTGTTTTGCAAACTGCTGAGGTTGCGACTAGCTACATCTGCACTAATTCCCCAGAGAATTAAACCCAAATAATCAGAAAATGGTTTAGCACCAAAAGTTAAACCGTTGTCTACATACAGTGAACCAATACCGACTAAAGATAAGCCAACTAGCAAAGTCAGGGATAAAAACGGTCGGATAATCCAAAATGTAGCACCAATCCGCACTTCATCAGAAACACCAGAGAGTAAAACTAAGAAATCTTGACACAATAGCAACTTTTTTGGAGTAGCTTCATCAGGGATAATCGGGAAATCATTGGCTATAAAACTCAACTTATTATCTACCTGTCGTTTTTGGTTGAGATTAATTAAACATCTCATCACTTCTTGCATAAACTTTTTCGCCGCAATATCATTCCTCTGTGCTAACGATGTTCGAGTTTTATTAATATTTGTTTGCAACTCTTGAGCAGTTTTTTCTAATGTTTCTTGTCCTTTTATTTCTAAGAGTTGATTTTCTATGTTGCGGAGTTTAGTTAAAGCTTCTAATCGAGATTCAATAGCATCTATTTCTGCTAAAGCTTTATCTATTTTGTCCCAGCGAATTAATTGTTCTACCCATTCAATCATGTGATTGAGTATCTGCTGATCTTCAGGATGGCTAATTTCTTGTTGAATTCTGGCTTTGAGTCGATAAACGGCTTTAATGGCTCTTGTCAGGCTACCACCAGACTCTTGCATATACTTAAATAATCGACCTAAAATTACACCAAATATCAACACCATCAGAGGTAAAATTGGTCCAGAGCGCATTTTTAAATCTACAGGGATGGCTAATCGTTGAGTTTGCCCAGATAAAGTAAAATAGATAGCACCAGTGTAGCGATCTGGAGGAATAGCATCACGATTTAAATTTAAGGGTAAAGTAATGATGCGATCGCTCGCTAAAGTTATCGCTCCTTGAGGTAAACTCAAAGCTGTATCTGTTAACTGATATCCTGTTTGTTCACCTTTAACAATAACTTTGGCATCGATAATGGTAACAGGTGCTTGAGTCGGGTTATCAAACTGGAGTTGCCATTGATTTAAAAATGCACTCGCAGGTAGCAACCCTTTAGCAATTAAGTAGTCAAACCATCCTAAGAAACCATCACAGTTAACTAAGCGCAATTGAATTTGCTCAGTACCAGCTAAGGGTATGAGGGTTGGTTTCGCTTTGGCCACTACTTTAATGGGAATAGTTTGTATCTGCTGCTGATGCTGATTTGGTAGCAGTATTTGGAGTGTACCTTCATAAGTTCCCGGTAGACGAATATCGGTAACTTTCAGTTGAAAATCTCTAGGAACTCCCATGAAAAGTTCTGGTTCACCCACCACAACTACTTGCTGACGGTTAATAATTTCACCGCCTTCTTTACGCCGTAAATCAGATGTTAAAAAGACGATTTGCTCGATATTTTCTCCCTCAGCAGTTAATCGTAAGTTGCCCACTAAAGCACTTTCTTCACCTAACCAACCAGTAATATTAATAGATTTATCACTAGCATCTACTAATATATTGGCAGCAGCTCTCACAGAAATTGGATGAGCAATAATAATTGCCGACAGCAAGATAGATATTATTCTGTATTTCATGAGCAATTCTCAATATTTAGTGGCGAATTAATATCGATAGGAATTACGCATGAAATAACAATTGAGACATTGCATGGCAACGTCTGTACAAGTTTTTTGATTCCAGATAGTTAAATTTTACTGCATTATCCAGCCATACAGTTTAGTTAAGGCTAAACATCAAATCTGAGGTAGTGGCATATCTAGATTAAAATGTGGCAATGGATTAGATAAAATTAACTGCAGATGGACGCAGATGATAATACCCTATTTTAGTCTAGACACGCCACTAGGTCTAATACACAAATTTAGGCTTGCCGTACCAATACTGGCGTGGCAAGCCTAAAATGTTGCATTGAAATTGTAGTGGATCGAAACAGCTAAAATAGTGCATTAGGCATAGGTTGGATTAAGCGTAGCGCAACCCAACACAGATCAGAATGTTGGGTTACGCAAAGCCTCCAACGCCACTTTACTCAAGTCGGGGAACCCGCCCACGTGAGTGGCTCCCCAACCTACAATTTTATTGCCACATTTTAGCCTTGCCACGCCTACGCAATTTTCAGAAATCAAATATGAGTGAGTCCTATAGTATCTAGCCTGTCAAGAATAGGGTATGTAAAAACTGAATGACTTCAGCAGCTACTTATTTAGTCGATTGCTTTTTTCAACTCATCTTTGATGTTTTCTGTTGTGTGAATCACTTGAGCTTCAGCTTGTTTAGCTTTGCCTTCTGCTTTATCTGATGGATTACCAGTTGCTTCACCAATAACCTCTTGGATTTTGCCTTCAATGTTTTTAGCAGTTGCTTCAATTCTTCTTTCAGTACTCATATTTTTCTCAAATGATTTAAAATACCAACATGATAAAAACTATCAGAAATGCAATTTTTTATTGTCCTCCCCAAGAAAGATATAGTTGGAAATATTTAAATTACCTGAGATAGATACATAAAAATATATCTTATGAGATATTGATTTACGCTCAAAATAGCATCCCATAACAGGAAAATACAGAGGTGAAAATAAAACAGCAAAAAAATGGGTGGAAAAGAGAGATAAATGATATTGTCCGGGGTATTTGTGGAGGCTTCCTTTTTGGTATCCCTTTGCTATACACTATGGAAGTGTGGTGGGTAGGGTCGTTAGTCAAACCACCGTTAATGATGGTAGCGATCGCCTTGATGTTTATTGTCGTTTTTTTACTCAATCATACAGAAGGCTTTCGTAAGCGCAGACATAGTTGGCGGACTCGTGAATCAGTCATAGATACCATAGAGGCAATGGCCCTGGGATTTGTTTGTTCTGCCTTTATGCTGTGGTTGTTGCGAGAGATTACACTAGAAACATCCTTGAAAGAAACTTTAGGCAAAATTGTTTTTGAAGGTGTACCATTTACTTTAGGTGTAGCATTAGCTAACCAATTTTTGGGAGATACAAGAGAGAATAATTCTCCCGCAAGTATGAATCAAGCAAGCGACACTAATAAAAATCAATCTGATGAATTGCACGGGACATTAGCTGATTTAGGTGCAACTCTCATTGGTGCTATTGTCATTGCCTTTAATATTGCTCCCACGGATGAAGTGTCAATGTTAGCAGCTGCCATATCACCGCCTTGGCTTTGGGGTATTATGGCTGCATCTTTGCTCATCTCCTATGCTATTGTTTTTCAAGCAGGTTTTTCAGACCAACAAAAACGTAGACAGCAAAAGGGGATTTTTCAACGACCGTTAAGTGAAACTACTATTTCTTATTTAGTCTCCCTATTAGCCAGTACTCTGATGTTGCTATTCTTCCAAAAATTAACTTTTGATGATCCTTGGAGGATATGGTTAGAACACACATTAGTCTTGGGATTACCAGCAACTATCGGTGGTGCAGCTGGTAGGTTAGCAATATGATGTCCACAGAACAAAAACCGGAACGTTCACTCGCGGAATGGGTAGCATTCAGCATCGCTTTATTTATCTTGGGAGTGATTATTACTTTAGTGGGCTATGTTT
The DNA here is from genome assembly GCF_013393945.1 of Nostoc sp. TCL26-01. Lineage (NCBI taxonomy): Bacteria > Bacillati > Cyanobacteriota > Cyanophyceae > Nostocales > Nostocaceae > Nostoc > Nostoc sp. TCL26-01. The sequence continues at coordinate 601,245 of NZ_CP040297.1, forward strand.
GGTTTAATGATAAAAATCAACCGCCTATCCTAGCAGTGACTAAAAAGCAGCAAATGATTCGGGAAATTAACGGACAATTTTATATTCCCTTTGAAGTTGTTAATACTGGTGGACAAACTGCTGAATCTGTACAAATTATTGCTGAGTTAGAGATTGGTGGTAAAGTGATCGAAACAGGTGAGCAACATATTGATTTTTTATCAGATAGCGAACAGGAAGAAGGAGCATTTATCTTTAGCAAAAATCCCAATGAAGGTAAATTAACTGTCAGGATTGCTAGTTATAAGTTACCTTAAAAAGTATTTATCAAAATGTTATAAAAAATGTAGGTTGGGTTAAGCGTAGCGCAACCCAACATGGATCGCAGAAACTGAGTATGGATCTTAGTGTTGGGTTTCCTTACGTCAACCCAACCTACTAGCGTGGTAAGCTTAAAATATTGGTTTCCAAAAATCTAGAAAACCGAAAAAGAGATCATTCTATGATTACTCAACCCAATAAATTAGACTTGCCGCCCTACTACGCATACAAGATAGGTGAATATTTTTTCAGTTTATTTCCGTGCTTGAATTACCTGTAAACTACCTCCTGCATACAAGGTTGATTTCAATACCTCAAAGCCAATTTCAGTTAATAATTGGGGTAAATCAGTTTTTAATAACTGCCAAGCTGTCTCTGTTTCAAACAGGAGTAAAAATAGCGATAAACCAGGCCAAAATATGGGATTTGTGGGACTGTGAAAATCTACTAAGGTAAACACACCTCCTGGCTTGAGGACTCGATAAACCTCTTGAAGAATTTCTTGTAATTGTTTTGGTTCCATTTCATGTAAAGCAGCGCTAGTATGCACCACATCAAACTGGTTGTTGGCAAAGGGCATTTTCTGGGCAAAAGCTTCTACATAAGTGGCTTGAGGAACATTTTGCTTTGCCCGACGCAAAGATAAGGGTGACGCATCTAGCCCTGTTACGTTTTGTGAATATTTCACTAAAAATTGCGTCCCTTGTCCACTGCCACAACACACATCTAAAACCGCAGTATCTGGATGAATCGTTAACTCTTGTAAAGCTAATTGCCGAAAACGGGCTTCTCCACCCACACTAATGGCGGCTACACGGGATATAGCATCGTATAGCCACTGATAACGGTAACTTAAATCTCGGAAAATTGTTGCCATTACACCATCCTTAACTGTTAAGCTTTATATTTAATAAAGATATATTGTTAACATTAGTAAAAAATCTGAAAAGGTTGGGGGAAAATAACTGCTATGGGTCGTGTAGGCGTATTATTACTCAATCTCGGTGGGCCTGATAAGCTGGAGGATGTAGGGCCATTTTTGTATAATCTATTCTCCGATCCAGAGATCATACGCTTACCATTCCGATGGTTGCAGAAACCCCTGGCTTGGTTTATCGCTACTCGGCGTACGGGAACGTCTCAAGCGAATTATAAGCAAATTGGTGGTGGCTCTCCACTGCGGCGGATTACAGAAGCCCAAGGGGAAGCCCTCAGAGAACAATTAGAGGAGATGGGCAAGGAAACCAATATCTATGTAGGAATGCGTTATTGGCATCCTTACACTGAGGAAGCGATCGCCCTCTTAACTCAAGATAATATCGATAACCTAGTAATCCTACCTCTATACCCCCAATTTTCCATCAGTACCAGTGGTTCTAGTTTCCGCTTATTAGAGAGACTATGGCAAGAAGACCCCAAGCTGCAACGGATTGAATATACAGTTATTCCCTCTTGGTACAAACAGCCTGGTTACCTGCAAGCAATGGCACAACTCATCAGCCAAGAATTAGACCAATTTCCCCATCCTGAACAAGTTCATGTCTTCTTTAGCGCCCACGGTGTCCCGAAAAGCTACGTGGACGAAGCAGGCGATCCCTATCAGCAAGAAATTGAAGAATGTACTGCATTAATTATGCAGACACTCAATCGCCCCAATCCTTACACCCTCGCTTACCAGAGTCGTGTTGGCCCTGTAGAATGGCTACAACCTTATACTGAAGACGCACTCAAAGAACTAGGCGGACAAGGTATTCAAGATTTAGTGGTTGTACCCATCAGTTTCGTTTCCGAACACATCGAAACATTACAAGAAATTGACATTGAGTATCGAGAAATAGCTGAAGAAGCAGGAATTCACAACTTCCGCCGTGTCCCTGCACCCAACACTCATCCAGTATTTATTCGCGCTTTGGCAGACTTGGTAATTGAGTCTCTGGACAAACCCAGTCTCAAACTATCGCAAGTTACCCAGATGAAGAAAAAGGTCAAGATGTACCCCCAAGAAAACTGGGAATGGGGTCTAACTACCAGCGCAGAAGTTTGGAATGGACGCATAGCCATGTTAGGTTTCATTGCTCTAATTATCGAGCTGATTACCGGTCATGGACTGCTACACATGATTGGTCTTTTGCAATGAAAGGAGTGAGGGAGTGATGAGTGCTGAGTGCTGAGTGATGAGTGATGAGTGCTGAGTGCTGAGTGCTGAGTGCTGAGTGATGAGTGCTGAGTGATGAGTGCTGAGTGATGAGTGATGAGTGCTGAGTGAGGGAGTGAGGGAGTGCTAACCATTGACTATTGACTATTGACTATTGACTATTGACCATTGACCATTGACCATTGACTATTGACTATTGACTTTCTTCCGGTAGCAAAGAAGTTTCTGCTTGAGTTTGATTACCTAATGCGGTAGCTTGGGTTAAGTTTGGTTTGATAATTATACTCACACCAATTGTCCAAGCGATCGCTACCATCCAACCTGCAAGTATATCACTGGGAAAATGCACACCCAGGTAAAGACGTGTCCAAGCAATGAGCATGATAAACAAGCTACCACTAACCAATACTAACCACCGCCACGAGGTAGCCCAAGTTAAAATTAGCAAGATTACCACCAGTGTCATACTGGTCATAGCATGACCACTGGGAAAGGCAAAATCAAATTCCGGCGCACCAGATTCCCATAAATGAGGACGAACTCGGTGCATTAATTCTTTAGCTGTGCGGTTAATAACAGTGCTGCCTATAGCAGTGGTGACTAGATAAACTAGCGATCGCCAGCGTTTTTGCTGCCATAATATTACAGCGATCGCACTGAGAATTGGTAATGCTGTCCAAAATGAACCTAACTTAGTCAGCACTACAGCGACAATATCTAATTGTGGTTGTGCTGTCGAGTGAACTGCCAGCAGAATTGGTAAATCCCAGGGAAAACCCGCTTCATACTGCCATAGCTTCACTGCTAGTAACTCAAATACTTGCAATGGTAAATATACTCCCACAAATAAGAGTAGGAGCGATCGCCAATGGGCAAGCAATAGATTTTGGATAAATGAAACAGATGACTGACGCTGTTTCCCAGTTTCTTTCCAACTTCCCATATTTATCAATTATCTAGCTAAACAATAATTAATGTACTCATACAAGCCCATCATCTCAATGGGGTTGAGCCGAGATACGTGTAAAAACCTGCAAGATGGTCTGGAAACTCTCACTATATCTAGGTTTCAGAAATAATCCAGTACAATTAACACTTCAACGCAAATTTTGAGTATGTATGGTGATGCGAGATACAGAATGCTCAAATGGGACGCTCACAAGGTTCGCTATACTGTCGATACCCAACCCGCTTGAATGCAGAAATCATGCGCACGTTACTCACAGACGTATCACAAAATACTCGCCAAACTCCTATGTCTTGTAATGTACGTGTTCCTTGGGACAGAAGATCGTTTGCAAAACCAAGCCCTCGATACTCTGGTAAAACTCCGATATCGTAGATTGTTCCTTCCTCCAAGCCTTCTTTGGCACATCCAGAAAATATAACCGGAAGCACAAACCCTACAATGTCCCCATTTTCGTTAATCCCAAACTGCCACCAGTCATCAGTATACGAGAAGCCATCGCTTGCCGAATTCAGAAATTTCTCAACCGCCTCATAAGGCTCATGTTCTGAAACTTTTTTTAGATGACTTGCATCCATTGATGAAGCCATTACACGGGCAACGATTGAGATTAATAATGAGCCACGCATTGTGTGGACTGGCTCAAAAGTCAACCTCTGTGGAACTTCAATCAACGGTTTAGGCTCTTCCCAAACAAAGGGGACTTTTAGATAAGTTTGCTGACTCATAGGTAATACCAACAAAAATCTGTGAGCTTTCCCCAATATACTACAAAATATTACATAACAAGCAATCTTTTTAAGAGGATATTAACAGCATTTCATGGATACTATAAAAACTCCAAAGTCCGGAGAATCCCTTGCTAGCTACGTAGTGCGAATTAGAAAAGAACTCAACTTGACTCAGTTTGAGCTAGCAAATGCTGCTGGTTTCCATGAACTGTCTGTAGGAAAGATGCTCAATACCTCAATGGGGTTGAGAGATGAGGGAAAATCCCGAAACCACCACTCAGGACTCATTGCTAATCCCATTTTTTACATATTCTACCGACAATAAGTCGCTATTTGATAGAAATACCCTAGCATTTGAGCGCAAATACAGATAAAATACGGTAAGCCGATGTACTTACCGTGCTTCCTGTACAAGATAGAAATCCATACTCGATTGGCACACGAGTCAATAGATATCTATCGTGTCTAACCTCTAACTTTTAGCTTCTAGTCTCTATGCACTATTTCTTGTTACCTTTTCTAAGCTTTTTAGTTGGCATAATTGTTGGGTTAACAGGAATTGGTGGAGCCTCTTTGATTACCCCAATGCTAATTTTTATCTTTCAAGTACCCCCTGCCATTGCAGTTAGCTCAGATGTTGTATCTGCCACTTTAATGAAGGTAGTTGGTAGTGTTAAGCACTGGCAACAACAAACTCTAGATCAAGAAGTAGTTAAATGGCTAGCCTTGGGAAGCGTACCCGGTTCACTTTTTGGAGTAGGAACACTACACTTGATTAGGCAGACCAGTGAGCATAATTTAGATAACATTTTGCTCCGGTTACTGGGGATAACAATTCTGTTAATCACATTGTTAGCTTTAGTGCAATTGCTACTAATAACTTTCTTCCCCAAATTTAGCTTACCTGAACTACCAAAGTTTGATTTAACAACTCATTGGGGGCGGTTTTTGACTGTTGCTATCGGAGCAATTTTAGGTTATTTAGTTGGTTTAACTAGCATTGCTTCCGGCTCAGTATTTGCCTTAGTTTTAATTGGCTTTTTTCGTCTTGATGCTCGTAAGTTAGTGGGAACAGACATTTCCCAAGCAGCTATTTTATTAATGTTTACTTCTCTCGGACATCTGAGTTTAGGCACAGTAGATTGGAGCTTGGTTTTACCTATATGGTTAGGTTCAGTTCCTGGAGTCTTACTAGGTGCAAAAATATGCCAAATCACTCCTCAACGCCCATTAAAATTTGTCATTTACACTATTTTGATGATGGTAAGTTGGAAATTGGTTTATCAAGTTTGAAGCGGCTTATTATCAATTACATTCCCCGTAATAAGCTGAATGTTCCTCTTTCATACATGATAAATAAACCCAAACCAATCAAGACAAAAGGCACAATAGCTTTCCCATAACGACTCAGTACATAAGTAATTGGAGCTTGACGGCTTAACCAGTCAGTCATAGCACACCAGACACCTATCATGACAAAAAATACCCCTAAAATCACTCCCAAGCCAGCAAGATTTTGACCAGCAAATAAAGGAATATAAATGCTAATGTTATCCCCACCATTGGCAATAGTTACTGCTGCCACTTTATATGTTTGAGGGTGTAAAATACTTACTATAAAATATAACAGAGAATTAGTTGGTGTTGATTTTTGTAAATCATCAGTGACTGCTTGAATTTCTAAATTTTCTACTTCTCGATTCATTAATTGTTTGACACCAATCACTATAGGTAATATGCCCAGTAATCCGATTAATTCTCGCCGGACAACTAAACCACCAAAAAATCCTGGCAAGCTGGCTAAGATGATAATAGCAAAACCCAGATATTGACCAAGCCAAATATGCCGTCGTCGGAAATTAGCATCTCTCTGTGAGAAAAGTAATAGTAAAATAATTGTGTCATCAATATTGGTGGCTACAAATGCGACTATTCCTGCGGCGAAAGCTGTGATTAATTGATTCATACCAGAGTCGGATAAAATAAGAGATTATTGTAAGAATTCAGCACCCAGGAGTCAGAAGTCAGAATCAATCAGGGTTTAGGAATATTAGCTTACTCATCAAATATGAGAATTTCAACTATTCTGACTCCTGTATTCTGACGGATGTATCCTTACAGATTATTTATAAAGTAAATCTTAATTAATGGCGTGCAAAGCTAAAGTTGTGTATTAAGAAAAAGTAGTGGCGTGGTAAGACTAAAATGCTGAATTCTGACTCCTGACTCCTGAATTCTGTGCGATAAAATATCAATGTATAAATGAGGACACATAAATGAATGAGTTATTTACTGCATTTAGTACAGGGATAATTGCGTTCATTGCTACCAACATTGATGATATTGTCATTTTATTGCTATTTTTTTCACAAGTAAATGCTAATTTAAATCCTTGGCAAATAGTCGCTGGTCAATATCTGGGTTTTACTACATTAATAATTCTCAGTCTTCCTGGTTTCTTTGGTGGCATGATTTTACCGCCAAAAGTGATTGGATTACTAGGGTTAATACCTATAGTTATGGGTATTAATAGTTTAGTTAATAAAGAAAGCATCACAGAAGATGTTTCCCCAGAATCAACGCCATCAACAACTACAACAATTACTGATTTATTTACACCTCAAGTTTATAGTATAGCAGCTATAACCCTTGCTAATGGTGGTGATAATATTAGTGTGTATGTACCCTTATTTGCCAACAGCAATTTAACAGTATTTTTTATCATTATTTGCTCATTTATAATTCTGTTGGGTATTTGGTGTTATGCCGCTTATAGATTAACTTACCAGAAAAATATCGCTGATATTTTAACTCGTTATAGTAATTATCTTGTGCCTTTTGTACTGATAGGAATAGGAACTTTTATTGTTTTAAAAAGTAGTGCTTTAAGCTTAGTAAAATTAGTGGCTAGCTGTCTATGTCTAATGATTTTACTGAAAAATAATAGCGTTGCTGAATCAAAATCTGAATTAGGCGATCGCTACAATCAAACCATTGGTGAACATGATGAGTGATCCTCAGACACACTTAAGATATCGAACCGTATTGGGGGTGATCTCATTTCACATTAATCATGATACACATAAATTATGTAGAGACATTGCATTGCAACGTCTCTACTGTTTCTTTGCTAAGAGTTAACGGATGCGGATAATTCCTGACACACTAGATAAATAGCGCGTAAAGTTACCACTAGTATTTCTTCTATTACCTTCAGAAGTTTTAATTACGGTACTTCCTTGAGAATGCGCTCTAATAATGCCAATATGATTAAAGTCTCCAGGAGCATCACTATCAGGCCAGTCAAAGGTAACAATATCGCCACGCATCGGAATCACAGAACCTTGAGAATACCAATAACCATTTTGTTTTGCCCAAAATTGCCAAGTCTCAACTAAAGCCATTGTTGCCCAAAATCCTTGAGGTTGATCAGGGATATCAATTCCTACTTGACGACAACAATATGCCACAAAAGCTGCACACCAGTTATAAAAATCTGGTGCTGTTCCTATATGGTCTAGAAGCTGCATTGGTTGACGAAAAGGAGCAAGATATTTTTCCGCTTCACTACTTGCATTTACCCAAGTAAGTCCCTTAGCGGCTTCAATTTCTGCAAAACTAGCTAATTGCAAGTTAATTGAATCAGATGGATCGGTAGAAAAGTCTGGATCATAGTCACCACCCAGTTTACCCCATGTCATTGGGCCAACTTCTCCATCGACCATTAAACCTGCTTTTAGTTGAAAAGCTTTCACTGCTTCTTCCGTATCATTTTCAAATTCTCCATCTATATCTCCAGCATTAAAACCTAAATTATTCAGTACCTGTTGCAAAGCTTTAACATCATCTCCCTTAGTACCCCAACGCAGAATACGAGTTAATTTTGGTAAAGTAGGATTAGGAGTGATAGTAATATCTGCCGCAGTAGCAGCAGGAATACTGCTAGAAGATGCAGCCACTAAAAAAGTTTTAGCAGTAGGATATTTACCTAAAAAATCCACCAAATCATCAGTTAGTTTGTTGGTAAATTCGACAACCTCAATAGTTTTTGAACCTGCATTAGCCGCAATGACTGGATAAGATGTGCCATCTTTTTCCTGGCGATAAAGCGCAAACCAAGTAACTTGTTCTTCCGGTGTTGTTGTATCAATGTTGTCACCAATATTATCTTGTGGTGATAAAGAAATTAGGTTTTTTTCTTCCATTCTTTTGAGAATGACCATCCCACCACATTGCTGGCTAACTAAATTAGGGTCAAATTGACCATCGGAGCGATATTTACCCTGGGTATAATGATCAGAAAAGCTCCATAAATAAGGAGATTTTACGTTTGAATGATATCGTCGATAACCAGTACCGTTAAAGTTTTCGAGGGTGTAGCATATTCCTGGTATACTCCAATCACGCCAATTATTTAAACCATCAAATGTCAAAGCATCTTGTGCTGACTCTTCCCATGTAAATGGTGGTTCTCCTAATGGACGATTTTTCGGAACATGAGTTGTTTTAGTACTTAACGGATCTCCGTTATGTAAATGAGTATTGAAATTACCACTACCTTCCAAGTGATGAAGCACAGCAATAATAAACCACGGAACATCAGTCACTCTTTCTACTTTTTTATAACGAGTACGATTTTCTATAATCCGGTTAATAGTGGTATCAACTTGACTGATTTTATCTGATTTAATAGCACAGTCCTGATAAAGTTGTTGATATTTTGCTTTTAGCTGGGCATTGAGTGGCATTTTATCTGCTCCAATGAATAATAATTGAGCGATCGCTGCTCCTATATGGAATAATCTAATCCGTGGTATAAAATTTGGAGGTAGGAAAAGGTCAGGAAAAAGTAGGATTTAGGTAGTAAATTTATGTAAATTTTGGCAAAACCTTATACAAAAAAGATTTGACTTTGGTAGGTTCCCTACAAGGGAATGAGGGTTTCAAAGTCTCTCCCCGTTTCGGAGAGGGGTTACTAGTATACTTTTCGACTTTTCAAACAACCTCTTAAGCTTGTAAATTGTTAGATTATAAGTAACGAGTTATCCTACTCTACGGAAGGACTAGTTCTATACGTCTCACATGAGTTTACAATCATCTCGTTCTGACAAAATTCTGGTTGTCGATGATTCTCCCGATAATGTGTTTTTGATTAAAACTATTTTGGAAGAAGAAGGCTACACAGTTAGCACCGCAGAAAATGGCATTTCCGCCTTGGCAGAACTGCAAGCATCTCCTTGCGACTTGGTATTATTGGATCTGATGATGCCTGGTATGGATGGTTATGAAGTTACTCGGCGAGTCCGTGGTGAGATGAAGTTGCCGCAGTATATTCCGATATTACTGATTACTGCTCATGATGCACCCAATGTAGCTCAGGGATTAGACTTGGGTGCTGACGATTTTATCCGCAAACCTGTCACAGTGGATGAATTGCTAGCACGAGTGCGATCGCTTTTACGTTTGAAGCATAGCATGGATGAGCGCGATGAGATTGCCCGTCAGCGTGAGGATTTTGTCTCTCGCCTCACTCATGATTTACGTACCCCGCTAGTGGCGGCGGATCGAATGCTGGCTTTATTTCAACAAGGGGCTTTGGGTGATTTATCCCCACAAATGCAGGAAGTAATCACCATTATGGCGCGTAGCAACATCAACCTGCTGTCGATGGTGAATACCTTACTAGAAGTTTACCGTTTTGAAGCTGGGCGGAAAACTTTAGCGTTTCAACCAGTTAACCTGACTCAATTACTCGATGAGGTAGTAGGAGAACTCACACCCTTAGCCCAAGAAAAACGCTTGGTAATCAATCGGGATTTTGGCGATGTATCGACCACTAATCAAGTCATGGGCGATCGCTTAGAACTTCACCGTCTATTTACCAATCTCATCGGTAATGCCATCAAGTTTACAACATCTGGAGAAATAAATATTCGCCTGAAAACGCTGATTTTTGCTAGTTCAGTCAACAACTACATCAATATTGAAATAGCAGACACAGGCCCCGGTATCCCTCCAGCCGAACAATCAACGTTGTTTGAAAGATTTCGCCAAGGTAGTCATAAAATTTCTGGGAGTGGTTTAGGACTCTATCTGTCTCGGCGCATTGTTGAAGCGCATCAAGGTAAGATTTTAGTTAATTCAGAATTGGGTAAAGGTAGTGTGTTTATCGTTAGTTTACCTGCAATGACCACAGTTTCCCCACCGGAGTATACAAATTAAACCTTTAATTAATTGTGAGTGAATATGATTACTACTGAAACATCACAAATTAACGAAATCATTCATCAACAGCGTAGTTTTTTTCAAACTGGTAAAACCAAAGAAGTCGCTTTTCGCCTAGCACAACTGCAAAAACTTAAGCAATTAGTCACTGACAATAAACCAGAAATTATTGATGCCTTAAAAGCAGACTTAAACAAACCAGAATTTGAATCCTACGCCACAGAAATTGGAGCAATCAAAGAGATTGATTACGCTATCAAAAATCTTCAAAATTGGTGTAAGCCGAAAAAAGCAGATGTTTCTTGGGAATTCTTTCCTTACTCAGCCCGGATTTATCCAGAACCACTAGGAGTTGTTTTAATTATTGGCCCTTGGAATTATCCCTTCCAATTAATTATCTCACCATTGGTAGGAGCGATCGCTGCGGGAAATTGCACAATTATTAAACCTTCCGAACTTGCACCCCATACTTCTAGTTTACTCACACAACTAATTAGTAAATATTTCCCTAGTGAGTATATTGCTGTGGTAGAAGGTGGGGTAGAAGCTAGTCAACAACTCTTATCCCAAAAGTTTGACCACATCTTTTTTACTGGTGGTACAGCCATTGGTAAAATTGTCATGGCAGCAGCAGCCAAGCATCTCACCCCAGTAACATTAGAGTTGGGTGGGAAAAGTCCTTGTATTGTCGATACAGAGATTAATCTTGAACATACAGCTAAACGGATTGTTTGGGGTAAATTCTTAAATGCTGGGCAAACTTGTATCGCCCCTGATTATCTATTAGTCAATCAAAACATCAAACAAGACTTAATTACTGCCCTACAAAAAACCATCAAAGAATTTTATGGTGATCATCCAGCCACAAGTCCAGATTACGCCAGAATTATCAGTCAAAAACATTTTGAGCGTCTAACTAAGTATCTGGACAATGGACAAATTATCGTCGGTGGGGAAACAAATTCTGAGTCAAAGTATATTGCTCCCACATTACTTGATCAGGTTTCCTTATCAGATCCTGTCATGCAGGAAGAAATTTTTGGGCCGATTTTACCTGTGATTGAGTACAAAGATATCACAGAAGCGATCGCCCTGATTAATTCTCAACCAAAACCTCTAGCCTTATACCTATTTTCCCAAAATCAACATCTGCAACAACGCATCTTGCAACAAACCTCATCTGGTGGAGTTTGTCTGAATGATACAGTCATGCAAGTAGGTATTTCCTCTTTACCATTCGGCGGTGTCGGTGATAGTGGTATTGGCAGTTATCATGGTAAAGCTAGTTTTGACACCTTTTCCCACTACAAAAGTGTGTTAAAAAACTCATTTTGGCTAGATTTAAATTGGCGTTACGCACCATATCAAGGTAAGTTATCTGCACTCAAGCGAATCATTGGTTAATAGATCAAAATCATTGTAGAGACGTTGCAGTGCAACATCTCTACTATCAATATCGACAATCTCATACAACCGAGAATTAAACTCACCATGAACTGTGAGTAGCATAGCTTGAATTAAGGCATTAGCTTTGAGGATAGTCTCTTGAAATTCTGTTTCCGCATCCGATAAAGCGACAATACCACCACCTATACCGATAGAAGTTGTCTTTGGTGTGAATACGGCGGTGCGAATGACGATATTTAAATCTGCTGCACCGTTCAAACCCAAAAAACCGATCGCTCCTGAGTAAACCCCTCTGGCTTCCTGCTCTAGTTTATCAATAATTTCCATCGTGCGGAGTTTGGGCGCACCAGTCATCGAACCACCAGGAAAAGCCATGCGTACACAATCTATAGCTGTCATCTCAGACGACAAACAACCACGCACAGTAGTTACCAGTTGATGTAGCGTGGCATAAGTTTCCACATCCATCAATTTTGGCACATGAACACTACCAATTTGACAAACTCGTCCTAAATCGTTGCGTAATAAATCGACAATCATCAAGTTTTCTGCCCGATCCTTTTCACTGTGGCGTAACAGTTCCCGGAGGACAAAATCTTCTTGGGGCGTTTGTCCCCGTCGCACAGTTCCCTTGATGGGCTTAGTTTCCACCCATCCTTGACTATCAATCCGCAAAAATCGCTCTGGAGATGAACAAGCGATCGCCGTCTCACCGAACCGCACAAAAGCTGCATAAGGCGCGGGATTAATTCGTCTTAATCTGCGATAAAACTTGAGAGGATCAGGAATTGGCTCTGTATGCAGGTGATTTGTCAAGCAGACTTGGTAACTTTCCCCAGCATATATTTCTTGTAGACACTTGTGGATATCATCTAGATATGTCTGATATGACCGACTCAAGCGGAAAACCAGAGGATTTGTACTGATCTCTGTATCTATGGGCGTTAAAGGGGGAAGCATTCTGAGTCTGTTTGCTGTTTCCTCAAACCAAACTTGCGCTGGTGCTGTTTCCCCTCTGAGGGTGAGATACACTAAATATGTGCATTTCTCTTGATGATCAAAAGCGATCAGGCGATCGCTCAACAGAAACATAGCATCAGGTAAGGATGAGGAATGCACTAGTCGAGATCCGCACTCTGCTTTGAGTTCATAACCAAAGTAACCAACAAATCCGCAGTTAAAATCAAAAGGTAGCTCATCAGATTGGCAATGTCGGCGGTGAATCTCTCGCTTGAGATAATCAAAAATACTTTCTTGAGAGCGTACCACCTTACCAGATTGAGTAATAGTCAGTTCTTGAGATTGGGTACAGTAACTAACCAGTAAACTGTTAACTCCACCTCCCCCCATAAAGGAAAAACGAGACAAACCAGGCTCTACGCGGCTACTATCTAGCCAAAAAGCATTGGTATCTTCTGCAAACAGATGAACAAATGCTTGTTCTGCATCAGGGTAATCATCCAACTTGCGACTACAAACTACAAACTCCTGGCTTTGAGTTGGGGATGAAGATTGAGTAGCAACAGGTAAAACTTTTCTCTCCTCTTCTTTGAGCAATTTTGACCGATCTCTACCATGTTGTTGGATAAACTGCTCAGTTATTGCTTTGAAGTTTTCTAGTAATTTATATCCATACTCACTACAAATAGATTCTGGATGAAACTGCACCCCCCACAACGCACGGTGTCGATGGCGCAATCCCATCACCAGACCTTCTTGTGTCCACGCTATTTTTTCCAAACAACTAGGCAATTCCTCAGCTACTAATAGCGAATGATAGCGTACCACCTGGAAAGGACTAGGAATATCCGCAAATAGACCGCAACCATGATGATAGATTGCACTCAAGCGTCCGTGTCTCACTTCCGGTGCATGAATGACCTTACCACCATAGTAGTGACCAATGCCTTGATGACCAAGACAAACACCCAGTAAGGGTACATCAAGAGGATTTTGCAATAACTGTTGACAGATACCAAAATCTTTAGCTATCTCTGGACGACCGGGGCCAGGGGAAATCACAATATTATCAAATGCTAATTCTTGCAGATGTTGCCAGTTTAGGCGATCGTTCTGAATTACAAGGGGCGATGTTCCATTCACTTCAGCCATCATTTGATAAAGGTTGTAGGTGTAGGAGTCGTAATTATCAATAATCAGTGACTTAATCTCGCCCATGTTTTGTTAATTCGTAATTCGTAATTCGTAATACCCATCCCCTATCCCCTACCTAATAGACATCTGCTAGAAATTAATTCTGCGTTGCCCGAAATCCTTGTAGAGACGTTGCACTGCAACGTCTCTACATTCATTTTCACCAGATGTCTAATCTATAACCTCTCCTACGAGAAAAGTTTTCCCTTCTACTGTCACCTCGTCAGTTGCTATTAATTTCCGTCCTCGTCGGGTTTCGACTACACCATTGACTTTGACATTGCCGTCAATAATCATCAACTTAGCTTGTCCTCCCGTTGGGGCTATACCTAAAAACTTTAAAAACTGGTCTAGTTTAATCATCGCTAACTGTCGGAAGTCATCTACACTGCACAATATCCTAATTTTACGCCGGTGTCGTCGATAGACCTGCCTCTTGTTTGTTAGTATATTTGTACTATAATATAAGAGTAGCGTCCAAACAGCCTGGTGCAGTGCAATATGATCAAGCATTACATCCTGAACTTAAACCCAACCGCCAAGCACGAATGGGATCGCTGTATCTTACGTGACCCACTGACAGCAAAACGCCCAGAATTTGCCAAACTAATCGCGGAGGCAGTTGGTACAGATACAGGTAGTTATTTAATTAGTGTAAATATAGAAATTCAGGTATTAGAACAAGCTGCTGTTCCCCACACTGAACAACTTTCCCTACCTTTAACAGAAATAACTATCCCCACACCCATGAGAGAAGCTGCCTAATTACCTAAAAAAGACGTAGCACTGCTACGTCTCTACATTCTTTTTTGGAGATGTGTAATGATTGTTGATTATTCTTCTTGACAAGGGTGATCAGTATTGAGGTAACTTTCTAATAAAGAGGCGATCGCTTCTGGATGAATCTTCTTGTATTTCTTTTTACCCAACATTAAAACACAATTAGGAGCGCTGCTACAGCGTTTTTGACAATCAGTTTGTTCTATTTGTACCTTGTCGAGTAAACCGCGATCGCACAAAGTTTTTTCTAACTCTGACAATAACCCCTTCCCACCCCGTTTGATACAACCAGACTTTTGACACACCATAATTTTCGCTGGTGGTAGGGATGGTAAATCTGAATTGGGACAAGTATCAATTGGTGAAACATGATGAGCTTTCAGTTTCACTTCACCTGTATAAATATTTAACTGACTAACACCACAAACCCGAACTTGCTCACCAGGAACCAAAGATAAACCCAAAGAACGACGTAATTCTTTCGGTAATTTAATCTGCAAATTTCCCGAAGGAATTCCCAAATGTAAATATTTAGGTTTTCCTGATTCATCACCACCAAAACCTAGAAACTGCCCTTCCAGATTCAACTCCGATAAACCCAGATACTTGTCACCCATATTCAGCCACCCAAAATCCCTCAATAAACCAAATACTCAATAAACACTCTGCGCTCCTCTGTCTTGAAAAGTTTCCTACGGCGGGAAACCCGCCTACAGAACTTTTCGCCGCGCTTACCTCCGCGTCCCTCTGCGTTAAAAACCCCCTCAAAAATAAATAGGAAAAAGTAAAAATATTTTTACCCTTTCCCACCTCTCTTAACTTTTAAGACAGACGTTTAGCCTCGACAGTTTTAGGTAAACTTGCCACATCTGGTAACTCACTAAATTCTAATTCCCAACCATTTGCTAAAGTGAGAATCTTGCCTTCAGCACCATCTGTTTGCTTCACCACCACTTCTTCTAAGTCTTTTTTGGCAACATAAACTGTTAAGTTACCAGCATCATCCACCCGTAACATCACTCTCATGGTTTTCCTCAGCAGATTCTAGTTCTTTTTCCCGACACCCAACAATGATTCCTTTTTCCAAGAAATGCACAGCATAAATATAGGAACGCTGTAAAAAAGTTCCAATACTAGATACGTAACCAATCTCCCCCTTCTTCGCTAAAACTTCGCCAATTTCTCTACCTGGAAATGTGCCATCATTTTTAATTAGTTTGCGAAGTCTAACTTTCTCCCCCAATTCAAAAGTTGGTTCCTCATCTAATTCGTATTCATCGCGCTGCATGAGAATACCTCTGTTCTTGTACCAAGTCCAATAATTCTTCAGTCGTCAAGCTGCGTTTTTTCTTGACTGACTGATGACGAACTGCATCTAAAACAGACTGGGTTTCTTCTGGGTTGAGAAAAATACCGTGCTGTTCTAACAAACTAGCAACTAAATGTCGTCCAGAATGTTTACCTAACACCAAACGTCTTTCCCAACCAACTTCTTCTGGGGCAAATGGTTCGTAAGTGACAGGATTTTGCAGCACACCATGAGCATGAATACCTGATTCGTGAGCAAAGGTATTTTCACCAACGATCGCCTTCCAAGGTGGTACGCTAGCACCAGAAGCCGCCGCGACTAGTTGAGACAATTCCAACAACCGGGGTGTGTCAATCCCCATATCTACGCCATAGATGCGTTTGATAGCCATGACAACTTCTTCTAAAGCAGCGTTACCAGCTCGCTCACCCAAACCGATGACAGTGGTATTCACCGAAGCTGCACCAGCTTTAATCCCGGCTAGAGCGTTGGCTGTGGCTAAACCAAAGTCATTGTGGGTATGAACTTCTACGGGAATGGCTAAAGCTGAGACAAGTTGCTTAACTTTGCCATAGGTGGTAAAAGGATCAAGGACTCCGACGGTATCACAAAAGCGGAATCGTGATGCGCCCCATTCTTGAGCGTATAAGGCTACATCTAAGAGAAAGTTGTCATCAGCCCTGGAGGAATCTTCCCCACCCACAGCTACCCAAAGTCCTTGATCTACAGCGAAGCTGACACAATCTTTGAGCTTTTGCAGACTTACCCGCCATTGTCCGTGAAATTTAGCGGCAATTTGGATACCCGAAACGGGAATCGCAATATGGACTCGCTGCATCCCACAGGCAATGGAAGCTTTGATATCTGAGATGACAGCGCGGTTCCAAGCGAGTAGATTAGCACTTAAACCTAAGTTAGAAATGGCTGAGATGGCACGCATTTCTTCTTCACCCATTGCCGGAATGCCGATTTCTAGTTCGGGAACCCCAATGGTATCGAGAAATTTAGCGATCGCTACTTTCTCTTCTAAGGTAAAAGCAACACCTGCGGCTTGTTCGCCATCACGTAATGTAGTGTCATTAATGAGAATTCTATTCATCTCAAACATCCTTCTCGGAATTTTTCTTAATATATTTTCTGGATTGAGAGCTGATTTGTACGTATTTCCTGGTAATGGTAAATGCCTGTAATCAACATTGAAGAATGAATAGTCACCCCTCTCAACTCTCATCATTAATAATTCATCTTCATGATTTTTAAATATTAGCTAAACAATAACAACATATCTGTATGGCAGCGAACAGAAATGATGTATAATTTAAGAAAAATTACGCGATTATTCGGAAATAAAATGTTGAACAAATCATTAACAAATTCTCAAAAAATAAATACTGATAGTGGATGATTTTGCAAATAAAATTTAAAGACTTCCAGCTTTTCAAAAAAGTCGGAAGTCTAGTTATTTTACGGATTAATCAAGGTCTTAAATATCGTTATGCAACCAATCTAAAATTTGTCCTAATTGGTCTAAATTTACTAAGCCATATTGCCAGAGCAACATTGGTAAAGGGGCTTGATCAAACTCCCGGTGTCTGAGAGCCACAGCCATATCTTTATCTGAAAGCTCCAGTTCATCATGTAAATAATTGAGTAATTCTATCTCTTTGTTGCGTGTGGACATAATTAAAATTTGCAAATAAATCAAGAAATAATTTAAAAATGTAAGATTGATCCAGCAGATGAATTTACATTTTTAATCATCAATAGTTTCAGGACAATGTTTTGCTGTCTGTTCATAGTATTTGTAATTGCATCACCATTAAGTCCTGATCTGCCATTGATAACTTTTTGAGGATAAATATAGGCAAGTTATGACTTTTGTTAGTCATACTTGCAGTACCAACAACGCTCTAGCCAGTCGATTAATTCTTGACGAGATGCTAGAAATTGCATCACAGTACTGCGAACCAAAATTGCTGCCACACAACTATTTACTTCCACCCGTAATGAACCATCGGTGGTACAGGAACAGGGAATCGTCAACTCTTGCAATCGGTGATAAATTTGCCAGCGATCGCACAACGGTATTTGCAACACTTGAGAACTACAAGGTGGTAACATAGTTAGTTATCTTTCGTCAACAGTTCTTTTTCCTGGGAACGATTTGTTAGGGTTTGCAGTTGTT
This sequence comes from Nostoc sp. TCL26-01, assembly GCF_013393945.1. Lineage (NCBI taxonomy): Bacteria > Bacillati > Cyanobacteriota > Cyanophyceae > Nostocales > Nostocaceae > Nostoc > Nostoc sp. TCL26-01. The sequence goes on from NZ_CP040297.1 coordinate 619,458, forward strand.
GTTCCAATTGCTCAATCCGGGAGAGCAAAGAACGGATCACATTAGCCTCTACATCCGGTAACTTACCGTGTTCCAGAGGACAGAGATCAGTTTTGGGCTGACGAGAAATAATGCGCCCCGGAATGCCCACAACGGTGGAATCTGGAGGAACATCACGCAACACCACCGAACCTGCGCCAATCCGCACGCGATCGCCTATGTGAATATTGCCTAAAACCTTGGCCCCTGAACCCACTACCACGTGATTACCAACAGTCGGATGGCGTTTACCGCTTTCCTTGCCAGTACCGCCCAAAGTGACACCTTGATAAATCAGGGCATAATCCCCAACAATCGCCGTCTCACCAATGACAACACCCATGCCGTGATCGATAAATACACCTTTGCCAATCTCTGCACCTGGGTGAATTTCAATTCCCGTGAGAAATCGCCCCAAATGAGAAATTAAACGCGGGAAGAAGACTACCCCCCGACTGTGTAACCAATGGGCAAGACGATGCAAACAGATGGCGTGCAATCCTGGATAGCAAAACACCACCTCCAACCAATTACGCGCGGCGGGATCACGTTCAAAAATAATCTGAAAATCACTCAACAATGGCTCTAAAAAAATGCCCATGAGTAAACTTTTCAGCCAGGAGGTGTTTGGAGAATCCTGGAGATTCTCATCGATACTGTCTAAAGACTGTTGCATCGGTACTGTCTGGTTAAAAGAGCCTTGTGCTATTTTTATGCTTATATCAGACTGCTCCAAAGCAGACAGTACATTAATTGCCGATTGGATTTATTGGATTAATTAAGCTTGTACTCAATAGCTACAAACCCCAACCTCACCAAGCTAAAAAATTCTCTTGGGGTGGAGGTACTAGTGTTTTAAATGCAGGGTTCTAGTATTTCTCAGCGCAGGGTTGAGAGTTTTTGTACTCGCTACAAAAAACTTAATGTGTAAGGCTTTGATACGATTTTGAGAATATGTTTGGCGATATATTAAGCTGTACTCATACACCCCGGATTATCAAGTAGACAGGAATACAACTTTAATTTCTGTATCCCTAGTTACTACATTTATCATATGATTTTGAAACTTAAAAAACCAATTTCTTTATGTTGTTTTAGTCATTAGTCAATGGTCAATGGTCAATGGTCAATAGTCATTAGTCAATAGTCAATAGTCAATGGTCAATGGGCAATGGTAATTATTTCACTACTCCCTCACTCATTACTCAGCACTCAGCACTCAGCACTCAGCACTCCCTCACTCCCTCACTCCCTCACTCCCCACTCCCCCATGCTATCTGCGTATCTGCTAGTATCTCACGGGAGCCGCGATCGCCGTCCCCAAATTGCTATGAAACAACTGGCTCATTTAGTAGCTGACAAATTACAAATGCCTCAAAATTTAGTAGGTACAGGATATCTAGAACTCAGTCCTGAACCATTACATCAGCAGATTAGGCATTTGGCGCAAACGGCTGTAGATTTTGGTTATCATCGTCTGCAAGTTATTCCCCTGTTTTTGCTTCCGGGTGTTCATGTGATGAATGACATTCCCCATGAAGTCTCACAAGCACAACAGGCTGTAGGTAAAGATATCTTGATTGAATTACAACCATATCTAGGTAGTCATCCAGGCTTGCAAAAATTTTTAGCAGCGCAAATGGCTACGATGAAAGCACAAGCCTGGATTTTACTCGCTCATGGTAGCCGTCGTCCCGGTTCTCAACAGCCGGTGGAAACTATCGCCGCAAATATTGGTGCAGTGGCTGCTTATTGGTCTGTAGCTCCTAGTTTAGAATCGCGTATAACAGAGTTGGTAGCTACTGGCTACAGAGAAATTGCGATTTTGCCATACTTCATATTTCCTGGTGGCATCACTGATGCGATCGCTCAGGCAATTGAGGCGCTAAAATTACAATTTCCTGGGGTAAATTTTTACTTAGCTCAACCCTTGGGAGCCAATGCCGAATTAGCCGATTTGATTGGGGATTTGATTGACACATGAACCGCACAGACAATCAGGGACAAAAGAATTTGGGTAAAGTTTATTTGGTGGGTGCGGGGCCGGGAGATCCAGGATTGATGACGCTCAAGGGCAAGAGTATCTTAGAATGTGCTGATGTGGTGATTTATGATGCTCTTGTCAGTCCAGCGATTTTGGCGATGATTAATCCCCAAGCAGAACAAATCGACGCTGGTAAGCGCATGGGACGACATTCACTATTACAGGAAGCCACAACTCAGCTACTCATTGACAAAGCTCAAGATCACGCCATTATCGTCCGGCTCAAAGGTGGTGATCCCTTCATTTTTGGGCGTGGTGGCGAAGAGATGGCTGATTTAGTTGCCGCAGGTGTTCCCGTGGAGGTTGTGCCGGGGATTACATCGGGTATTGCGGCTCCAGCCTATGCAGGTATACCGTTAACCCATCGGTTGTATAGTTCATCCGTAACTTTTGTCACTGGACATGAATCCGCCGGTAAGTATAGACCGAAGGTAAATTGGCAAGCGATCGCTCACGGTTCTGAGACAATTGTGATTTACATGGGTATCCACAACTTAGCTTATATTGTAGAACAGTTAAGTCAGGCTGGATTGAGTTTAGCAACGCCCATTGCTTTGGTACGCTGGGGGACACGTCCTGAACAGGAAGAATTAATTGGCGAATTAGAGACAATTGTACAACTAGTAGAGAAAACAGGATTTGATGCGCCAGCGATCGCCGTTATTGGTTCAGTCGTGAATCTACACGAGATTTTATCTGGATATCGTCCAGTAGAGACGTAGGATTAACAGTTATCAGTTATCAGTCAAGATAATTGGGTTTAAGTCCCCCACTATATTAGTGCAATAGTAGTGGATTGACACAGCTAAAATAGTGCATTGGCCGTAGGTTGGGTTAAGCGTAGCGCAACCCAACAGAGATCAGAATGTTGGGTTACGCAAAGCCTCCAACGCCACTTCACTCAAGTCGGGGAACCCGCCCACGTGAGTGGCTCCCCAACCTACAATTTTATTGCTTAAACCCGTTTATTCATCTGCCAGTCGTACAGAATTCATGCTGAATTCTGACTCCTGACTCCTGAATTCTATTTAGATAAATAGGCTCTAAATCCTTCAATTGCACTCAGCAAATCTTCAGCACTAAAGGGTGTAGTAAAATAGGCATCAGCACCTTGTTTTCTCGCCCAAATGCGGTAATTTTCCTGATTGTTAGCACTACAAACTAAAATTGGGATGTGTTGATGAGTCGAATGACTTTTGAGAAAACGACACAACTCAAACCCCGTTCTCCCTGGCATCACCACATCTGTAACAATGATATCTGGTTTTGATTCTAAAGTAATTTCTAAACCCTCCTTAGCCGTTGTCGCTTTAATAATGTTATAGCCTTGTTCTTCTAAATAACTACTAATTAAATCTAAGTCACTTAAAGAATCTTTAATAATCAAAATTGTGCCTGCCCAAGTAATACTCAATCTCAAGCTCCATTAAAATTAGTTTTTACTGTTAAAACATTAGCCAATCATCAAACATCTACACACAAAAATATTAAACAATATGTTTAAAAATTACTTTTAGTAAATCTCCTTGCGTAAAAGGTTTGGTTAAATGACCAGAGGCTCTGACCATCTTAGCTCTAGCTTTATCAATTAGACTAGCTTTTGCCGATACCATAATCACAGGTGTATTTTTAAAAAGAGAATGTTGACGTAATAAAGAACATAACTCATAACCATCTAAATGAGGTAGATCAACATCTAATAAAATTATGTCTGGCTTAGTGTGAAGTATTTCCATGAGAGCTTTTAAAGGATCGGTAACACCGATAACCGCAAATACTTGCTCATCTAAAAAGTTTTTTATCGTATTTAAGACAATAGGATTATCATCAATACAAAATATTGTATAAAGTTTTTTCTCGGTAGATGGTTGAGAAGTCTGTTGATAGCTAGGACTGCTGTTATTAGACTGATATACATAGCGTTTTGCGTATTCTCCAGCTTTACGATTATTAATTGTTGGTAGTCTTGGTTCAGTTTTAGGTTGAGTATCTGGATAGGGCTGGCGTGTAAATGTTGCACCAGAACGAGTATTAACTTGTGATTGATAATTTTCTATATAAGGTGAGGATTCTTGATGATCTGCTTCTTGTGGAAACTCTTCCTGAACACGTCCAGGTTGTTGACATTGTTCTACTAATAATCGCAAGTTTAAGTAACAAAATTTGGGTAAATCATCTAAAAAACTTTCAGGAATAAATTCGTAACTTCCTTCTTCTAACATGAGAAATGTTTCTAAGACTTCTAATGCTAGCTTTTCTATCAGCATCGCTGCTTGTGACGGACTAATGTATCTCTGGTTGACTAACCAACAAATAGCTAAATAATCTGGATTGGGGATTGCTTGGCTATCAATTCCATTTTCAAAAATCACTCGTAGCTGCTCATTAATTTCTCTGGGGAGTGTGGCAATTTGTTGGCTTAAATTTTGCAAATGTCTGTAAAGCGGCTCAAACATTCTCTCTGAATAACAAGCATAAATCAGCTTGCCTTCTTCTACATACAATGACCAAGTGCCTGTAGTACTAAATACTTGCAAGCAACCAGTAATTGTCTTACCAGTAATTTTTTTTAATAGAGATAGTGGTTGTAATTTTTGAAAAAATCTATATCTATTAATAGGAAGGGTTTTCATAATTTTGGTTTTGTGATTTAAAAAATATATTTTTGTAAATTTAGCAATCTAGATTTGAGTCAATAAACTAATTACTGACTCGTGGGAATTTTTTATGCAGCTCATGCTAAAAAGCAAAATAGTGCCAGTGATTACTAGGAAACAGTCTGCCAAAAATGAGTTTGGCTTTCTGTATCTTTGATTAATCTTGCTAGTCTAACAATACAGCAAGTACTCAATATAGGTATATTGGCTCAAACCCATCAGTATTAAATATTATAGATTTACGCTTATTACTTAGAGAAAAATCAAGTCTGAATCAGGATAAGGAAAAAATAAGTGCAAACACTAGTAATACTTAAGACTATTGAATACTGGCTATATCTGACTTAAATTTGCATCTGAGAAACTGAGATTTATCAAACAGAATTCAGGAGTCAGTCGTCAGAATTCAGGATGAATTTTTCAGCAGTATGGTGCGCCCTCAAAATCGTTGCTTTTGTCTAGCACTAAAGACTTGAATAAATTCCAGGTTAATCTAATTTCTCTGGAAGAATAAAAATAATGTGTAAATTTTATGATTAATTTTTAAAGAAAAGATGAATCAGATTGTGTCCTGACGCAACTTATAGTGTATCTGGATCTACACCGAGCGATCGCAATCTTTGGGCTAGTAGTTCCGCCCGTAAGTGTTCTTGTTCCGCCCGTTCCTCTGGAGTGGGAATCCAGTTACCTGTAGCATCATACCAACGTAGCCACAAACCCTCTATTTGCTGATAGCGCCCCTGCCAAACTCCCAAACCCAATTGCAATTCCTCAAACCAAAACTTCTGTTCTGGAACATCTACTGCTTGATATTGTGTTGCTGTTAATTGGAACACGCGCAACTGATTTTGATAGCGGTCAAATACGATGTAGTAAGGAATGCGTAAGTTTTGTTCATATACTTGCCATTTTGTCGGGGGCTTTTTAGCATCTCTTAAGGTTTGCCCCAAATCTTCGGCTTCTGTACCCGGTGAGAGTAATTCTACTACGAGGAATGGCGCTATGCCCTCTTGCCAAACAACATAACTGAGGCGCATTTGTTGTTGTTGTTGAGCGCGGGCTACACCTAAGACTAAAAACCAGTCTGGTCTTTTTTGCCACAACCGATTGCGAGCATCATAATATAAGTTTAAATCTGTGCCAATGAACATTTCCTCAGTGGGATAACTTGGGGGTTGGCAAGTTTCCCGCAATAGTTGAGGTTGAAAGTCGTGGAATTCGTCTGGCAAACCTGGTTCCTCTGGATCTTCACTAGGAAGATCATACATGGTAGGCATGGTTTCCCACGGTGGACGGGGATGAACTTGCTCAGGTGTATCTTGGTCTTGTGGATCTTCGCTAGGCAAATCATACATTGTGGGCATGACTTCGCTAGGGGGAAGTGGTGGGTCAGTTTGGTACATAGCAGTCTTGATGGCTGGGAGTATCTCTTTTATTTTAGAGTGCCGACTGGAGAAGTACTTAATAATTCGTAATTCGTAATTCGTAATTAGTAATTAATAAATCCAGATTGTGTGTAGTTTTCAGAGTTTTAATCTGTTGCCAAGTTTTTGAGAATTGATATAAGTCTGAATTCGTTAGAATTAACTATGCTACTTGTGCAATGGGGCTTACGGCAATTTTGAACGAATTTTTTTTACAAGTTGAGGATAATAGTGAACGCATCGACCGTTACCTAGCTGAAGAGTTACCAGATTTTTCTCGTTCTCGAATTCAGCAGCTAATTGAACAGGGTCAAGTTCAGGTTAACGGCAAAGTCTGTACATCGAAAAAGATAAATCTGAAAGTAGGCGATCGCATTACTTTAGCAATTCCCGAAGTACAACCGCTAGCACTGCAAGCAGAAGCTATTCCCCTCGATATTCTCTACGAAGATGATCAGCTGTTGATTCTCAATAAACCAGCAGGTTTGGTGGTTCATCCTGCACCCGGACATCCTGATGGTACATTGGTCAATGCTTTGCTAGCACATTGTCCCCATCTCCCTGGTATTGGTGGTGTACAAAGGCCAGGAATTGTCCATCGTCTAGATAAAGATACCACAGGAGCAATTGCGATCGCTAAAACCGATCTTGCTTATCAACACCTGCAAGCACAACTGCAAGCCAAAACCGCACGCCGAGAATATTTAGGTGTAGTTTATGGTGCGCCAAAAACTCCCACTGGTATAGTAGATTTACCTATTGGTCGCCATCCCCAAGACCGCAAGAAAATGGCGATTGTCCCCATAGAACAAGGCGGTAGGTCAGCCATCACTCATTGGCAAGTGCAAGAACGTCTTGGTAATTATACATTGATGCACTTCCAACTGGAAACTGGACGCACTCATCAAATCCGTGTCCACAGTACTAAGATTGGTCATCCCATTGTCGGTGATCGCCTTTACGGTTCTGGTCATTCTGTGGGAGTTAATTTACCTGGTCAAGCACTCCACGCTTGGAAACTACAATTGCAGCATCCCGTATCTGAAGAAGAGATTGCTGTCACAGCACCCATTCCCCAAACATTCACAACCCTGTTGGAGGTTCTCCGCCGACGAGGTGCTATGTCTTCTGAGAAAAAAACGTAAAAAATTTTCTGAGTTTTTGTCACTCAACTTTACAAATCAATACATATAGATTTTTCATAATATTTGCAGTAAGAAGCAGTGATAGTCGATGAGAACAAGATATATGGGTACTTGTGAACTCATCAAGAATTATTGTCTACCTTGACTTTTACTCGGAAAACAATTTTTTTTTAGCCAATAAAAATTGTTTTTTGTGATATAAGATACAATATTTATTGATAAGTCTTTTCAATAAGAGCATATCTATAGGTCTTGCCATCAATATTAGATGTTATATAAGCTTTATTTGCTACCAATATAAAAATTAGCTGAGAGACTTTATTAAGTTGCGTAAACATAATTGTACTATTCTTAAGCTATTTAGATAGAAATTGACTGAAACATTGATTAAATAAAGACTTTCGAGAAAATCTGTGTGGATTAACACTATCTTACAAAACTTAATAAGAAATTCACTCAAGGCATATATAAAATACGAACTAAGGTTTTACAAGCAATTAAAAATACCAAAACAAATTGCTGTTTTTAAAATAAAAAATCGCACTAATGTGTGCTTATTTCCAATCTTAATTGGAAACAGATGTAGTTTTAAATTACAGCTTTTTGTCTTCCATTATTGATTGCCATCAACCTCATAAATATTGCAATAACCTTTAGTGAGGAACAGAAAATGCTTGACGCTTTTTCCAAAGTAGTTGAACAAGCAGATAGAAAAGGTACATATCTAAGTGGTGATGAAATCAATGGATTATCAGCATTAGTCGCTGATAGCAATAAGCGCTTAGATATCGTTAACAGACTTACTAGCAATGCTTCCTCTATTGTGGCTAATGCTTATCGTGGATTAGTTGCTGAACGCCCACAAATTTTTAATGCTGGCGGTGCTTGTTTCCATAACCGTAACCAAGCTGCTTGTCTGCGTGATTTAGGATTTATCCTACGCTATGTTACCTATTCTGTATTAGCTGGTGATACTAGTGCAATGGACGATCGCTGCTTAAATGGTCTAAGAGAAACATATCAAGCGCTTGGTACTCCTGGTGATGCGGTAGCTTCTGGAATTCAAAAAATGAAAGATGCCGCAGTAGCGATCGCTAACGATTCTAATGGTATTACCAAAGGTGATTGTAGTCAGTTAATTTCTGAATTAGCTAGCTATTTTGATCGCGCTGCTTCTGCAGTTGTTTAATAAATATTGCTGTCTAATTTTTTCCACTGACTGTTAACAATTCATTCATAAATCCAGGAGATTAGGATCATCATGAAAACACCTTTGACTGAAGCAATTTCTGCTGCTGATCTGCGTGGTTCTTACCTCAGCAACACTGAAATGCAAGCGGTTTTTGGTCGTTTCAACCGCGCTCGCGCTGGTTTAGAAGCTGCTAAAGCTTTCTCTAATAATGGTAAAAAATGGGCAGAAGCAGCAGCAAATCATGTATATCAAAAGTTCCCCTACACCACTCAAATGAGTGGCCCTCAATACGCTTCCACCTCAGAAGGCAAAGCTAAATGTGTACGAGATATTGATCACTATCTCCGCACTATTAGCTACTGCTGTGTAGTTGGTGGTACTGGGCCTTTAGATGAATATGTAGTTGCTGGCTTGAGTGAACTTAACAGCGCTCTTGGTTTATCTCCTAGCTGGTATGTTGCTGCACTAGAATTTGTCCGTGACAATCATGGTTTAAGCGGTGATGTTGGTGGTGAAGCTAATATCTACCTCAACTATGCAATTAACGCTTTAAGCTAAGACAAAAATCATGGGTCTTTGGCAATAGATAATTGCTCAATTAATAGATAAACAAAATTTCATCTTCAAGCCTTCAATACTAGTCAGAAGATTTGGATTAATTGTGGTTTATCTACTTTAGTTGTAGCATTTTTCTACTACCGAAGACCCAAATTTATTAAGTAGTCATTAGTCATTGGTCATTAGTCATTAGTCATTAGTCATTAGTCATTAGTTTTTTGAGTAGAAAGTTTACTCACTGAGCTAAGGACTAATTTAAATTACATTGATTCTGACTCCTGTATTCTGACTTCTGAATTCTTCTTCATTTTCCGTACAAATTTAAGATAAGGAGCGATTGTTAAAATGAGTAGTTCCGTCGCAGAACGGCTAGGAATTAAAGACGCAATCAGCACTAAGATTGAGCTGCGCCAGAATTGGAGCGAAGACGAATTGCAAAGAGTCTTTCGTGCTGCTTATGAACAAATTTTTGGTCGGCAAGGTGTATATGCTAGCCAAAAATTTACCAGTGCGGAAGCTTTATTGCGCAACGGTAACATTAGTGTGCGGCAGTTTGTTGAGACATTAGCAAAATCTGATTTTTATAAAGAATGCTTTTTTTATAAAAACTCCCAGGTGCGGTTTATCGAACTCAACTATAAGCACTTACTGGGACGTGCGCCCTACGATCAATCAGAGATTGCTTACCATGTAGACTTGTATGCTGCTCATGGCTACGATGCTGATATAGAATCATATATCTATAGCACAGAATATGACAATGCTTTTGGTAACTCAATCGTGCCTTATTACCAAGGATTTGCCTCAATTCCTGGCATGAAAACCGTAGGATTTAACCGCATATTTGAGCTTTATCGGGGTCGTGGTAACAGTGATAATGCTCAGATGGGAGGTAAAAATTCTCGCCTGCGTACCAAAATATCCTTGAATTTGGCTAACGGGATTTTGCCACCAACCTCCGCAGGTACAAGTTTTGTATCCGCAGCTCCAACTCTCATCAGTTCGGCGGCACGAGGAGATAGTAGAATGTTTGTGGTTGAAGCGATCGCCGGTGGAGATACAAGAGTCGCAGTCCGTCGCAGCCGCCAAGTATATACTGTCCCTTATGATCGTCTTTCCAGCACATACCAAGAAATTCACAAACGTGGCGGTAAGATAGTTAAGATTTCGCCAGTGTAAAAGAGTAGGGAGTGGGGAGTAGGGAGTGGGGTGAGATGAGACAGAAATTGCTTTCTACCCTATTCTCCATTTCCTATTACCCATTACCCATTACCCACATTGACAATGACCACGGCTAACTCTACTGAACCCATTCTTTCACCAGAAACAGCGATCGCAGCGTTGTCTAGTGATGATAACCAAATTCGTTATTATGCGGCTTGGTGGCTAGGCAAACATAACGTGCAAGCTGGTTGTGGAGCATTGTGTACAGCCTTATTTGATGAGCGCTATCGTCTGACATCGGGAGGTTATCCCCTGCGCCGTCAAGCTGCACGAGCTTTAGGACAATTGAAAAATCCCCAAGCAGTACCCGCGTTAATTATGGCGTTGGAATGTGATGAAGATTTGCGTCTTAGAGAAGCAGCGATCGCAGCTTTAGCTACAATCGGTGATCAAAGGGCTGTCAATCCTTTACTCAACCTTTTGCAATCTCATCACGAGCAACCCTATGAAGCTTTGATTGAAGCATTAGCTACTTTACAAGTTTGGTCAGTTCGTCCACAAATTGAACCATTTCTGCAACACTATTCTGAGCGTGTACAATGTGCAGCTGCTCGATATATGTATTTGTTAACTCAGGAGACGCAATATATTGAACGTATTGTCAAAAATCTCCATCATGACAATATGTATTTGCGTTGGGCCGCTATATTTGATTTAGGAGCAGTTGGTCATCAGCAAGCTATACAAGCGATATTATCAGCTTCAGTTCCTAACAGTATCAAGCTGTTAAATTTAAAGCGTATATTGGAAACACTTTTGCATAACGAGGAATCTACCAAAGAAACAACACAACTACTTTTCCAAACAATTGATGATTTATTAATTCAACTTTAAAACTAATAATTTTTCGAGATTTTCATGCCGATGAAGTACACCTGTCTAGTCCAGAGGTCATAGAGGCAGGTTAAATCAGTTATCAGTTATCAGTAAACAGTTATCAGTTAAGATAATTGGGTTTAAGTCGCCCACTTTAACAGTGAACAGTTATCAGTCAAGATAATTGAATCAGCGTTAACTGATAACTGATAACTGTATTAACCCGCCCCTACTGCTTGTGAGAAATGTGGGTAGTCTCTGTTGACTAAAAATATGTTGTCACTTTAAGAGGGTGTTTGAAAAGTTTCAGTAGGTATAAAAATGTCATTCTGACTGGAGCGGAGCGTCAGGAAGAATCTAGGTTTTGTGGCACATACCGAGATGTTTCATTCCGCTACGCTCCATTCAACATGACAAAGAAACAGACTTTTCAAACGTCCTCTAAGAAAGGGAATAGTTATTAGTCATTAGTCATTAGTCAGTTTAGTTGCATGGCAATGCTAAAACATTGCTATGGAAAATGTTTGCGGAATTACTCTAATTCTGAGCTAATGATCTGAAACTCACCGGAGAGTAGGGATACGACGATATTGTCTTTCTCCGAGTCTATTTTAATCAACCAGCGTTTACTTGGTTGACCATCTGAGCGTGACTCTCGACCACACACTACGCCAAACTCGCCAGCAATATATCCTGGACTGAGAATCAAAACTCTGTCTCCTATTTGTACACCATCTGGGTTAGGCAACAATACTCCTGTAGCTATTGGCTCTCAAAAATGAATTAATACTGACGAGGTTCAGTATTGATAACCTAATCTTAAACAAATATGATACATTTCACAATCTTTTATTAATTATTTTTTGGTATGCGCTGAAAACGGTTTGAGAACAATACCCAACAACACCTAGCCATAACAATAGGACTTAGGCAGTGTCACTAAATTTTCTGGCTTTTTTGTCAATAGATAATTAGTAGAGACGTTGCAGTGCAACGTCTCTAGAGAGATTTCGGGCAACGCGGATTCCTATATATTTAAGATAGTCATAGATGTTTAAAAAAATCTTACCCTGTGATTTGATGGGTAGTTCCGAATATGACCAATATCAGCAAGACACAGAAACAGGGCAAATCTTTGCCTCCTCAGCTCATTATTGGATTGGGTAAGTTTGTTTGGACGACACTTTGGCAAATAATGATGTCAAAGCTTGCACCACGTAACCAAACAGGGGAGTATATTCGTCCCAGTAGCCAGTTCCGGAATTTTATCAAAACTGGAGATGATATTTACCCACCAGCATCGGGACGTTATACTCTTTATGTTGGCTTGGGTTGTCCTTGGGCCCATCGAACATTAGTTGTCAGAGCGCTGAAAGGATTAGCACAGACAATTTCTGTATCGATTGTTGTACCTTCACCAGAGTCAGGTGGTTGGGTATTGAAATCTCCAGAGTTAGGTTGTCAGAGTTTAGCGCAATTGTACGCACTAGCCCAACCAGGTTATAGTGGCCGCGCTACCGTACCGGTGTTGTGGGACAAGCAAACAAAGACTATTGTTAATAATGAGAGTGCAGAGATTATTGTCATGCTGAACTCAGAGTTCAATGAGTTTGCTTTAAATCCCACCTTAAATCTTTATCCAGAAGCACTAAAACAAAAAATTGACTGGTGGAATGAGAAGATTTACGCCAGCGTCAATAATGGTGTGTATCGTTGCGGTTTTGCCCAAACACAAGCGGCTTACAACAAAGCCTGTGATGAATTATTTACCACCCTAGATGAAATTGACGCAGCTTTAGTTCATAACCGTTACCTCTGTGGCGATGCGGTGACTTTAGCCGATGTGCGGTTCTTTACCACATTGTTTCGATTTGACATTGTGTACTATGGATTATTTAAATGTAACCGCCGCCGCATCCAAGATTACGAGAATTTAGGCCCATACTTGCGTGACTTGTATCAGTTAACAGGTGTTGCTGATACTTGCGACTTAGAAAGCGTGAAACAAGATTATTATGGCAACCTTTTTCCCCTCAATCCAGGTGGGATTATTCCTTCCGGCCCTGATATGGCATATTTATTAAAGTCGAGCGATCGCCACAACATTACTAAAGCATAGATTCATCCAGGATGAACTGGCAGTGATTGACCATGAGAACAACGATCAAACCATTCTTGATACTTGTGTTGCTGTGCTGCATCTTCGACAATAATGGTAACTTGTACCTGCTGACAAGTGTGGTTGCGTTCTAGAGCGATCGCATTCAATAATAAACTAGCAATCTTTGGGGAACTAAAGTTGCCACTGACAGTTAAACCACCATTCCAACTGGTAATTTTGTCTCTGGAACTTTGATTTAATTCCACTCCGGCAATTTCTCCTTGGCTTAAATCAATTTCTGCCAAGTGTTTTTGTTCTGGGCTAATTTGTTCAATAATCAGCTTTTCTCTGCGGATAGGAATTTGCACCATTTCGGTTTCAACAACCTTACGAACAATTACCTCACCAATCTTGTCTTTTCTCAGATTAACTCGTAGTTGTTCTTCTAATAGGCGAATATGTTGTTCTTCTACAATTATGGGTGAATTAACATTATTTTCATCAGCTATTATGATATTATCAGTTGCTTTTGATGATAAATATTCTGACATATAATCTATTTTTAAACTTCTATGATTGGTAAAAAATGAGAGTTTTAGATCCCCGAATTCTTTAAGAAATCGGGGATATATTTAATATCAGCTATTAGCGTTCTTCAATTCTTTGACCAGGAGCATTCACATCTAATTCTTCCCGACGAATTTTTTCTTCGGATTCAATAGTGTCACGCTCTACAACTTTTTTCACTCTCACTTCTTCACGCAAAACAGTTTCTTTGCGGATATCAGGGGTTTCTTCATGCAGTTCCACACGAACAACTTCGCCTTCATGGAAGTCAGCGACACCTGGAGAAACTACAGTACCAGCGTCTTCTGGTGTGACACGCTCAATCACAACCCGTTCTCTTTCTACTGGTACAGCAACCCGTGCAGTTTCAGTCTCGATGTGTTTACCAACAGTCACTTCGCCAGTTTTCTGACGACGTTTATTCGCAATCAATCGTTCTTCATACAATCTGAGAGTTTGATGATTCTGCTCATTAATTCCGAATAAAGAAGGCTCATGTTCGTAGCTGTAAGTATCACGAGTATAAGCAGGTGTTTTTGTGTCTAATGGTCTGGAAGCTTCCAAAGGCATAGAGGCTTCTAGAGGTGTGGAAGTTTCTAGAGGTTGGTTAGCATAAATGGGATTGCGATATACTCCACGTACCCTTTCTTCATAGTCGTAATCAACAGCTAAACGGTCATTAAATTCGGGTAATTCTTCAGCTTGTTGTCTATTCAAGCCAATCAAATAAACACGACCAGCACCATAATCAATGCGAGAACGACCAACTGGTAATAATACTTTTTTACCAAAAATCCAGAAACCTAAGTCAACAACTAAATAACGGAAATGGCCATCATCATCTACTAAAACATCATGAACTGTACCTAGTTTCTCATCACTTGTTTCTGTATAAACACCAAGCCCTTTAATATCATCACCTTGAAATGTATCGCGGTAATTGGGATCAAAATCAGCTAATTTGTAAAGAACCATGTGATTCCGCCTCAAATATATAAACATTTCCTGTTTATTAAGCTAACGATTTGTGGCAGTAAATCACTCTTTCTCTTGACTGAATTGATTTCATCTTAGTATAGATATCAAAAGTTATATGAGAATCTGTTGAGAGGGTGTGGAAAAGTTTCAGTAGGTATAAAAATGTCATTCTGACTGGAGCGGAGCGTAAGAGGGTGTTGGAAAAGTTTCAGTAGGTATAAAAATGTCATTCTTCCTTACGCTCCGCGTCAGGAAGAATCTAGGTTTTGTGGCACATACCGAGATGTTTCATTCCGCTACGCTGCATTCAACATGACAAAGAAACAGACTTTTCCAACGTCCTCTGAGATTTAGGAAATTAATAACTGAGAAGGGGAGTGCACCCAAACAATATTCCTAAACCCAAAGGTGTCAAATGGCATTTTTCAATTAGCCAGTAGGCTAAGGGATCAGCACGGTAAAAGTCTTGCTCTTTCATGAATTTCTCAGGTAAATCAATCGGTAAAAAAGACAACATTAAGTTTCGCTGATCTGGAGTGACTACGCAAGATGTTTGTCTTCTCATATCTTCCACCAAGCGAGTGTAAGTCGTGGTTACGCAGACTCTTGAAAGCTCAAGTATTTTCAACCCACGTAGGTGGGTTTTGTTGGTGTGGCTGCGACTTCTCGTCGCCAAGCAAGGTACACTCAATAAAATAAGCTAAGATGTAAGCAGAACAAGCATTTCCGCCTACAAAAACCCCATGCTGGAGAATCTGCAAGCCCAAATTTATCAACTCGAACAATTTGCTAACACCCTCGTCTCTCAGCAATTGACCCACCTGAGTTTGCTGAGTATTGGCATCATTTTTGCCGCAGGTTTACTTACCAGCCTGACACCCTGTATGCTTTCCATGCTGCCAATTACAATTGGCTATATTGGCGGTTATGAAACCCAAAACCGTTGGCAAGCAGCAGCTCAGTCCACATGGTTTGCGCTAGGATTAGCTACTACCCTGGCAGGCATGGGCATTATCGCTGGTTTAGTGGGGAAAGTCTACGGTCAAATTGGCATTGGTTTGCCGATCATTGTCAGTATTATTGCCATTCTCATGGGGTTAAACTTACTAGAAGCTCTACCTCTGCAATTCCCCTCCTTTGGTGATACTAATTGGATTTCACAGGATTTACCACCAGGAGTGCGTGCTTACGGCATTGGCTTAACTTTTGGTTTAGTCGCATCTCCTTGCAGCACACCTGTTCTAGCCAGTCTTCTTGGTTGGGTTGCTAATACTCAAGACTTAATTTTAGGTGCTGTGTTGCTACTCTCTTACACAGCTGGCTACGTCACCCCCTTGATTTTGGCAGGGACGTTTACGGCAACGATCAAAAAGTTACTCGAATTGCGACGCTGGTCTAGCTGGATTAACCCCGTTAGTGGAGCATTATTGGTAGGATTTGGCGTATTTTCTCTAATTTCTCGGATTCCCCTTGGCACTTTTTAAGCAATGACTATAGACAATATTGATAATTCAGCATCCCCAGCATCCCCTTGGTGGTCATTACCGGGGAAATTCTTACGAAGAGAGTTTTTACCCGTACTCACAGATTTAAGATTAGCGATCGCTCTGTTACTAATCATTGCTCTATTCAGTGTCAGTGGCACTGTCATCGAACAAGGTCAATCACCTGCATTCTACCAAGCAAATTACCCAGAACATCCAGCTTTATTTGGTTTCCTTTCTTGGAAAGTTATCCAAGTCGTCGGTTTAGATCATGTCTATCGGACTTGGTGGTTTCTCTCTTTATTAGTCCTCTTTGGTACTAGCTTGACTGCTTGTACTTTTACCCGTCAGTTACCAGCCTTAAAAGCAGCTCAACGCTGGAAATATTACGAAGAACCAAAACAATTTCAAAAACTCGCTTTAAGCGCAGAATTAGATGCAGGTTCGCTCAATTCCTTCCACCAATTATTACAAAACCGTCGTTATAAAATTTTTCAAGAAAAAGATCATATCCTCTACGCTCGTAAAGGCATAATTGGACGCATCGGCCCGATTATTGTCCATATCGGTCTTGTGACTATCCTGTTGGGGTCAATTTGGGGAGCAATGACGGGATTTATTGCTCAAGAAATGATTCCCAGTGGTGAGACATTTCAAGTAAATAATATTATTGATGCTGGCCCTTTAGCAGCCCCAGTCCCAAAAGATTGGTCGGTAAAAGTCAATCGTTTCTGGATTGATTATACCCCTAAAGGCGGCATTGACCAATTTTACTCAGATATGTCTGTCTTAGATGATCAAGGAAAAGAAGTTGACCACAAAAAGATTTTTGTCAATCAACCTTTGCGTTATCATGGCGTGACTTTCTATCAAACTGATTGGGGTATTTCATCTGTTCGTGTCCGCGTTAACAAAAGCCCAGTCTTTCAAATACCAATGGCATTATTAGATACCAAAGGTCAAGGGCGAATTTGGGGGACTTGGATTCCCACAAAACCAGATATGAGTGAAGGTGTCTCGCTCTTAGCTAAAGACTTACAAGGGATGGTATTAATTTATGATGCTCAAGGTAAACTAGTTGATACCGTCCGTACAGGAATGTCCACTCAAGTTAATGGAGTGACACTGAAAATCTTAGATGTAGTTGGTAGCACTGGCTTACAAATTAAAGCCGATCCTGGTATCCCGATTGTTTACACCGGCTTCGCTGTGTTAATGCTAGGTGTCATCATGAGTTACTTTTCTCATTCGCAAATTTGGGCATTACAAACAGGCGATCGCCTCTACATCGGTGGCAAAACCAATCGCGCTCAAGTCGCCTTTGAACAAGAAATTTTAGATATTTTAAATCGGCTAATTTCCTCACCAAAAGTAAATATCTAGTTTTGATGGTGCGTTAACTAAGTCTAACGCACCCAAATAGCATGGCAAGGCTAAATTTGTGTATTAGTAGCATTAGACATCGACCGAATTTAATCCTGCATTGCCCAAAATCCTTGTAGAGACGTTGCACTGCAACGTCTCTACATTCTGTCAATATCCAATCCCCAATCTCTAATACTCAATACCTCTTTCCTATTCCTATATTCCCAACCAAGTTAAGAAATTTTCCCACCAGGAACTTGTGAGATTAGTGGTTGTCAATTTCATTTTTTGGCGAATGTCTTGGATATTCCAATTAGTTAGTCTGGCTAGGGTTTGGGCTTCTTGTTCAAAGCGGTTGAATAAAGAACGTTTGTATTCTCTACCAGCTTGACATTTGAGTTCACCTGTGTATGGATGTTGTAAAACATATCTTCCTTGAAAAGACTGTGTGTTAGAGGTTTCTTGAAACATCAAATCTTCGGGGAACTTATCACGAGTGTAGCGGACGTGTAAGCGAGAGATAAAGACATTATTTGTTGGCAAGGAACGGCGACTGGGGGAGATAGAATTCCTAGAATTGTCATCTAGCCAAAATACGCCTGCTTGCTTGAGTTCCTCTGTCGTTAGAGGTTCAGCAGAACAAGGATCGCAACTACTCATATCCCAAGCATATTCTAAGAAAGCTACTTTTTTACCTTCTTTGGTATATGCAGTTTGGAAGGTAGAGTTATAAAAATTACCAAATTCATCTTTGATAAATAGAGGGATGTTGACATCAGAGGGGACTTTGACTGTGCGGTAGTTAGTAATTTCTGTTTGTCCTTTGGGTGAAAGCACATAGATCAATAAATCTTGCTCAGTGGTAGCATTGATCATCCCCAAACGAATTGGCAGCATGAATCTGGGAGATTTGTATGAAATTTGTAAGGGACGAAGAAACTGATAACCTGCTTGCTCAAATCTATCTAAGTTGACTTTAGCAACAAAGAACTTCATGGAAGAGCGAATATAAGGTTTCAGTAACTGGTTCGCGCCTTTGGGAATTTTGTATCCATTGCGTTGCAGCCAAGTTTCCAAGCCACCGGATTCTTTCGCACTCAAAATCAAAATATCGTATTCGCCAACACTGAAACGTGCTTCGACCGTGACACCTAAAGAGCGATCGCGTAATCTATCTCCAGCTTCGTTAACAGTAGCTGAAGGTACTGCTTGCAATAATCCACGTTTGTAAACTGGAGCGCAAGGATCATCATCAAAATATTCTACCAATCTCGGCGCACTAAAAGCATCCAACCGTTCAATAATCTTCGGTTCAGCCACACGGACTTGCTCTTTGGTAATGACTGTTGGTACAGGTACAACCATCGCAAAATCTCTAACTTGTCCCTGATAGTCATTAGCCATAGTCAAAACAGTGCGATCGCCTTCTCGCGCAATCACCACCTGGGAAGCTTTGTTGTACAATTTAGAATCAGCCTTAGCAACATAAAATCCACAAAACGCCCAAGCCGTAGGTGCAAAACACAGCACAGCCAAGATTCCTAGTAATAAGGGAATAATGAATTTGAAAGATTTCATTTTATACCTCTTGATAATGGTCAATGGTCAATGGTCAATGGTCAATGGTCAATGGTCAATGGTCAATAGTCATTAGTCATTAGTCATTAGTCATTAGTCAATGGTCAATAGTCAATAGTCATTAGTCATTAGTCATTAGTCATTGGTCATTAGTCATTATTTTTGAATTTTGAATTTTGAATTTTGAATTTTGAATTGGTATCACTCAGCACTCTCTCTTATCCATCTCGAACCAAGAAAACCTGAGAGATGGGTGGAGAATATCTAACAAAACTGTCAAGGGAGCAAAGGCGAATAAAGCCCAAAAGACTGCGGTGGGGACAAAGAAATAATTGCGGAGAATAAACGTAATGATGGCGATAGTGATTGCCCAAATAATCCGTCCAATCCTGGCATTGGGAATTGAGCGAGGATCGGTAATCATGAATAAGGCGAATAACAGTAAAGATCCACTCATTAAGCGATGCCAATAAACATCCCAAGTCCAGCCCAGCCAGATATTACGTATAGCTTCTAGAAAAGCGTAAAACCCTAAAAAAGCGGCTGTTGTGTCCCAACGCCCGATGCGTTGCAAAATCATGCCCCCTGCGCCGACAAATAACAGCCCATACCACCAGTCTTCACCCCACTGTCCAGGGGATACCCACGCATCTGGGGTTAACACTAAAGCTGTAATAATCCCGAAATTGCCTGGATTAAAGAAATGTTTAGCATTGATTTGAAAGATAAATTTACTAGCGATCGCACTAGCTGCGGCTAAGGCCATTGTTGTCCAATGATCAGCCCGCAATAATAAGCTGAGTCCCAAGGAAGTGATTAAAGGACTGCGGAGATTAATCTCTGGTGGCAAAAGGCTGTAGGGCAAGGACCTCAGAGGATGATCAGTGTCTTGTGTGTGTTGGTTCTTCAGCCATGACAATAACCACTGTGTTAATAAACAAGTGGCGATCGCTACTGTGATCATTTCCAGTTTTAATGTCCAATCTCTTGTAGCCATCCCTAACAAGAGAAACAAACTCAGAAAGAGAATTTGATAATCCCGTACATCTTTGAGTAACATTAAACTTTTTAATCAGGGATTCCCCGTAGATTTTTTTCTTAATTTAAGCGACGACAACGACAAATAACCTGGCTGTTACAAATTCTGTTACAAAAAGATGCTGAACCAGCCAATATTGTTCTCAAAGCAGTAAATTAAATATATCGGGGACTCAGCCATCAGGCATATTGACGAGCAAAAATACCGCTTCGTTAGTCAGAGGAAATTTAATTTTTAGCTTTTTAGAATTAAACAATACAGGGAATAGGCAATAGGCTGTTAAGTCGTTTGGTGTCCGTATTTCATGATCAGCTGATGTCTCACAGCCTAAACCACCAAAAATTACGAATTATGCTACCAAGAGGTGACACCATGCGATTCAAAGACCGCACAGATGCAGGGAAAATTCTCGCTCAAATATTAACAGATTATGCCAACCGTCCAGATGTGCTGGTGCTGGCTTTGCCCAGAGGTGGTGTTCCTGTAGCTTTTGAAGTGGCTCAAGCTTTGAATGCTCCCTTAGATGTGGTAGTGGTACGTAAACTCGGTGTGCCTAATAACGAAGAACTAGCGATGGGAGCATTAGCGAAGCTTCCCGGAACAGACTTTGCTACAGGTGGTGTGCGGATACTGAATCAAGAAATTGTCAATCAAATGCAAATTCCTGATGCAGTCATCACCAGAATTGCGATGCAACAGCAAAGGGAACTAGAAAGACGAGAAACTTTGTATCGAGGCGATCGCCCTTTCCCAAATTTGCAAGGACGGACTATTATTTTGGTGGATGATGGTTTAGCCACAGGTGCAACCATGTGGGCTGCCACAATGGCTGTCAGGCAACAAAAACCCCAACAGATTATCATTGCTGTACCAGTGGCAGCTGCTGAAACCTGCGAAGATTTGCAAACCAAGGTAGAAAAAATTGTCTGTACTACCACACCTAGCCCATTCTATAGTGTAGGTCTTTGGTACGAAGAGTTTCCCCAAACTACAGATAGTGAAGTCTGCGAACTGCTCAAAACATCTAACAATCATCAACCCTTATTTTCAAGTAAATAAACTCATGGAGGCGCTGTAGCGGCACGTCTCTACATCACATAATTTTCCGACAATTATGAACAGCGAATTAAAGCAAACAGCATCCCAACTACTAGCAGCACTACTCTCAAATCCTCACATTTATCCCCAAGTTAGCCAAGAAGGTGGCTATGGGCAGATGGAACAGCAATTGATTTTAACAGCAGTAGAAATGGCAGAATCTCTGATTCACCATCTCGAAAATGCTCATCCGCAAACCAACACACAACTACAAGAGAAAAACTAAAAGACATCTGTAGGACTTACGCAGTGGCACTAAATTTTCTGTTTTTTTGTCAATAGTCAATAGTCAACAAACCGAAGTCCAGAGGCTGTAGAGGCGGGTTCATGAGGTATTCGTGAATGATGGAAGCATATTTGTGAACCCGCCCCTACCGTTTTGTGAGAAATGCAGGTTAGAGGTTTAAGGCTGTGTTGCCAAAAAATCAGACAACTTATTGCTATTTTTGTCAAGCATTGAAATGGCAAATTCGATAAGAATTTATAGAGGAATACTTAACTAGCTCTGGAACAGCAGCAAAAATGAGACTGAGTTTCCCTGGTAATAGGTAGTTTTCACTTAGATTCATCGATAAGTAACAATACTATACACAGTTGATGCAGAGGAAATCTGTAGCTGATTTCACCACAAAAGATATTAAGAATCAGTAAAGATTGTCTGGAAATCTAGGTATACTTAGCAAAAACAGTTAATCTCGTAGAAGAATCTTCTACTACCTAAATTTGAATGACTACCAACAGAACTCAGTCATTGTTACCAGTACCCGTCGGTGATTTACAAGTTCCTGAGTTTCCACTTAGTAATTCGGGTGTTACTAGACAGCAAATCCAGTTTTCTCTAATTATTCCCACTTACAAAGAGAGTGGGAATGTGAGGAACGTGGTTGAAAGACTGACTCAGATACTCGATGAGTATATTCCCGGTGATTATGAACTGATTGTAGTAGATGACGACAGTCCAGATGGCACTTGGGACGTGGCGTTGTCGTTGGTAGCCGAATATCCACAATTACAGGTAATGCGACGACAGCAAGAACGCGGGCTGTCTACAGCAGTAATTCGAGGATGGCAAGCAGCTAGAGGTAGCATTTTAGGAGTAATTGACGGAGACTTACAACATCCACCTCATGTATTACTGCAACTGTTAGGCGAAATTCACAAAGGTGCAGATTTAGCAGTAGCTAGCCGTCACGTAGATGGGGGTGGTGTCAGTAGTTGGAGTTTTATCAGACGTTTTCTGTCTCGTGGCGCACAATTGTTAGGGTTAATGATTTTGCCTAGAGTTTTGGGGAGAGTTTCTGACCCCATGAGTGGTTATTTTATGGTGCGTCGTGACGCTATTACAAATGCCACGTTTAATCCTGTAGGTTATAAAATCCTGTTAGAGGTCATTGGTCGGGGTAAGATCAGGGAAATTGCTGAAGTCGGTTATGTATTCTGTGAGCGTCAAGAGGGTGAAAGTAAAGTAACCTGGAAACAGTATATAGATTACATCCACCACTTAATCCGGTTACGAGTTTCCACAGGCAGACTGCAAAAAATTAGTCAAAGCTTTCCCCTTGATAGATTCATCCGCTTTGGTTTAGTGGGATTAAGCGGTGTATTCGTCGATATGGTATTACTTTATCTGCTGAGTGACCCCAGCACCTTAGCTTGGCCACTCACCCGCAGTAAAATTCTCGCTTCAGAAGTGGCAATTATCAATAACTTCTTGTGGAATGATGCTTGGACATTTGCTGATGTAGCAATGCAGCAACAACACTGGCATCAGCGTATCAAGCGGTTTATAAAGTTTAACATTGTTTGCCTGGCTGGGTTAGTGCTGAATGTGTTGATTTTGAATCTAGTATTTAATTTTCTCATTCCTAACCGTTATATTGCTAACTTAATTGCGATCGCTATTGCAACTGTCTGGAACTTCTGGGTTAACCTCCAACTTAGCTGGCGAGTGACTCAAGTGAAGTAGGTAACAGGTAACAGTAGGATGTAGGTTGGGTGGAGTAACGCGCAACCCAACATCTGAATCAATTGATTTTTTTATCTACCAGTCAAATAGCAGCCACAAGCTTTAATAATCAGTTGACAATTAGAAGCTAATGGTGCAACTAAAAATTGAATTAAAAAGGGGTGTTGATAATACATCTATTGAAGCATATCTGATAGATTTAGAACAAAGACACGTGGATGATTATGTTAATGATTGGGTGGAAAAGTTAAGGTTATTTAGTCAGGCAGATAAATACTGGGACTGGGTATTCAAGTTAAGATACATTTCAAATCAAGAAACTCTTGAAGGATACGCGGTTGAGTGCCAAAACAAAACTCAAGGATTAATGATAATAGAAACGCAAATGTATGGTTCTCGGTTGAATATTGGGAAAAGGCTAGTTTATATTAATAGCATTGCTACTGCCCCCACTAATAGAATTGAGATTCAACGCCCGCCAGAATTCAAAGGTGTTGGTCAAGCACTTTTAAATTTCGCCAGAATTAGAAGTGTTGAGTTAGGGTATGAAGGTAGAGTTGGGTTGCATTCCTTACCAAGGTCTGAAGGATTTTACGAAAAACAAAATATGTTGAACTGCGGGTCTGAAGAAGAATATGATAATTTAGTTTATTTTGAGTATGGTGTAATGAGACGAAGATAAGGGCTGATAAAGTAAACATTTATGAACCATCAACAACAAAATAATAATTCTGAGGTAAGTGATTCAATAACAGCCGAAGAAGCTGTAGATTTACTTTTTGGTGAAGGATGGCTTGATGAGGCTGTTTCTATCGAAGATGAAGCAAATTGCACAATAGGTGCTGGTTTAGACTGGGGTACTGCGTTAGCACCTTTAATGCTCAATCTTCCTTTATTTGGTCGCCTATCAACGCTGCGTGTATCTCTCAACCACGAAACCAGGCTAATAATTGAAACATGGAATTTAGGTATAGGTACAACTTCTGCAATAGAAACTGCAAGGACACGCATTAAAGAGCGATTACTATCTCCTTCGCCTGAACTAATACCTCACTTGGAAGCCACCCTGCGGCAAGATGATTTGTACGGTGAAGAGTTTATATCTAACCGCGAAGCTCTCAAATCATTACTTGCAGTACTTCTTACTGATTCTGATAGAGAAGAAATTGCCGAGAAGGCTGCTAATTCAATACGGACACAAGTTATGTCGCAGATGAATTTTTCTGCAAAACTTTCGGCGTAAATAGTAAATATAACGTCTAAAAGAGTTAAGCCTCGATGCTGCTAAACTATCACGGGTAATTGGCGATATTTTCAGAATTAAAAAATATCTTTGCGCTTTTGCAGATAAAATGTCACTGCCAAGTACATTATTGTGTGTACGCACAAAAGACTCCAATTTAAACTTAAATTAGACCATGTAGCATCATAAATAGATGTTGGTTCAAAGGGTTGAGGAACAGTACTTCCATCTGGTAGTTGAATGGGTGCGGGAACCATAGCATTCAAGTTAACTATAGCGCCATAAGCAGCAACTGACCAACGACTGAGCATTAACCAAGAGACGACACTAGCTGTACCTGTAATTTTAAATAAGACCCCAGAAAAGATAATTTGAGGTAGTAATAGTAACGGTAAAGCACTGTTGGCTTGACTGACATTTTTGACAAATGCGGAAACCAGTAAACCTAAGCTGTTACTAGCTAATAGAGTCAGAAATGTGGTAATTCCTAATCCCAATGGCCAGGAAATTAAATCTGGTTGTGGTGATTTAAAACAGATAAAGATCACAATTGCCATTAATAATGTTTGGCAGATGGCTAAACCAGAAAGAATAGCAACTTTAGCACCCAAATAGGCAAACAAACCTAAATTGACAAGCCGTTCTCGCAGGTAAATTGCCGATTCTTTCACAATTTCTTGTAAGGAACTAGACAGTCCTACCCATAATGCAGCACAAGTAAAGACAAACAACACCCGTAACGCTAAAGGCGCAAGACCAGCATCGGGTTTATCTCCCAATACTAGAGGATTTTGGTCACTAATTGCCAGTGTCATTAAACTAATGCTGATGGGTGCAGTTAATAATGCTAGCAATAAATTAATCGTGTCTCGCTGTTGAATTTGCAAATAACGTTGGGACAAAATGCTAAATTGTTTGCCAAAAGAAGCACTAGGACTCTGAGACTTGATAATCTGTGGCTTTGAGTGTTGATTGCCTGGACTGAGGTGATTACTCACATATTTTTGGTAATCACCAGATTGCTGAAATTTGAGCGCTTGATCAATGACATTTTCCGGTTTTTCTAACTGATTATAGATATCTGCAAAGTCATCTTTGACACCAAAAAACCGTAAACATTCATCAGGAGGGCCAAAGTAACATAAGCGTCCACCTTGTCCTAAAAAGACGACGCGATCGCACAATTTAATATTAGTCGTAGCATGAGTCACCAAAATTACCGTTCGTCCCTGATTAGCTAATTTCCGTAATAGCTGCATCATCTTTTTATCCAACCCCGGATCAAGTCCTGAAGTCGGTTCATCTAGGAAAAAGAGCTTAGGATCAGCTAATAATTCTACACCTATACTGACCCGCTTCCTCTGTCCACCACTCAGTTGTGACACCTTAGCACTGCGACGATGGGACATTTCCACATCTTGTAAAGTCTTTTCTACCACCTTTGCCACATCAGTATCAGGCGGGAGTCGCAGCTTGGCAGCGTAAGTCAAAACTTCCCCTACCTTTAATTCTTGGTGAATAATGTCATCTTGAGGAACATAACCAATATGGGTACGATAAATATTGTAAGTGTGGCGTAAATTCTCACCGTTCAAATAAACTACACCTGTGGTGGTTTTCTCTGTGCCTAACAACGTCCGCATTAAAGTAGACTTCCCTGCACCACTACCACCCACTAAAGCGACAAACTGTCCTGGTTCAATGGCTAAAGAGATGTCATCCAAACGTCGCTTGTCTTGGTCTTGAATCACTAAGTTACAAGCATCTAAACGAATTTGATTCCCTTGATCAAGTATTTGTAACTCATCACCACGCAATACTAAAGTAAATGGCCCAATGCGAATCATCACACCAGGCTGTAAGACTATAGAACTGTTAACTCGTTGTCCATTGACGAAGACACCATTGGTACTATAGTCGCGGAGAACGTAGCGTCCTTCGGCATCAGCGTCAATGGTGGCGTGGCGACGAGAAACTGTGGGTGCATCTAGAGGTAAGGTAGCATCGCTATCTCGTCCCAATAACACCGACCTGTTTTTCAGGGAAATCCTTTGCGAACTGGGTGCATGACTGACTAGCGAATTCGCCGGATTGTAATATTTCAAGATGACTTGATTTTCGGGATTTTGACTAATGCTAATCTCTGTCCCGTGTTGGAGAGAGTAACCAGAGTCAGAAGTGATGCGGATATGATTAATATACAGGCCATTGGTGCTGGGTTTTTGACCATCGCCATCATAAATCCGATAGTCTTCCCCCTCTCTTTGTAACAAAGCTTGAAATCTGCCAACAACTTGCCAATCTTCCGAGACAACTAAATCTGCAACAGTGCGATCGCGTCCAATTATATGCTGTTGTTTATTCAGTTCAAATTGTAATATGCTGCCTTGTTTTTCTAGGGTTAAATATGGGTTAGTCATGTTACCGTTTTTATTTTTATTCGTAGAATTAACAGTTTGTAGAATTTTGTTTATTTGCTTGATTTTTATCTAAAAATATGTTTTTTATCAAATTAAACTTTAATCATTTATATGATTGATAAAAGTATATATTTTGTTGAGAATCTATTCAAATATGCTAAGATTTTTTAATTTTTAAATATAATATTATTTGATAAAAATGCAGCTAAAAAGATTTCTCCAGCCCTATTTAGTCTCACATTAATCTGCTTTTTTTGCCATTCACTAAACTTTCTTGTCAGCAACAAGAGATTATAACGTTAAATGGTGTTCAGTTAGCGACGGGTACAAGTGTTAAGCAACCGAGTCTTGGGGGAAGAGGAACAAAAGGACAGAAAATACCAGGGGAACCTTTAGCCGTTATGGCTATTGTTGCGAGTCTGGTTGGTTTAGGAACTAGTTTTATTAAAGCAAAAAGGAGTGCGATCGCACCAGATGGTTCGAGAGGGATTAGCTTGATTTTGTTATTGACGCTCAAGTCCAAAATTGATGATGGCATCGTCAAAAAAGGACAAGGTTTGATCTTAGTTACTTATGAATTAGGATTTTGCTTAGAAGTTTTACTTTTTGTCTCCACTACGGTATGAAATATTTATAGTCTTGTGCCAGACAAAGCAGAAAATGATCTTCAAGAATGAATCATTGATAATTGATAATTGGTAATGGGCGATAGGGTAGACTATTTCATTTTTATC
This sequence comes from Nostoc sp. TCL26-01, assembly GCF_013393945.1. Classification (NCBI taxonomy): domain Bacteria; kingdom Bacillati; phylum Cyanobacteriota; class Cyanophyceae; order Nostocales; family Nostocaceae; genus Nostoc; species Nostoc sp. TCL26-01. The sequence continues at coordinate 647,109 of NZ_CP040297.1, forward strand.
TAGCTAGTTTGGTTTGATTATGCTAACTTACTTATGTATAGTGCTGCTACTTATACTCTTGTAGTCTTTATTGGCGAAGCCAGATTTCTCATTCAACAATCACTAAAGATATGAAGAAAGTCTTTGGATTATACAAGAGATTATTCTGCTTTAAGCCGTTATTTTTCAGCCTGGCAATCGCCCTGCTCTCGCACACTGCTGGCTGTGCAGTCCCCCAGTCTAAGTCGCCCCCAACTGAAGCTTCTCCCTCATACGCCAGTAGCCCCATCATGACTACAGCAATTGCTGCACAGTCCACGCCACCTCAAAGTTTTGCCCAATGGTGCGAACGCAAAAATTCTGTTCACGCGGCTACTAAGCATACAATCGATGTATTGCTGAAAATAGCTAAAACTAATGACTGCAAATCAGCAGATACTAGACTGAGATCGGCTACCCTCCTCGATCTCAGAAATAATGAGATTAGCGATCTCAGCCCCTTAGCTAGTTTGAAGAATTTAATTTATCTCTATCTCGGTAACAATGAGATTAGCGATCTTACACCACTAGCTAGTTTAAGTAATTTGTCCTCACTCTCGCTTGAGAATAATCGCATCAGCGATCTCAAACCAGTAGCAGGATTAACTAAAGTGAGTGCTGTCTATCTCAGTAATAATCAGATTAGAGATTTACGACCACTGACAGGCTTGAGTAATGTCTACTATATCATGTTGAATAACAATGAGATTAGCGATTTGCAGCCTCTGGCTAGTATGAGTGGATTGAGTACAATTAATCTTGAAAAAAATCGTATCAGTGATGTTAAACCACTAGCTGTATTGAGTGGAAGCTTGAGAGAACTCATTCTCAACGACAACCAGATTACTGATTTACGACCGCTAGCAGTCTTGCATAAATTAGAACAGCTTCATGCACGTAACAACCCACTCTCTGACAAAACTTGTCCAATTGAAAGAAAAGCTACTTCCCCTAAGTTTCCGGCTTTTTCTATCTGTAGGTTTGATTAGGTGATGATTTTAGTTATTCGGATAGTCTCTTTTGTTCTGATTTATAGAATTCCTTTGAGGAGATGCCTCAAGAAATTTACCTCGCTAAAGCGAGAAACGCTATAATTCGTCAGAGTATCTGATGTACATTGAGAAAGGGTAATGTCTAACAACAAGACCCTGCGTGTCTACGCCTTTTAAGATACATGACATCTATTCTGCTGAACAATCGCTATCAAGTTATTCAGGTACTCGGTGCTGGTGGGTTTGGAGAAACCTTTTTGGCGGAAGATACCCATATGCCTTCCCGCCGTCGCTGCGTGATTAAGCAACTCAAACCCATCGCTAATGACCCACAAACCTATGAAATGATGCAACAGAGGTTTGAGAGGGAAGCCGCAACTTTAGAGTTTCTGGGTGAACATAGTGACCAAATTCCCAGACTTCATGCTTATTTTTCAGAGAATGGGCAGTTTTACTTAGTTCAAGAATGGGTTCATGGTCAAACCTTGAGAGATTTGGTTGACACCAACGGATATCAGAGTGAAAGTACTGTGCGGGCGATTTTGTTGAGTTTGTTGTCAGTATTAGATTACGTCCACAGTAAAGGCATTATTCACCGGGATATCAAGCCTGATAATATTATTCTTCGTGGTGTTGATCAAAAACCAGTTTTAATTGATTTTGGTGCAGTTAAGGAAACGATTCGATCAGTAGCTAGTTCTCCAGGATATGTTACGCGATCGCTGGTGATTGGGACACCAGGATATATGCCTAGTGAACAAGCCATCGGTAGACCAGTGTACGCCAGCGATATCTACAGTTTAGGTTTGACAGCAATTTATCTATTAACTGGCAAAAACCCAGAAGAACTACAAACTAACTTGCAAACTGGGGAGATTCTCTGGCAAAATTATGCACCGCATATTTCTGCTGATTTAGCAATGGTGTTAAATCAGGCAATTAAACCCCAAGCAGGCGATCGCTACAGTACTGCCAGTAAAATGCTGTATGCTTTATCTACCACTACACCTGCAACCATCCCTCCCACTAATCCACCCACCCAACAAACCCAAGCATTAGCTACTCCCCAAATCCAGCCTCAACGCGACAAACAAAGGTCGATTTGGATGTTTGCTAGTTTACTCATAGGTGGTTTAATAGCTGGGGTAGCTCTATCTACGCTGACTCGTCAATCACCATCTGAAGCACCTATTGTCAATGATGCTATCCCCTCACCAGCATCTCCGACTCCCATTGCCACATCCACAACCCCTGCTGTTGTTACTCAGGAACCAAGTAGTACTTTATCACCACGTCAAAACCGTCCTATAAACTCCAGTCCTCCCCCGATATCAACACCAGAAAACGAACCCATCACCACAGATAATCCCACATCTCCAGTCCAACCAACATCACCACCAGAAATAGAAAACCGCACTGTTGTCGTACCTACAACGGAGGCTAATTTACCATCACCAAAAAAGCCTCAAAACGAAAACCAAGCAAGTACAAACAGGCCAAGCGTCCCCGCATTTCCCACAGGGACATCAAGAAGCACGGTAGAGGCAAGTCTCGGAAAGCCAAATAGAGATTTACGAGGCGTTTGGGGTAATACCCGTGCTGTCGTTTATGAATTAGTTCCTAACCAAGTTGACTTGGGCTATTTATTTGATCGTCAATCTGGTGTACTAAAACAAACAGAAGTCAGTTTTGCCCAATCTGTAGATCCCCAAGTCATGCAAGCTACGTTAAATGGGATGTTAAATGGACAAGCCAGCACCAAAATACAGCAAGGATTACAACAAATACAACAACGCCAGTTAGATAATTTTAGTTTTAGTGCAGGTGCAGTGAAAGGGCAGATCGTGCGGCAAAATTGTGATTTGATTTACATCAGTATTTGGGATGCAGATTTACATGATTTTGTCAGTCCGTCGTCAGCTAAACAGTGTTGACAAGAGGCTAGTTTTCATTATTAAATCTCTTGTACAAAAATCTTACTGGGAGGTTTATAGCGTTTCCCAGTTAAGCGATGTACATATTTTTTAGTCAACAGAGGCTACCCGCATTTCTCAGAAGCAGTAGGGGCGGGTTAACAAATATGCTGACATGATTCACTAATATTTCACTTAACCCGCCCTTACGACCTCTGGACTAGACTGGTGTATTTCCTCGGCATGAAAATCGCTATAATAGCTTTTATTAGCTTACAACATAATGATAAAGCAAGTTTGTTGAATTAAGTTACATAATTCAACAATTTCAAAGGTGTGATTCCTATTTATGTTTTGGACAAATTTGTTGAATTAATCTATCAGTAGTCTTAAAAAAATTAACGTCTAGACGGTCTACAACCTGATTTGCACCATCAACACCATAAAGTTGAATAATCATATCAGTAAGTTTTTTAATTGCACTATTTTTTGACTCATTACGGCTTCTACCACCAGCCTCTCTCCAATCACAATATTGTTCAGCATATATATAAGCAAAACCACCCAACTTTTCTTGTGTTATTTGAACAGAAGGTTTTTTCTGAGGTTGAAATTGCGATATAGGAGAGGGAGCAATAGTAGATTGTTTATTAATTGAAGATACTCCGCACATTCCATTTAAATTAATTAAATTTCCTTGAGAGTCTTCCATAAAACAGTAGGGAATATCTTCCCCTACGGCTCTTTGTGACATGGGAGATAAAATAGTAGCAATAGATATTAATGAAATAATTAACCTATAACTACCGATACGAATACATGAACAAAAATGTTTGGTAGGCATAATGCTCCTAATTCTAGCTTTTTATATTTTTAAATTCGCCAAATACAGACAGAGATTAATGAGAGTAAAAAGTATTCACTAGAGACTTTTACCAACCTCTTGCGTGTACACTTCTACAAACATAAACCATTGCTTTACCAGCAGGAGAGTTTGGAGAAAAAGACATTTCCTCACTTTCTTTTTTCTCTGTCAGTAGATGACCACTACGGCTATAAGCCGCACCACCTTCGTAAAATAGTCTAGTTTCTCCACAGGAAGCATAATAGGAAAGTTCATACATTGCTGTGTCAGTTAGGGTATACAGCTTAAAGTAAGTTCCTTCAATCTTTTCTGTATCTAAAAAAAGATATTCACCTTTCTCCGTTTCACCTACTTTGATATATCGAGAGTCTTGAGCAAAAACACTTCCATTTACCAAAGATAAAGCTGCTGTAATAACTCCAACTGCTGCCATAGCTAACTTTCTAGACATAAAACTTTACCAGATACTTTTTTAAATCATGTCTTTTAGCAATTGTTAACAACCTCAGTATTTTTGTCTAATTTTATACGATTTTTCCGTGAAGCTTACTTAATGTAATTGGCTATATATAGAGGTCAAATGAGCATCCGTGCAGAATACTATCTCAACAGCCAACGGTAGGAGTAGAGATAGAGGTATTTTGATCAGTATTTTTTATACCTACCCAGTTGCTAGCAATTGGCATTCGCCAGCCAGTACCGAAGGCGCGGTCGGTGATTTTTAAACCTGGAGGTGCTTGTCGGCGCTTAAATTCTGCCCTGGCCACCATTTGTATAACTCGGTTGACCACCACAACTTCGTGACCGGCGGCGACTATTTGCGCTGCTGATTGGTGGTGATTAATCAGGCGCTGCAAAATGTCGTCTAATATTTCATAGGGAGGTAGGGAATCTTGGTCAACTTGACCGGGTTTGAGTTCAGCGCTTGGTGGTTTGGTAATTACGTTTTGGGGAATAATTTCACCGTTGCGGTTTAGCCAGTCACACAGAGAGTAGACACGAGTTTTGGGGACATCAGCAATGACGGCTAAACCACCGTTCATGTCACCGTAGAGGGTGCAGTAACCGACTGCCATTTCTGACTTGTTGCCGGTGGATAATAATAGGTAGCCAAATTTATTAGCGATCGCCATTAATAAATTACCCCGAATCCGTGACTGAATATTTTCCTCAGCCAAACCAAATTCTGTACCAGCAAACAACCCGGCTAAACTATGATCAAAGCTTTGCATCAATTCCCCTATGGGTAATATTTGGGTTTTGATGCCCAAATTTTCTGCCAGTGCTAAAGCATCACTAATAGAATGTTCAGAACTATAAGGAGAAGGCATTAACACACCCAAGACATTTTCTTTGCCTAATGCCGCAGTGGCAATTGCCGCTACTAAAGAAGAATCGATCCCCCCACTTAAACCCAACAATACTTGAGAAAAACGACACTTTTCGGCATAGTCTCGTACTCCTAAAACTAAAGCTTGCCAAATTTCCTCATCTTCTGATGGAGATGCCGGAACAACAGAACTTAATTGTAAATCGCGTTGCCCTGCGTCAAATTCTACAGTTACTAAATCGGTGGCAAAACCATTAGCACGACATATGGTTTCGCCTTGACGATTCACAGCAAAACTGTGACCATCAAAAATCAAATCATCATTGCCACCGACTTGGTTAGCATAAATTAGTGGTTGCTGAAACCTGATAGCGCTATGTTGCAGCATGGTTTCTCGAAAGCGCGGCTTACCTAAACTGTAAGGTGATGCCGATAAATTGACAATTAAATCCACACCCAAAACTGCTAACTCAGCAATAGGATTAACTGCATAACTCCGCTTACCCCAAAATTCCTCATCGTTCCATAAATCCTCGCAAATTGTTACGCCGATTTGAATATTATCTAGAGTGAAATAATTAGCTTCTAATCCGGCTGCAAAATAGCGATGTTCATCAAAGACATCATAAGTTGGCAATAATCTTTTATGAAATGATTGCTTGATTTGGCCATTTTCCAATAAAGCCATACTATTAAATAGAGACTTATCACCAGTAATATCTGCTTGGCAATTTGGTGCAACCGTACCAACTAACACAGCTAAATTTACAGGCAAATCCCTCGCTAATTGCTGTAGAGTCATTGCCATAGCGTCTACAAAACTAGGATTGAGTAATAAATCCCGTGGAGGATAGCCACATAAAGAAAGTTCTGGTGTCAATAAAAGTCTCGCACCTTCTTTGACTGCCCGTTGTGCCATTTCCTGAATTTTCTGGGCATTTCCAGATAAGTCACCAATGATGGGGTTAATTTGAGCGATCGCAATTTTCATAATTTAGTCAATAGTCATTGGTCAATAGTCAATAGTCAATAGTCATTAGTCATTGGTCAGCATTCAGTACTCCCTCACTCCCCCACTCCCTCATTCCTAAATAAATACCAAAGGCTTATCTTTAAAGGGGGCAAAAGCTGCGGCGTTAAATTTGTATAAACTGGCTGGACGACCTGCGCCTCGTGATACTTTAATGCCGGTTTCCGATAAAAATCCTAACTTGAGAAGCCGCGCCCGAAAGTTGGAGTAATCTGAGAAGTTTTCCCCTAAAACTGTTGTGTATAACTGATATAAATCATTCAACGTAAACATTTCTGGTAAGACTTCAAAAGCAACTGGGCTATACTCTAATTTGTTGCGTAATCTTCTATGTCCATAAGCTAAAATTTCCTGATGATCAAAAGCTAATTTGGGGACTTCTTTCACTGGATACCAAGCAATACCAGTCACACCATCAGCGATTAATTCGGCTTCTTCAAATCTGACAAGGGCAAAGTAACTAACTGATAAGTAACGTACACCGTAACTATCAATTCCTTCTCTAGGATCGCGATTCGGGCCGCCAAAGGTATATAACTGTTCTAAATAGAGATTTTTCACTCTAATTTTCTCAGCCATAATGCGATAAGCAGCATCTTCTAAAGACTCTCCTTGTCGTACCAAAGTACCAGGAAGACTCCAATAATTTAAAAATGGTTCTTGCTGTCGCATTACTAACAGAACTAATAGCCGATTCTTGTCAGTATCCACAGAGAAAATTACATTATCTACACCAACCTTAAAATCGGCCAAAGGTTGTTGATTTAACGGAGTTGAAAACTTTTTGTGAGTGCGTCCTGGCATTTGTACAAATGCTGTTGATGAATATAAGCAGCTATAGGGGGTGTGAGGGCTTCCGTATCTCCGTGTTCACGATACGCGCTAGAGGAAACATCTAAACCAGTGAGACTGGCGATCGCAATTTTGCCTCCCAGATGTTGTAAGGTTTCTAGACTAGACCCATCCATTGCATATCCTGGTCGCGGTACAACCAAGAGTTGCACCTGCTGTAATAATTCTTCAATTCGATACCAGCGCGGTAACTGACTCAATAAATCTGAACCAATTACCAAAGTAAATTCTGTCTCTACAGGCCAGCGTAATTTCGCTTTTTCCAATGTTTCCAAGGTTCTAAAGCTACTTAATTCCTGTTCTAGCGCAATATTCTGTCTCAGTGTGTCAATATCCGCAATCAACAGTTGCAACATCGCCGCCCGATGTGCTAACAATGTCTGGTGAGATTTAAACGGATTATCAGCAGCCCAAACTGCTACATAATCATAATGCTCAGACAACCACCGCAGAATCTTTTGATGTCCAGCCGTCGGCGGGTCTGCACTAGTCCCAAATAAAGCGATTTTGTTCATAGTTATTAGTCAATGGTCAATGGTCAATAGTCAATAGTCAATAGTCAATAGTCATTGGTCATTAGCATTTCTTCTTCTCCCCTGCACCCCTCACTCCCCTTTACTCGTTTGTTCTGTCAAATCACCTAACGTACTGGCAATCTCCACTGGTACTGAGATGGGATGATTTAGATGTCTTGTTTGTTCTGGTAGGCTGGCTACTGAATTAGCTGTGCGTTGGCGAATTGCAGCTATGGTTTCTGGTGGTTGGAGTCGTTGTCCTGCTTTGACTACTAGTTGCAACAGGGGTGTTTCGCCAGTGTGGGGTGTATCGGTAATTAATCCCAGTCTGTCGGCTTTGATTTGTCCGTCTGTAAATGACCTAAAAATTTGTTTGCGTCCTGGGTATGTTACCTTACCACTGGACTTTTTCATCACGGGAATGTTGTCAACTTCTACGAGTTTATAGACTCCATTGACGGGGGAACCTGTGACTAGTTTGGTTCCTAGTCCGTAACCATCGATCTCTGCACCTGCGGCTTTGAGTTTGGCGATTTCCCATTCATCTAAGTCACCACTAGCAAAAATTGTCACCTCTGGTAGGAGCGATCGCACTTTTTTTGATAAGTCCACTAAATCGCCAGAATCCAGTCTGACACCAGATAATGTCATTTTGCCAGCATTGACTTGTGTTGCTAATTTCTGGGCAGCCGCCACCGTATCATAAGTATCAATTAATAATGGCGCACCGGGAAAATAGCGATGGAATGCAGTAAAGGCTTGTTCTTCACTACCTTCCATCGCTGACAACGCCATAACCAAGGCGTGAGCCATCGTACCACTTGGTTGTTGTCCCAGTTGTAGCGCTGCTAACACATTGGAGGTGGCATCTAATCCGCCGGCTAAGGCTGCTCGTGCTGCCCATAAAGAGCCTTGGGGACTAAATGCTCGTCTTGTGCCAAATTCTAAAAGTGTGGCTTGTTCACCCGCTACATCCCGGATACGGGCTGCTTTTGTGGCTACTAAGGTTTGGTAGTTCAGTGTATTTAATAGATAGGTTTCTACTAACTGTGCTTGCCAAAGCGGTGCTTCCACCCGTAACAGTGGTTCGTTGGCAAACACTGCTGTCCCTTCCGGAACTGCCCAGACATCCCCAGTAAAACGTCCTTCTCTTAGCAATGACCAAAATTGTTCACCTGCTTGGGCAAAAATGCCTGTGGCTTGTAATGCAGCTATCTGTGCTGGGCTAAAGCTTAACTTTTCTAAATATTCCAGGGCTTGTGCTAAACCCATCGCTATTAAATAGCCAAAACCTTCTGGCGATCGCCTAACGAATAACTCAAAGCTAGCCCTTTTTTGTTCTACGCCTTCGCCTACATAACAAGCCGCCATTGTTAACTGATACAAGTCGGTTAACAGGCTGTAATCAGCAGCAGAGACGTTGAGTTCTGAGTTCTGGTGGATATCCCTGGTGGGGAAAGTCATCATGGCAGAGCTTCCTTAAAAGAATGCTTCTCCTTATTATGGTAGTTTTTACCATAAATATTGTCAAGTATAAAAATAATCAGAATGTAAGTCACGATAAAATCAGGCTTTCATCACCTTGAAATGATAAATCCATCTATTAATTTATATATTTTAATAGTTAATATTGATAATATTATTGGCTCAAAGGGTGAGAAACGAGATCACAAAGAATTTTGATGTTTGGTTATGGGTTTGTAGAGATATGTCTATTCTTAGGACTTTAAAAACTCATGTTTTTGGGTTAAAATCTAAATAGAAACTGTCAAGCAACTACAGTTTTAAGTATTGCAAACCTATCTGAAAAATTGTTGCATATGTTCTCAATATATTGAGAACTAGATTTAAAAAAGAGAATTGGCATTAAAGTAAAGAAATCAAGAGAAACTGACTCAAAAAGGAGTCAAATAATATGGCTATTTCTAAAATGCTTGCTGGCATCGCTCAATATATTTCAGATATTTCTGCGGCCATAATGCGGATTTTTAGCCCCACAGATGATGCTTATCCAAATATAGGCGTACAACCATTTACAGGTTCGCCATACAAAAAACGCACAGCAGATGCTTGGTAAACAAAACAGTAGTTTACCCAGAATTAGTCTTGAAAAGTTTGCTCAATGCGGGGAACCCGCGCACGCAACTTTCCGCAAAATTCAAAATTCAAAAATGATTGCAAGTTATCCTTTGGTAGACACAGTTTCTCATGCCTACCAAAGGTTTTTTATTATAGGGATTGGGGACTGGGGACTGGGAACTGGGGACTGGGGATTAGAGACAAAAATGAGTGATTAAACAAGTATTTAATATTTAAAACAACTGCGTACACATCAACCCTTTTTCTTTCTCATGGCTTATTACCCAATACCCAATACCCAATACCCAATACCCAATACCCATTTTCACTGCCTCCAAGGAATCTCAATCACAAATTCTGTACCTTGGCCAAGTTGAGAGTGACATTGCAATTTTCCACCATGTTTTTCGGTGATGATTTGGTAACTCAGGGACATTCCCATACCTGTTCCTTTGCCTACAGGTTTAGTAGTAAAAAATGGATTAAACACTTTTGTTTGAATTTCTTCTGTCATCCCCATACCATTGTCAGCGATCGCAATTTTCACCCAATGAGAACTACACACTGAAGTCCTAATATTAATTGTCGGGTTTTCCCTATTTCCTACGTCCCATTCTTTACTATTCATTCCCTCTTCTAAAGCATCAAGAGCATTTGCCAAAATATTCATAAATACCTGATTAAGTTGTCCAGCATAACATTCTACCAATGGCAAATCACCGTATTCTTTAATAATTTGAATTCCTGGACGGTTTGATTGTTCCTTGAGGCGATGTTGTAAAATCATCAGAGTACTATCAATACCTGCGTGGATATCTACTGCTTTAAACTCAGCTTCATCCATGCGCGAAAAGGTACGTAAAGACAAGACAATTTGCCGGATGCGTTGAGTACCAATTTTCATGGAGTTTAAGATTTTTGGTAAGTCATCTTTAATGTATTCCAGGTCAATTTCCTCAAACAATGCCTGAAATTCTGAGTCATAATTGGTAGTTTTTTGTTGATAAAATTGAATAACTCGTAAGAGGTCTTGACTATGTTCTTCAATATAGTTGAGATTACCGTGAATAAAATTGACAGGATTATTAATTTCGTGAGCGACTCCAGCAACTAATTGTCCAAGACTGGACATTTTTTCTGCTTGAATCATTTGTGTATGAGTACGTTTGAGTTCTTGTAGAGTTTGTTCTAAATCTTGTGTTTGTTGTCTGAGTTGGGCTTCAATTTGTTTACGCTCACTAATATCTCGTACCACAGAAAGGGCGTGAGGCTTGCCATTATAGTCAAACAATTTACCTGTGACTTCTATATCAAAACAAGTGCCATCTTTGCGAACATCTGTTGCTTGAGCATGAAACTCACCTCCAGCCTTAACTGTTTTGATAAATTCTGCTAGTGTTTCATAGGAATTAGGATGAATATAATCTGTAGGATTAAGCGTGGAAAATTCCACCTGAGAATAGCCGTGCATTTGGCAAAAAGCCGGATTAACAGCCACAATTTTACCCGTATCTAAATTGAGAACACTAATACCATCGCTGACAGTCTCAAAAATACTGCGATACTGAATTTCTTGTTGATGTAAAGCTGCTTCTTTGGCTTTATACTCAGATACATCTCGTGCTACAGCATAAACTAAATCATCATGAGCAACAGAAGTCCAAGATAACCAACAGTAAGAACCATCTTTGCGACGATAGCGATTTTCAAATCGAAAAACCCGCACACCTTGACTCAACTTTCCCATTTCTGCCAATGTAGCTGCTCGGTCATCAGGATGTACCATATCCATGAAAGCAGTTGACAGTAGTTCTTTTTGAGAGTACCCAAGGATTTTTTCACCCGCCAGATTCATTTGCTTAAAATAGCCATCGAAGCCGGCAATGCAAAGTATATCAACAGAAATATCAAAGAATTGTGAAAAGTTGCGATATTTATTCAGTTCTTGCTCAAGTTGGGTGATGGTAGCACTGAATTCATCTCTAGATTCGATGTTCATCTGTATCTACCTCCAGTGGAAAGTTTGCTAGCACAAATGGACAACTTTAGTATTCCCCATCTGTGAATTCAAAATTAATTTTAAAATTAGTATAAAAGGCGCACAGCTAGCTGTGCGCCCTTATGATCATCCATGTGTTACCAAAATTATCGAACAGAATTCAGAAGTCAGAATTCAGAATGAATAAGGGTTGAGGAATATTAGCTGACTCATCAAATATGAGAATTTGAACTATTCTGACTGCTGTATTCTGACGGATGTATCCTTACCTTTTACTGAAGTGAGTCAATCAAGGTTTACTAGAATTTTCTAACAAAGACTTTTGCTGTAACCAATCCTTACCGACCTTAATACTAATATCTGATTCTAGAGTACCAGTACTTTCTACTCGGACTTCACCAAAACCTAAAATATTGCGAATAGATTCAGCGCTATTGCCATCACCTTGTTGGGCAACAATATTAGTCACATCCAGTGGTTCAGACCAGGGTTTAGATATATAAATATGACGATAACCGGCTTTTTCTAAAGCCGAGATGAGAGGACGTAGTTGAGAGCGATCGCTACCTGTGCTATCTTGAATTGCTACTTTGATCGCAGTTGGTTCACTCAACGAGTTTTCAGAAGCTGAGGCCAGACCAAAATGCTGTGCCATGACTTTAGCAATCCCATCTTTATTGGGTAGCCAATAGCTCGCGTTATATTCTCCCTGTTCACTGAATCGCCCAGGCAACATTAACATTTGCATATTAGCGCGATTAGTCCGGACACCAAAGCCCACCAGTGCTACCAATTCCTCGACTGTCAAGTTAGTGTCAATGTTGTCTTTAACCACATTGAGAATTTTTGGTAACTGCGTCACAGTTACTGGGTTGAGAGTTTGCTCAATTAAAGCCCGAATCACCATCTGCTGACGTTGAATCCGGCCGATATCTCCCAACTCATCATGACGATAACGCAGTAACTGCATAGCTTGATCGCCGTTGAGATGCTGCTTCCCGGCTTTAAGATTGATGTACAAGTGTTGGGAATCATCTTGATACTTCAAATCCTTGGGAACATAGACAGTGACTCCTCCCAAAGCATCAATCAGTTTAGCCACACCGAGAACGTTAATCCGAATATAGCGATCAATCCCCGCACCACCTAAAAGATTACTAACTGTGGTGGCTGTTAGAGCTGGCCCTCCATCCACATTAGCCGCATTAATTTTTTTAATCCCATGCCCTTCTATCTCTGTACGAGTATCCCTGGGGATAGAGAGCATCGCAATTTTTTTCGTCTCTGGGTCAAACTTAACCAAAAGCATGACATCAGCCAAACCATCAAAGGAGTTTACCTGGGGCAAGTATCGGAGATTTTTAGTGTCACTGGGAGGATTTTGGATATCTGGTGGCAGAACACTCATTCCCATGACCAACAGATTCACCGGACGAGTTAATTCTGAGAAACGTAACCCACCACCAGCAATGCGATCGCCATCAAACACAGCTTCTTCTTGGGGGCTGAGTTGGGCTTGCTGCAACGGCGTACTAGTCAAAGAAACCGCCAGTAGCGCTCCTGCGGTTGCTGACACCATTGCAATTCCACTCATACCCATCCAGAACCACAGCCAACGCCCAGACTTAGCATTTGGGGAATTTTTATCACTGGAGTTAGGAGCGTTTGAAGATTGGTTTCCTTCTGCCGACGTTCTTTGACTGGTCACAGACTGCCTCACACTTACTGTTTAAATTAGGTAATGTTGTCAACTAAAAATAATTCAGATAAATCAACCCATAATAGCTAACTTTGCATCAACTATGCTGACCTTGGACTTTGGTGTTAACCACAACACTTATAGCAGGATTTTTCCTTGTTGTGGTAAATCTCTAAATGATTTATTGCAGTATGCCAATATAAGTTCAGTTTGACTAGGCCTATTGGGAAAATTATCTGTAATTTATTGGTGGTCAAGTAGAAATACTGTCAAAGCATTTCTCACCAAACGGTAGGGGCGGGTTCATGAGATATTCGTGAATGATTGAAGCATATTTGTGAACCCGCCCCTACAACCTCTGGACTCTCAGTGACAAAACTGTACTTCCGACTTCGTTAATGCTTGCTTAATGCCCGTTCCGCCAAGCGGCTAAACCCTGGTAAACGCACAGACTTACCTTGCATCAATCGCCAAACCAACCAAATATTTACCAAAAAGTAACCAGATGTAAAGAAGCCATTGAGAATTAGTAACCGGAGTGTAAAAAATTCTGAAGTTGCTGCTCCAGTGGCTAGTAATATATACCCTAACAACCAGATAAACGCCAAAGTAATAGACAGACGACTAACAGCTAGTTGTTCCCGGCTCCCTTGGCGACGATACAACGTCCATAGAGATGGGAAAAAACCCACAATCGGCATCAAGTATAAAATCAATTGAGTTTTAGGAATACTGGAATTTCCTTCCCAGTCCACAGTCCCCAGTTCCCCAGTCCCCAATTCCCCAGATTGAAAATTTTCCATAGTACTTTTAGCGAATCCTAAGCTAGAGGGATGAATGACGGTAATGTAGTTAGAGATAATAATCTATAGATTCAGAATGTTTTAGTTCTATTCCGCAATCGGCTCAAGATGCAGACACTCAAGCTACTCAACTGGTGGCAGACACTAACGCCAATAGCGAGAATTGGGGCGATCGCTCTATTCGCCCCTTTGCTTGTTCTCAATGGTTGGGCAATTTCCGCAATTTTTAATTACTTCCACTCCTTAATAGTCATTTTAGTCGGAGCTTCTGTTTTAGCATTTTTGCTCAACTACCCGGTAAGCTGGATGGAGCGACACGGCGCAAGAAGAGAGCAAGTTGCTATTTTAGTCTTTTTACTGGCTTTATCGATTTTGTTGGCTTTAGGTGTCACGCTGTTTCCCCTGGCGCTGACCCAAGCTCAACAACTGGTAGCCCGTATTCCCGAACTAATTGATTCTGGACGCTCCCAACTAATGATGTTAAATGAGAAAGCCGAAGTTTTTGGCTTACCCATTAACCTCGATGCTTTGGTAGTGCAAATCAACGATCGCGTCAAAGGACAACTACAAGCGATCGCCGGACAAGTTTTAAATCTAGCTGTCGTGACTTTCACTAGCTTGCTAGATTTTCTCTTGACAATGGTGTTAACTTTCTACCTGTTACAACATGGTGATGAACTCTGGGAAAGTCTCGTAGATTGGCTACCCACCAAATTTCGCGCCCCTTTCTCTCAAACAGTACGTCTGAGCTTTCAAAATTTCTTCATCACCCAGCTAATTTTATCTACTTGCATGGCATCAGCCCTGATACCCGCATTTTTGTGGTTAAAAGTACCATTTGGCCTATTATTTGGTCTGACTATTGGGATCATGGCGCTTGTCCCATTTGGCGGTTCCGTCGGTATTGCTCTGACTACCTCACTGGTGGCGCTGCAAGATTTCTCTATGGGTGTAAGAGTATTGATTGCCGCAGTCATTGTCCAACAAATTCTGGAAAACTTGATTGCTCCTCGCATCTTGGGCAATTTCACAGGCTTAAATCCCGTCTGGATTTTAATCTCCGTCCTCACAGGAGCCAGAATTGGCGGGCTATTGGGCGTAATTGTGGCTGTTCCCACAGCAGTCGTCATTAAGACTGCCCTAACAGCCTTACGTCCTTCCAGTGTCAATAGTGAAATCACAGAAAACTCACCTACAGAAATAGCACCATCTGTAGCACCGGGAGAAACTCCTAAAAACACTCTGAGTATTTCCGAACCAACCCTACCTTAAAACAGTGAACAGTGAACAGTAAACAGTTATCACAGCGTATGGTGGGGGATTTAAATCAGTTATCAGTTATCAGTTAACGCTGATTCAATTATCTTGACTGATAACTGTTCACTGATAACTGTTCACTGTTAAAACGTTCCAGCATTCAATCCCCCATCTACCTGTAGCATCACACCATTCACAAACGATGCCGCAGGTGAACACAAAAAGACAGCCACATTGGCAAATTCTTCTGGTTTTCCCATCCTTCCTAAAGGAATAGCCGTATTAATACTAGTAATTTCTGCTTCTTTTGTTTCACCACTTTTAGCAATTCGAGCATTAATTAATTCTTCCACCCTCTCTGTATATGTCCAACCGGGTAAGATACTGTTGACACGAATTTGCTCTTTACCCAACTCTTGAGAGAGGGTTTTTGTTAAACCAATCACGGCTAATCGAATCGAATTAGACAACACCAGATTCTTGACTGGTTGTTTAGTCGAGTTGGAAGTAATAGTCAGAATTGCTGGTGCGGTTGATTGGCGCAGGTGGGGTAAAGCATACTTAATCAAACGGACTGTACTCAGCAATGTTAAGTTAACGGCTGCTTCCCAAGTTGTGATATCTGTATCATCAAAAGTGCCTGCTGGTGGCCCGCCGGCATTAGTCACTAAGATATCTAGCCCACCAAATTTTTCGACAGTGGTGTCAATAACTCGTTCGATGTCGGCTGGCTGGGTAACATCCGCACGCATAGCCAGGACCTCCTGTCCAGTTTGGCTGGTAATCTCTGCCGCAGCTTGATTAATTAACTCACTCCGCGCAGAGATGGCGACCCTTGCACCCTCACGGGCAAATTGCCATGCTGTAGCTTTGCCTAATCCTTTACTGGCAGCTATCACCAGAGCTACTTTGCCATTGAGGTGCAAATCCATACTTTGCCTTGTCTGAGAACTTAGACTACCAGAATATCATTAGCTGTGAGTGTGGGTGCGCCCTGGAGGGTGGCTACTTTCACTTGCGAGCCAAAACCAGGATAAGCACCTAAATAGAATAAGTCACCATTTGTGCCATCGTAGATAAACAGCGTTTCACTAGTAATGCTACCACTACCTAACACCAAAAAACGCTCCGGTGCTAATTGCCCATCTGCTACTGTGAAGTTGCCATAGCCAGAAAATCCAAAGTAGTCTAGGGTTGATTCTGAACCTGCGGGAATTCCTCCAATGCTACCAGCATTATCAATAACGAGAGTGTCTACTCCTGGTGTGAAATCAGTAATAGTACTGGCACTAATCCTTTGAAAGCTTACACCTGTGCGCCCAGATATCACTTTCCCGCTAGCTTTCAAGGTAAATTGGTCTGCACCGCTACCCCCTGTGAGGATATCATTCTCAAAAGTTTTGAGATTATCGTCACCACCTCGACCATTCAGCACATTAGTGCCTGTCATCCCGTCTAAAACATTGGCTTTGTTATCTCCCAGGAGGGTATCGTTGTTTTGAGAGCCGATCGCATTACTGAAGTTCTGCACACTCAGAGTAGTTGTGTCGTATGTGAGTTTTTGTGCAGCTAAATCTAAGTGAATGGCTGGAGCTGCAACTGCGGGAATAAACGCACCGCGATTAACTCCACCATTTTTGAAAGCAAAATCAATGGTGTTAGTTTTACCTACAGCACCAATAATAGTTTCCACTGATTCTAAAGTGTCTTTAGGGCCAGAAGCAGGGACAGGAATAGGCAGCACACCACTACCACCATTTTTGATTACCCTTAGGGCAGACTTTGCCTGAAACACAGGTGGAGATGGGTTGGGGAGAAAGTCGAATTCAAATCGTAAGGTAATGCCTTGACCAAAAAAGCGATAGTCAGCAATATCTCTACCAGTACCGCCAATCAAGCGGTCAGATCCGACACTACCTAAGAAGCGATCGCTACCTGCACAACCGTCGAGTGTATCATCACCTGCACCGCCATCAAGGTAATCATTTCCATTACCACCTAGTACGGTATCGTTACCGTTCTCACCAAACAACCAGTCATTACCGTCACCGCCATCAATAATATCGTCACCGTCGCCACCAAACAGTGAATCACTACCACCCAAGCCATTAAGAGTGTCATTACCACCCAAACCAAAAATGTAGTCTGAGTGGTCACTACCAGTAAGGCTATCGTCTTGTAATGTGCCAACTTGAACGTGAAATAGCGCAACCATAAATATTTTTTCTTCTCTATTTGGAGTGTTTAGGGGTTAGAGTTTGTTCTTATATGTATTTCTGCTGTATTAGTGTAGAAAAAGGATACATCGGCAAGACCGTTAAGTAAGTGTTCTAGATCACAATGCGAAGTGAGATACATCATTGCTATCTCTGTCAGTAATTAGACGGAATTAATCACACAGATTCCCCTTTGCCGACAAAATCGGTCAAAGGTAATAATAATGATAAAATTTTTCAATAATTTTCATGATTTTATTCCACACTAGACTAGCTATACTACCGCTAGTAAAGCTTTTTGAGGCTTTGACAATTTAAGTTACAACCTCAACTTTTAGCTTGACTTATAGATTAGGTTAAGAGAAACTAACTAATGACAGATGTGTAGACTTATAAGAATAATAAATTTTGTAAACTTTCTGAGATATTTATTTTGAGAGATGGAACATTAGTTAAAAAATGGCAAGTTTGTGTCTAAGTAACAATGTTCCTAGAGCCATTCATACAACCTGCTGCTAGGGCAGTACAAATCAAGCGTACTATCGTGGTTGGCTAAAAGCATGGAAACACTAGAGTTCATTATCTATCCAGACGGTCGGGTACAAGAAAAAGTCACTGGCATTGTGGGAGCTTCTTGTGCTGAGGTTACAGCAGCCATAGAAGCACAGCTAGGACTAGTACTGACCCAGGAGCCAACCTCGGAATTTTTCGCCACCCAGGTACAGCAATCTAGTGCGGCAAATACGCAAACCACCTACAGTGATTGGTAAGTTTTCCCAATAGTTTATTGTCGTTGATTCACAACCACCATGTCACACTTTAGCCAAATTAAGACTCAGATCCGTAACCTCGAATCTTTACAAGATGCCCTCAGTGATTTGGGCATAGACTGGAAACCCGGCCCACAAGAAGTCCGGGGCTATCGTGGTCAAACCCATCCGGCAGAAATCGCCATTGAACAGGAAAATGGCTATGATATCGGTTTTAGATGGAATGGCAAAGAATACGAATTAGTGGCTGACTTGCAATACTGGCAACAAGATTTATCAGTGGATGGTTTCTTGCGCCAAGTTACCCAACGTTATGCTTATCAGACAGTTGTGAAAGAAACTGCTCGTGTCGGTTTTCAAGTAGCTGAACAACAAAAAAATGCAGATGGTTCCATTCGCCTAGTTGTACAGCGCTGGAGTGCTTAATGGCTGATTTTCTACCGTCGCCGGAAGAACAAGCAGATCATCGTTCCGGTTTGGAACCAGAACTAGGGAGTTTTTTACGAGATGCTCCAGAACGTTCTGGTTTTGAACCAGAATTGGGTGGGATGTTGCGACAAAAAGGTGTTTATGTTGATGAAATTACCTGTATTGGTTGCAAGCATTGCGCTCACGTGGCGCGTAATACATTCTACATTGAGCCAGACTACGGGCGATCGCGCGTAATTCGCCAAGATGGGGACGCAGAAGAACTTGTACAAGAAGCGATCGACACTTGTCCTGTTGATTGTATTCATTGGGTAGATTACAGCGAACTGAAAAAGTTAGAAGAAGAGCGCAAATATCAAGTAATTCCTGTAGCTGGTTATCCAGTAGATCACGCAGTTGCAACCACCGAACGGCGACGGAGAAAGCAAAAATCCAGAGTAAAGAAATCTAGTTAATTGAATAACAAAATCTTTTAATCAATTTTGAGGCTGCTAAAAGCAGCCTTTTTGTTTTTTAGCCTGACACCTTATACCAATTCAAAATTCAAAATGACGCGACGCTCCTGCGTCGCTAACGCTGCGCTATCGCGGACTCGCTAACGCTGCGCTAACAAAATTCGTCTTGGAAAGTTTGCCGGGCGGGGGAAACCCCCCGAACTTTGCTCAACGGGGGAAACCCCCCGAACTTTGCTCAACGGGGGAAACCCCCGCACGCAAGTTCTCTCCGCACGCAAGTTCTCTCCGCACGCAAGTTCTCTCCGCACGCAACTTTCCGCAAAATTAAGAATCCAGGCTGGACAAGGTTTTGGGTATGTGTATCTGTCGCATTCTTTATTCAAATTGGTATTATTGCTCCATAACTCATACCGTTTCATACCAATTTCCTTTAAATGTGAAACAGTAGAGACGTTGCAATGCAACGTCTCTACATAATTCATGTGTATCATGATTAACGTGAAATGGTATCACTTTAAGGTTGATACATTTAGGCAGGCAGGGGAGCGAGGGAGCAGAGGAGAAATACTAATGTAAAATCAAGCTTTTAACCCGCGTAGGCGGGTTTTGTCTGTGTAGCCGCGACTTCTAGTCGCCTGGTGCAAGATATGAGCCTCCAACTAGGGGACTACGCCACTAGCAACAAATGAAACTAGCACATTTTTCAAAGGAGGGCTAAAAGCTTTGCCATATAAGGCTTCCAAAATGTGCTAGTTAGAAGATAACCAATTTAGAGATTTTTAGCACCTAACTCTAGCTGGCGTTCGCCATAACGTAATAGCCTTTCTATGGTTGTCAACCGATTTTCCCAAGCATTGACTTGATAGTTATTATCGATGTTTTGCTGACGCATCCAAACTCTAAATAAAGATTGGAAACGTGTTAATGTAGCTCTGGCTGTCAATAACTTAGTTGCAGATGGTGAAGTAGCTAGTTGATTTAAAGCATTTTGAACTACTTCTACTTGAGCATCAAAATCTGGGATAGTTGCAGAGGAAACTTGCTGTTTTTCATGGCGTAAAAGCAATTGCCATTCTCGTTTTAATCCAGCGTAGCGAGTTGCAGCTGTTTGAAAAGGTTGACGATAAGGAAGTGGTTCACTCAAAGTTGACTGTCCCTTGCCTTGAGTATTGCTAAAGAGTCTTTGTAACTCGTTATTCAAATTTTCGGCGGCAAAAAGCGCATAGCCAGTCACAGGTAAATCTCGAATCAATTGCAGTTGGTCGAATGCACCTAATGTGGGTAAGGAAAGTAAGCGAATTCCGGGAATTAATAAACTAGAACCCAATTGAGTAGAACCTATCCAAGGTCTAGCCAGACTTTGAAAACGCACAGTATCTTGAGCATAAGTCATGGGAATGATTAAATCGACATCTCCCTGTCTTGCCCATACCTCCCAATGCTGTTGAATTTTTTGGATACGTTCTTGTTCTGGTAAAGGGAATACAGCCACCGACAAAATCAAGTTCTGGCGCTTTTGCTGCAACATCTGGGCAACTTGCGCGACAAAGCTATCAACTTGCTGGGTGCGAAATTCTGTCCACTGTCGCCACAGTTCTGTTTGCGAGGGAGTAATATTAACTGGGTCTACACCTGTTGTTTGCTGGAACTGCATTCTTGCAGCTTGTCCATATCCGTAAGTTCTGCCAGCACGAGGATCTTGGAAAGGATAGCGGATATAGTCTAGCTGTAAACCGTCTACATCGTATTGAGTGACAATTTCCTCATACAGCTTGAGTAAATATTGCCGCAGTTCGGGATTAGCGGGGTCGAAAAATGGTTTAGTTTGACCAGAAGGAATTTTTTTACCCTGGTTATCATAGTTTGCCCAATCAGGATGAGCTGCAAGTACCGGCCCTGGATAATCTAGGGGAAGATTGAGCAATTCATTGTGACGCTGATTGCCGGCTGCAAACGTCCACACCCAAGCGTGCAACTCCATCCCGCGTTCATGGGCTAGCTTTACACCAGAGGCAAGAGGATTCCAATTGCGAATGAGGGGGTTTTGCTGGGGTGCAACTTGGCTGGGATAAATGGTGTAACCGGCATTGATTGTTTCAAAAAAGACAGTGTTAATTCCTGCTTGCGCTAATCTATCAAAAATTTTAGCCAGTTCTTGTTCACTACCAGCACGCACAATTGTTCCCCTATCCAACCAGACAGCCCGGATTTCTGCGGGTGCTAATCTTCTATCTGTAGGAAACTGTCGCCATAAATTTGTTTTGGTGGTGAGCCATTGTTGACGAGCTAAGGCATAATTTTTACTGGCAACTAATTGGGGGATATTCTTAGCCACCATCCTCGCCTGTGTCATAACTTGTTCTCTGTTGGGGAGTCTGGTAGTGTGTCGGACTGGTTCTGCCTTGAGAGACTGAGGCTCGTTGGGATTGGTAGAATTGACTGACGCTGCTATGTAGGCGTTTTCTACTCGACTAATCAAATTTTCCAGTTCTTGTTGGAGAGCGATCGCCTCCCCACTACCAATTGGTACATTAGAGTTAGGCGCAATATCCCATCGTACTGTCTGTTCTAGTTGGTCAATAGCTTCTTGGTTATTAATCGCCGTCTTGGGAATCGGCTTACTCACTACAGAATTATTCCCTCTCCCCTGCTCCCCTGCTCCCCTGCTCCCCTGCTCTCTACTTCTCTGTTCTGGAACGTTCGCCACCGATGTAGAGCAATTTGGCGAACCCCCAGGGATTTTTTTAGTGTCATTGGTTGAGGTGTAACGAGTCAAGGTTGTTTTTAGCCAAGCAGTATCTAATTCTGCTGTCGAAGCAACATCCGTTCCCCAGCGCCAGCCCAAAAAAGTGGAACGTTCAGTTAACACCACAGCCGCAGGATTATCTTTAGAATCCCACACAGCTATAGCTTGACTAGAACTATCATTGGGGATTAACACACCACCCCGTAAATTACCAAATAATTCACTATTATTTACCCCAGTGGAAGTTTTTGGGGGTTTGATTTGTTGACTATCATTCAGACTGAAACCCCAATAACTACCCAAGAGCGATTTTAATAACTGACGGACTCCTGGGGCTGAGAGACTACCGACAGCACCGCTAGCAATCAAACTACCGCCTTTACTCGCCCACTCTTCTAAAGCGATCGCCTGAGCTGGTGTAATGGTTTCAATATTTGGTAAGAATAATATCCGGCGATCGCCCCAATCTGCTGCACTCTTGACAGTAGATAAAGGAACCACACAATATTCCACCCCAATTGTTTGCAACCGTTTGGTAATTCCTGACCAATGTTGAGTATTTTCTTGACTTTGCACCACAGTTAAAACCGGTGCTGCATTTGCCGCTTTTGCTGTCAAAATATCAACACAATTCAGCAAGATTAATTGCACAGTAAAAATGAAGAATCTGGTTTTTTTGCTTGGCAAATTTAGCTTTTTTTTATGGTCTTTTCCCTGATTCTTCACTATCACCCTCACTATTAATTGACTATTACCTATTATTTATGAAGTAAATTAATAATAATTTACCTCCGCGAAAGAACTGATATTTAAAAACTAAACGCTAACACTATCAGTAATGCAAGTATTGATCAGTTCCTCAACCCCTGCCACAGGTAGGATTTTTGTATGTAATTTCTGCGCCACTTCTGCCACACTCATGTCATCTAAAAATACTAGTTCCCCATGTTTAAGCATGACATTAGGGAGTAAAATTCCTTCACCTAAATCTTGTCCTTGTAAATTTAACAGTAAATCATGACCTGTAATTAATCCGGTGACACTAATAGCTTGACCCCAATAATCACTAGCTAAAGCTTGCATTTTTACTTCCAAACCTGCCACAGTATTTAACCTTTTAACTATTGGTTGAAATGCTTTTTCCACAGCATTACCCACCACCCAAGTTAACTTTTTAGGTTTGTCAATTTTTGCTGGTAATAATTCTGTCGCCGTCTGGGCAAATTGCTTGAGAAATAAGCGAATCGAACCGACACCGTTATCGATTTGCGGATATTCTTCATACTCAGCCTCACTGGGTAAATCCTCCCCAGCAATCAAAAACCACTCATCAGCTAACCAAGCAACATTAGAACTAAATTTTTGCCGAAATTCTTTTGTGAGTAACTGCACTTGAGCAATCACTTCTTGGGCTTTTTCTCTAGTCACTGGTACAAGTTCGTCTTCTTCAGGACGAAATCGGGTTAAACCGACTGGTACAACAGCGACTGAAGCAACGGTAGGCACATCCCCGGTATGAAAAGACGTTAAATCCCGTAGTGTTTGTTCCAAATGTTTGCCATCATTTATACCAGGACACACCACAACTTGAGCATGGATTTGCAGCCGTCTTTCCTGAAACCACCGCAGTTGCTCTAATATTTGTCCTGCGCGGGGATTTTTCAGCAATCTAATTCTGACATCCGCTTCCGTTGCATGAACTGACACATACAAAGGAGACAAGCGCATCTGTTCAATCCGTTGCCATTCCCTCTCTGGTAAATTAGTCAGAGTTAAATAAGAACCATACAAAAAACTGAGACGATAATCGTCATCTTTTAAATACAGACTAGAACGCTTACCTGGGGGTTGTTGGTCGATAAAGCAAAACGGACAACGGTTATTACATTGAATTAAACCATCAAACAAAGCCGTTGCAAACTCTAGACCCAGGTCTTCATCGTAGTCTTTTTCAATTTCAATATAATGAGTTTTGCCAGACGCATCCAAAACTTCCAACTCCAGAAATTCGTCTGAGCAGAGAAACTTATAATCAATTAAATCACGGGGACGTGTGCCATTGATCGCAGCGATCGCATCCCCCACTTCAAAACCAATCTCAGCTGCAATGGAGTCTGGTATTACCTTAGTGATTTTAGCCGGACGAATATTAGTCATGAGTCCATAGTCAAAAGTCAACGGTCAAAAGTGTATAGTCAACGGAACGACTAGAAACTAATGACTACTGAAAATCAGGAATTGATACTCCACTTATTATTGTTACAGTTTCTCAACCTTGAGCAAAGCTAGATTCATCAGAGTTTTATTTTCTATAAGTGTTTTTACATAAATTATCTTCTAACAAAAGCAGCTGCAACCCTGATTGTACCTCTACTTCTAGTTGTTAATACTGAAATATGGGATTTGGCTTGAAAATGCCAGTACCTTGGCGACTAGAAGTCGCAGCTAAACAAACAAAACCCACCTACGTGAGTTGAAAATAATTGAGCTTTCATGAGTCTGCGTAAGCATACTTTGCTTGTGTATTAGCGAATTATATTCGCCTCATACTTTTCAAACATTCTCTTAGCCTAAGAACTTCTCAATATTTGTTGCAATCTCAGCAGTCAGTATTAATTCCTACTGACTGCTAAATTTTTGACGACGGTTCAACTATTGTTCAACAGTCCGGCGCTAATTGCACCTAAAATGGCAATACCAAATGCTAGCCGATACCAAATAAATACCCAAGTACTTTGAGTTTTCAGGAAGCGTAACAATCCCGCGATCGCTATGTATGAAAAAATAGCAGCAGAAATGACTCCCACAACTAGGGGAATTAGCGCACCATCTCCTAAACCTGTACTGACAACATCCTTTAACTCGACTAACCCAGCCAAGGTAATCGCCGGAATCCCCAATAAAAAGGAAAATCTAGCGGCTGTTTCCCGTTGTAAGCCCATGAATAACCCGCCGGTGAGGGTGGAACCGGAACGGGAGACACCAGGAATTAAGGCTAGTGATTGAGTTAAACCCATCAATAACCCATCCTGCATTGTCAAATGTTCAAAATCTCGTTCCCGTTTGCCAAGTTTTTCCGCTAACCCCAACAACAGCGACATCACTATCGAAGCAATAGCGATCGCACCTAAACTTCTGATGGGGGAATTATCATAGTCAGGAATAAATTTTTTAATCAACAACCCAAAAAAGATAATTGGTAAAGTTCCTAAAAGAATCCCCAACAATAGGCGCAAATCATAATCATCATAATCTTTGTGAGCGATCGCTCTCGTCGCTCCTTTGACGATTCTGGCTAAATCACCCCAAAAATACCACAGCACGGCGGCAATACTACCCAACTGAATAATAGCTGTGAACGCTACCCCCGGATCACCCCAACCCAACGCTACAGGTACAACTTTCAGATGAGCTGTGCTACTGATGGGCAAAAACTCGGTGATTCCTTGGACAAAACCCAAAACAATCGCTTGTAAGATATTCATCTGCTGCACCCCGCTACCTACTGGACTAGGTTGGGCGCTGACAATTTCTAAGGGAAATACCACCACGGACAAAGCCGCAGATACTGCACTAACCAGCACGAGCCATTGACGTTTCAATAAAGCCATTAGTTTAAATGCGATCGCTGTAATGACAATTAAATAAACAAACAGCTATCAAGATAAGCTTCCAGGAAAATAACACAATAGTCATTAGTCCATAGTCAATAGTCCATAGTCATTAGTCATTAGTCAATAGGTAATGGGTAATGGGTAATAGGTAATAGGTAACAGGTAACAGGTAACAGGTAACAGGTAACAGGTAATAGGTAATAGGGAATAGGCAAGAGTTATTCTCTCCTTGTCCCCTTGTCCCCTTGTCCCCTTGTCCCCTTGTCCCCTTGTCCCCTTGTCCCCTTGTCCCCAATCCCCAATCCCCACTCTTGGTGTAGTAAGATATAAATCCCCCCCAGGGGTATTTTCGGATATGTTATCTTGAGTAATATAAATTTTAGTAACAATTATTAAAACTTTGATTAACAATACATTGGTTTCTTACGCAGCTTCTACCACTTCAAATATTACAGAATTACACCCCAGTGAAATTGAGCAGAAGAATATTCAGGAGTTGGAATCTACGCTGCACGCTTCGCCTTCTTTGCCCATTGTTGTAGTCACCAGACAAACTTGGCTAGTGTTTGCCGCCGCAGTGTTTCTGGTGTCAGTGCCAGTATTTATCGAAGCGCCATTAGTGCGATCGCTACCTAGTTTAAGTTTAGCGATTACAGGGTTTTGGGTGTGGCTGAGTTTTCAGTTAATGTCACGTTCCGCAACATATGTGTGGGGGGATTTGCTCTTAGGTTTTAGCTGGAGTTGGTTGGCGGGTGCAATTTACTGGGGTTGGCTACGTTGGGAACCTGCATGGCATTTACCAGTAGAGTCTATCGGACTGCCTTTTGCCTGTTGGTGTCTAGCACGAAATTGGGGCAAAGTTGGTAATTGGTTTTATTTAGGTTCTTTACTCGGCACAGTGTTAACAGATGTGTATTTTTATTTAGTAGATTTAATGCCTTACTGGCGGCAAATTATGCAGGTAGAACCTGATAGTGTGTCGCCAATTTTACAAGCCGCAGTCAGACAAGTGCAAACACCTTGGGGGCAATCCTGGGCAGTATTTCTGGCTTTGGCACTCCTGACTATAGGCATGATTCCTCTCAGTAAAAAACAGAAGCACTGGTATGCTTTTGCTGGTGCAGTCTTAAGTACAATATTGGTAGACAGTTTATTTTTATTCGCTGCTTTAGCAGCTTAAAGTGGGGGGATGGGGAGATGGGGGGAAAGTTCTTCTCCTTGTCCCTGTATCCCCTTGTCCCCTTGTCCCCCTATCCCCTTATCCCCTTGTCCCTCTATCCTGTTATCCCCTTATCCATTTCCTTACTTTCTAGTACAAGTATTGTGGACGTTAATAAGCTGTATATTAGTTTCTGATGGCTGCTGTGTGTTGGTTAAGTCATCAGCTTTTGTTCAAGAGTTAATAGTTTAGAGACGTGTTACGGCACATCTGTACTCTATAGTCGCAGCTATAGAAGATTAACTTTAACTTGTTGATGGCTGTTTGCTTAAAACTTTTATTTCAGTTTGATGGAAAGAGGTAGAAAAATCGTGAAAGGATTGGTGCGTTTATTAACAGTATTTAGTTTGTTACTAGGCTGCTGGGGATGGTTGGGAACAACTCAGATTGCCCAAGCTGCTAGTTTCTCAAATTTTGTTGTTCCGCAAGTTCCAGTTTTAGCAACTGAACTCCGGAATCGGGCAGATGCCAAACTAGCAACAGACTTTGGTAAAAAAATCGATTTGAATAATACCAACGTAAGAGCTTTTCAACAATATCCAGGGTTATACCCAACTCTGGCTAGAAAAATTATCAAAAATGCTCCTTACGGCAAGGTAGAGGATATCTTGAATCTACCAGGATTGAGCGATCGCCAAAAGCAAATTTTGCAAGCTAACTTTGACAACTTCACTGTCACAGAACTAGAATCTGTATTCAATGAAGGAGACGATCGCTTTAACAACGGTATCTACAGATAACTCAATTTGCAGTTAATGTAGCGAAAATCAGCCCACTCCCAAATCTCTGGGGGTGGGAGTCTTATTATTGAAGAAAGGTATTGGTGATTGGGTACTGGTGATTGGGTATTGGGAAAACTCTTCTCCAGTTCCCAGTCCCCAGTCCCTAGTCCCCACTCCCCATTTCTAACCTTGACAGATATTCCTCTCCAATTTGATGTTTTAGTAGTCGGTGCTGGTGCAGCTGGGCTGTATACAGCGCTGTGTTTGCCAGAATCTTTACGAGTCGGTTTGATCACCAAAGAAACAGTT
This sequence comes from Nostoc sp. TCL26-01, assembly GCF_013393945.1. Lineage (NCBI taxonomy): Bacteria > Bacillati > Cyanobacteriota > Cyanophyceae > Nostocales > Nostocaceae > Nostoc > Nostoc sp. TCL26-01. The sequence goes on from NZ_CP040297.1 coordinate 674,941, forward strand.
GCTTTGTCGGCTAGCGATTGGGCGCAAGGTGGTATAGCCGCAGCGATCGCACCGGATGATTCTCCGGCTTTACACATTGAAGATACACTCCATGCAGGTGCTGGTTTGTGTGACATCACCGCAGTAGAATTTCTTGCCCAAAAAGCACCCAGTTGTATTCAATCTCTGGTGAATTTGGGAGTAGCTTTTGATCGTCATGGGCAAACCTTAGCGTTAACCCTGGAAGCAGCCCATTCCCGTCACCGTGTTCTTCACGCCGCCGATACCACGGGTAGAGAAGTGACAACTACCCTCACAGCCCAAGTCTTACGTCGTCAAAATATCCAAGTGATTCAGCAAGCTTTGGCTTTAAGTTTGTGGCTGGAACCAGAGACAAATCGCTGTCAAGGGATTAGCCTGTTTTACCAAGGTAAAATTACCTGGGTGAAAGCTCAAGCTGTAGTCCTAGCAACTGGTGGTGGTGGACAGGTATTTGCCCAAACTACCAACCCCGCAGTCAGTACAGGCGATGGAGTAGCGATCGCTTGGCGGGCTGGGGCAATTTTGCGAGACTTAGAATTTGTGCAATTTCACCCTACAGCCCTGACTAAACCTGGTGCTGATCGTTTTCTCATCAGTGAAGCTGTACGTGGTGAAGGCGCACACCTAATTGATGACACAGGACGACGCTTTGCTTTTGACTATCATCCAGCTGGGGAATTAGCCCCTAGAGATGTTGTCAGTCGGGCAATTTTTAGCCATCTGCAAAGTACTGCCATTGATCTTGCCACAGCCCATGTGTGGTTAGATATGCGTCCGATTCCCGCCGATAAGATTCAGCAACGCTTTCCCAACATTGTGAAAGTTTGTCAGCATTGGGGAATTGATGTCTTTCATGAACCCATCCCTGTCGCCCCAGCCGCTCATTACTGGATGGGGGGAATTGCTACTGATCTGCAAAATCAAACCAATATTCCCGGCTTGTATGCGGTGGGAGAAACTGCCAGTACGGGAGTACATGGTGCGAACCGCCTAGCCAGTAATTCTCTGTTGGAATGTATTGTGTTTGGCGCACAGTTGGCTAATATTCAACTGGCAAATGAGAACATACACGTACAAATTCCCGAATTACCATTACGAAAATTTAACATTGATGCGAGTGAATGGTACAGCCAAAAAAACCAGTTAGCTGCTTTACGAAAAAAGCTACCGCGTTTAGTCTGGCAAAGTGCCGGGATTTGTCGAGAACATTCAGTTTTAGCTGAGGCGATCGCCACTGTAGAATCTTGGCAGCAAGATTTTGCTAAATTGCCTCTGAGTCAATTTTTGTTATCTCTACGTCCCCAAGAACCTGTTAGCTTTAGTTTTCCTGATGCTGAACAGCAATTACGGCTATGGGCGGAAACAGGCAATTTACTCGATGTGGCTGATTTGATTCTTAAGAGTGCTGCTTTTAGAACTGAAAGTCGGGGTGGACACTACCGATTGGACTATCCTCAACCTAATGCACTTTGGCAAGTCCACACACTAGTACAAAAACACCAATGGAGCAAATCTTCCTTGTTGAAATCTTAAATATTGCTTAAGTATATTCTACTAAGTGCTTTATTTCCGTATACTCTATTGCAATACACAAAAAACATACTAAAAATACCTATGTTTGGTTTTACTAAAACTAAAGCCGTGACGTAGACTAGTAACCATAAAAAGTACTGAGCTTTTGACATTGTAGTCACATAGCTTTTCTAGAGTGTTTGCTTGTTAATAGCAATCCTGCAAAAGCAATGATCAGCGAGTACCGCTACCATGTTGGCTGTCAGGACCACCATAGTTAGGCGGTACGTATGTACCTTGCGAGCCTTGTGAGTATTCATCAGATGATCTGACAAGTAAATTCTCATTGCCAAAATTACTAGCGGACAACCTGCGAAAAGTTCCTGTAGCATCAGCCACCTTGGGGATGATGAGGCTAGCAGTGAGGCAAAATATCAAAACACTGAAAATCGTTAAATTGGTTTTCATAAATTTAAGCTCACATTCTAAATCTTGATTTAATTTGGCGTTTTATCTGATCTACAGAGAATGGAACACGTTTTTCCAAAAAAAATTGAATTCAGGTAAATTTGTTTATTTTGACTGAGAAATACTTTTTGTAGAGGTCGTCAAAATTGGTACTCTAGTAAAAATTCATTCAGAATTTCACTAAAAATACTAGACAACTAAGAGATATACCCTTAACGCGATGTCTAGCATCGGTCTAAGGGTAGAAGTATTGTTAAATCTAAAATTGTGTATATTCATTAATTACCACAAGAGAATTATCCCTACTGTATTTTTTTAACATTATTTTAACATTCTTTAGTGTAAACACTCACATACTTTTTTATAAAATATGTAAAAACACTGAGAAAATTCTTGCCCTAAAAACTTATAGCCTCAGAAATAAGTAAATTTTAGGCAGTAGGATTACTATTATATTGATTTTTTATAAATTTGGCCTATAAAAGCTCAGTATGGATAATTCTTGATGAAGATTGAGTCCTGTGAGCATGAGTAAAGGTAACTAATTTCCCACCCCACCACACAAAACTTGCTGTTTATTCGTTGCTGGGAACCTTAAACCCACAGGATGTTGTTAATCCAACTCAAAACGGTTTTTACCAAGATGCTTGGCGCGATACATCGCAGTATCTGCTTGTTTGAGTAATGTATCGGCATCTTCGCTGCTTACAGGATAAATACTGATGCCAATACTGACAGATACTCTGGTGGTACATCCGTTTAAAACAATTGGCTCAGTGATATTGGCTAAAATCTTTTCCGCTATTTTAGTAGCTACTTGAGCATTAGGTATTGCCCGCAGAATTACTGTAAATTCGTCACCACCTAAACGAGAAACTGTATCACTAGCACGGAGAGAGTTACTGAGTCGTTGGGCAATCACAACCAAGAGGCGATCGCCCATCTCATGACCCAGGGTATCATTAACTTGCTTAAACCCGTCTAGATCAATGAAGAGGATTCCTAGTAAGAGATGATTATTTTTAGCCCAGTTGATTGATTCATAAAGCTGTTCTGCAAAGTATTTACGATTAGGTAAACCCGTGAGGGGATCATGATAGGCTAAATAACGTAAATGGTCTTCTTTGAGCTTTAATTCATTATTAGAACGAAACAATTCAGCCGCCGTACGCTTGAGTTCCTCTTCCATTAATTTACGTTGAGTAATATCTCGAATTACCCCAACTAAAAAGAAATTCCCAGCAACATCTTTGTGGAGCGATCGCTTAGTAGCAATCAAATGGGTTTTGCCGTAAGCATCAGTAAATTCTTCCTCATTTTCTTGGGGTCTTTGAGTTGAGAACACCAACTCATCCTGCTGACGAAAAACCTCAGCTTCATGTTTAGGAAAAAAATCAAAATCAGATTTTTCTAAAAGTAATTTATCAGGATAGCCAATAAATCGACAGTAAGCCTCATTTAAAACAATCCACTGATGTTGCTCATTTTTCACAAAAATAGGATCAGCGATCGTATCAATTACCTGCTGCAAAAATTCTTTAGAACGTTTGAGTTCTTCCTGCATATGAGCAAGATAACTAGTAATCCAAATTACTGAACCACTAAAAGTCAAAAGTGATGGAATTAACGGTATCCACCACCCCAAGAAAAAAGCCACATATGTACAGAAGAACAGTAACAAACAAGAAACTAAAACAGTCAAAACACTCGGAAAAGGTCTTCTGACACGCCATGTTGTCGCTGCACCCACATAAGCCCAAGCAAAAATCCATAAACATTCCCACAAATCAGACCAAACTTTTAATAAAGGTCTTCCCTCTAATGCCGCAGAGATTAATTGACTGATAAAATAAGCTTGTAATTCAATACCTGCTACAGGCTTTGCTTCTTTCATTAGCCGACTAGAATAGGGAATGAAAACGTAATCTTGCAGACTTGGTGCTGTAGAACCAATTAACACAATTTTATCTTTGAGCCAGCTTTTTGGAACTTTATTCGCTAGCACATCTACCATACTCACTTGACGGAAACTACAAGGTTCGCCAACACAATTTGGGTAGCGTGGTTTAGGAAAATTAGACAATATTTGATAGCCTTTAGCATCAGCTCTAACATAAGCGCCATCATTCTCTTGGAACCGAGTAAAAACTGCTTTACCCAAACGCAAATACTCAGAGTTAGTAGCTGCTTTTGGGAAAATACCCTCTGTTTTTAAATATAATAAAGCTAGTTTTAAGGCAAAGCTTTCGTGCGCCTCTTTGCCTGTATGCCAATACAACAAACTCCGACGTACTTTGCCATCAGGATCATAAAGTAAGTTATTAAAACCGATTTGCTCAGGTTTTAATCCTGGTGGTGGTGGAACCTGATAATTTTGGTTATGTCCTAATAGCTGAGTGCCAATTAAATTTGGCATGGTTTTATAAGTCTCTACTAGAGTTCCATAACCATTCTTAGCTGGTAAATTGCGGTAAATATCTAACCCAATAGCACGAGGTTGATTTGCTTTTAATTTTTGTAATAACTGAGCAACTACACTATCTGGAAGCGGAAATCCTTGACTTAATGCAGCTTCATCTATGGCGACAATAGTAATGCGATCATCAGGTGGTTCATTGGGACGGAAGTGAAAAAATTGATCTAGTGCTGCTAACTCTAAGGATTGCAGTAATCCTAGAGAGCGTAACAATAGAACACAAACCACGACGCTAGAGGCAGTAAATAATTCTCTTTGTCCTCGACTAAGCGACTGTTTCAGCCCGAAAATTAATTTCACAAGACGCTTGCCTAGTTGCTTACTCATTCCCATTACCCACTGGGAGAATATTCTCTGGATATACAAATATTGCCTAGCTATCAAATAGCTATCAACCATCAATCACAAACTCAACGTATCTACTCAGAATCTTTTAAATTCAGTCACATTCCTCCAGATCATCTTGTTAAGAACTATAGAAAATTATTGCTCAAAACTCATGATCTGAACCAAAGTATAACTGACAATTTCTGATCTATATCGCACTTCTATTGTTTGTTCTCTGTTGACTCCCATATTAGAGTCAACTCTCAAAATTTAGCAGCAAAATAGTCTCATACTTGATTTTGAGTCTAGGATTTTGTGCTTTACGTAATTGCAAACTGGTTTAAATATTGTTTGTGAATAACAAAAGTATATTTTCCTTAACTTCTAATTGCCACCTTTTTCGGAAGAAAATCGGTGTAACTGTCTATTCAAGAACCACTCAGATAAGTTAAGAATAATTACGAGTATTGACGGTAAGTAAATATACGCAAAACCTGATTATGATAAGTTCTAAGCATGAGTTAAGTGCATCAGTACGAATAATTTCTTGATCTTGCTGGGTTCTCTCGCACTGACACACTCTCAATTGGGAATTTTCTGATCCTGGCAAAATCCCTAGCAGCAATTACTTAAAATACTTAAAGTTGCTTGGGCCTGTATAACCTGTAATTTTTGCCAACTCCGCTAGATTTTGGACTCCGCTATAGCTTTTACCATTGATAATCCAAGTAGGGTAGCTTGTTACTTTCGCAGCTTGACACAATTCTGGTTTACCCTTGGGGCTATCAGGAGCGCATTCCGTCTTAATACTATCGTCGATTATTTGGTAAGCCTCTTTACCAAAGAGTAACTTTTGTTCGTGGCAATGAGGACACCAATAAGCAACATATTCTTTAGCACCTACTTTCACTAAATGGCGTGCTAAAGCGATTTCAGCTTCTCCAGAAGTTGTGTTAATTTCCCAGCCAAATTCGGGATTTGGATTAGTTTGAGGCACAAAAGCCGATATTTGTCCAGGAGGTATGCTAGATTGTCCGCCTGGTTGGTTAACTCCTGCATAGATACCAAGAGTACCGATCAGTGTCACCATACCAACAATCAGAGCAGTCAAGAGAATTTGCCCAACGTCCTCCCAATCATGACCGACAATTGTCACCACCAGGAGACTGAGCGAGAACAACGCCGACGCAATGCAATATGGGCAAACAGCTTTAATTTGAAATGCCAATAAATACATTAGATAGCCACTAAAAACGGACATAGCGATCGCTCCTACTAATAGCAATCGCCACGTCAGATTTTCTAGAGGTTTGCGGCTGTTGTTTTCCCCAGCTTTCCAGACAACAGGCGCTAAAGCTAAAATCAGCATACTTGTATAAGCCAACAGCCCAAACAAAGCTAATGGCTGTCCAAAAATTGTGGCCCAAGGACTAGAAAGTACATCATTACAGCCTTTAACACCAGCTTGGGCCACACAAGCAGGACTACCGCCAGTTAACTTTTCTACAGTGATATAGCCAGTAGTCAACGCACCAAGTAGAGCGATCGCGGCGATAATCAGACGCGACCATTTATGAATCCAAGGAGTAGAACGGCGACGAATCATAGATGGGAAGAATTAATTCAAAATTCAAAATTCAAAATTCAAAATGAAAGAAGGGAACAAGGAAAAAATTATTTATAACTCTTTTTCCTCACTCTCTTACTCACTACTCAGCACTCACTAATCACTACTCCCTAAGAATGTAGACTCACCGAGGTAGGAGAAACTGATTTATTCTCACCTGGAGAATTCCAACTGCGATGAGCTGCTTCCACAAACTGACTGACGCGAATAGGGTCAATTGGTTGCTCAATTCGACCTTGACGTTTCAAAGAACTGGAAACAATCACACCATTAGCAGCCGGCAATAGTGTAGCAATATTTTCCCAATTTGCTCCACTGCCAATCAACACAGGTGTGCCATTGGCTGCACCACAAGCTAATTCCAAATCTTCTTGGTTCGGTGGGCTACCAGTTGCCCAACCAGATAAAATCACAGCATCGGCCAGTCCTCTTTCAATTGTGTCTTTGACAGCAACTGTGAGATTAGGTGAACTGAGTGGTCTAGCGTGTTTAACGAGAACATCAGCCAAAATTTTCACATCACAGCCCAATTCTCGCCGATAGCGGAGTAACTGATGTGCATCTCCCTCAATTAATCCTTGATCCGTTGCCATTACGCCTGTGAGGACATTGACACGAATGAATTGCGCCCGCACACAACTAGCGATCGCCATTGCACTTTTGGCATCATTTCTTAAAACATTCAACCCAATCGGCAATGTCACCAAATTTTGTATCCGTTGCACAACTACAGTCATGGCACTCACAACTGCTGGGTCTACTTGATTTTTAGTGAACGGTGCATCAAAAAAATTTTCCACAATCAACCCATCTACACCGCCACTAGCTAGAGCCGTTGCTTCTCGTTCTGCACGGTCAATCACTGCTTTTAGGCTACCTCCCCAACGGGCAGAAGTGGGCAGAGGGAGCAAATGAACCACACCGATAATAGGTGTGCGAGTTTTAAATAGTTGGTGTAAGTCCACGTCTTTCAATTATTGTGAGGGTCGGGGATTGGGAATTAGGAAATTGGGGATTGGGGATTGGGTATTGGGTATTGGTCATTAGTCATTGGTCTTGAGTGCTGAGTGCTGATTAGCTATTAATTATTCTCCCCTGCTCCCTACCTCCGACCTCTAACAGTCTCCTCATCTTCCCCAGTCCCCAGTCCCCAGTCCCCAGTTCCCAGTCCCCAGTCCCTTCCCTAGCGTCAAATTTGTTTTAGGCCAGTTATTTTACTGCTTCCTTCCCAAGACAGAATTTAGCGTAAAAGTTACCATAAGATATGTTAAGATAAATCTTGACTACAAGAGGAGTTTGCCACTCACAACACGTAAGGCAGCTTCCCCCAGTTTAGGCACACTGCCCACGGTTAATCGTCGGTCATGCCTATCTCAGGGTAGCATTACTGCTTTATTAGGCGTAGTCGCAAGTGCGATTTCCCTGAGGGTAGCGACTTCTCACAACCAGCCCTTTGGGCGGCTTCCCGATGGGTAAATTAACAAAGGACACGCTGCGGTAATGTAAAATACCAACAGACGAAATTGTTAAAAAAAAATAAAAGTGTCGGATTTATTTCAAGACACTTCATCTAACCCTGGGAAACAGACTAATAGGAATATCATAACATGACCTAAGATTGTCAAGGTCAGGGGCTGATGGGCAGTGGCTGACAGTGGCACAAAAACCATGAAGGTGCTGTCAATTGGGGGTGCAATGCACAAAAAGCGAACCTACGTACTTTGTGTTTAATAACAAGAAAAAACCGGAAGATTTTTTCAAAATATGGGTGAAAAGCCAACAATAGCAATTTCTCACTTGGGCTGTGAGAAAAATCGGATTGATACAGAACATATGTTAGGACTGCTCGTAGAAGCAGGTTATGGTGTAGACACAAATGAAGAATTAGCGGATTACGTCATTGTCAATACTTGTAGTTTTATCGAAGCGGCAAGAGTTGAATCTGTCAAAACTTTAGTAGAACTAGCAGAGTCAAATAAAAAGATCGTCATTACAGGCTGCATGGCGCAACACTTCCAAGCACAATTGCTAGAGGAGTTGCCGGAAGCAGTAGCTGTAGTTGGCACAGGCGATTACCATAAGATAGTTAACGTCATTGAACGAGTAGAGCAAGGGGAACGGGTTAAAGAAATTAGCGCCGAACCTATGTATATTGCCGATGAAAGCACACCGCGCTACCGCACTACTACTGAAGGCGTTGCCTACCTGCGAGTGGCAGAAGGGTGTGATTACCGTTGTGCATTTTGCATAATTCCCCACTTACGAGGTAACCAGCGATCACGTACCATAGAATCCATAGTTGCTGAAGCCCAGCAGCTAGTAAAACAAGGTGTACAAGAAATTATTCTGATTTCCCAAATCACCACCAACTATGGTTTAGACATTTACGGCAAGCCCAAATTAGCAGAATTGTTGCGTGCTTTGGGGAAAGTTGATGTACCGTGGATCAGGATGCACTATGCTTATCCCACAGGGCTGACCCCAGATGTGATAGCGGCAATTCAGGAAACGCCCAACGTCTTACCTTATTTAGATTTGCCCCTACAACATTCTCACCCCGAAGTTCTCCGCGCCATGAACCGTCCCTGGCAAGGGCGTGTCAACGATGAAATTATCGAGCGCCTGAAAACAGCCATTCCCGGCGCTGTATTGCGGACAACCTTTATAGTCGGCTTCCCAGGAGAAACAGAAGCACACTTTGAGCATTTACTAGAGTTCGTCCAACGCCATGAATTTGACCACGTGGGTGTATTCACTTTTTCCCCAGAAGAGGGAACCCCCGCATATCAATTAGCCAATCAGCTACCACAAGCTGTGATGGATGAACGCCGCGATCGCCTCATGGCACTCCAGCAACCTATTTCTTGGCGAAAAAATCAGCAGGAAATCGGCAAAACCGTTGAAGTCCTGATAGAGCAAGAAAACCCTGAAAGTGGGAAATTGATTGGTCGTTCTGGCAGATTTTCCCCAGAAGTCGATGGTCAAGTCTACGTCGATGGAGAGGCAAAATTAGGAACCATCGCATCCGTCAAAATTCACAGTGCTGATGAATATGACCTGTTTGGTCAAGTAGTCAGCCTCAACTGAAGCAAATGAGTTTCAGTGAACAAGTCTAAAAGTAAAAAGAACAAAATCCAGGAGAGTTGATGAATCTTTCTTTTCAAGAACTAGGTATTTCCCAGGAACGTGTTGAGCATTTAGAAAAACTCGGTTTTACCGCACCGACTAACATTCAGGCTCAAGCTATCCCCCAACTGTTATCAGGTCGGGATGTAGTTGGTCAATCACAAACAGGTACAGGTAAAACAGCAGCATTTTCACTGCCAATTTTAGAACGGCTAGATGGGCAGCAAAAAGCAGTACAAGCTCTAGTGTTAACCCCCACCCGCGAGTTAGCCATGCAGGTACATGATGCAATGGCGCAATTTGTCGGTCATAGCGGATTGAAAACCTTAGCAATTTATGGTGGACAATCAATTGATCGACAAATCTTGCAACTCAAACGCGGCGCACAAATCGTTGTCGGTACTCCCGGACGAGTCATTGACTTACTAGAACGGGGTTGTTTGAAACTTGATCAAGTCAAGTGGTTTGTCTTAGACGAAGCCGATGAAATGTTAAGCATGGGCTTTATCGATGATGTGGAAAGAATTCTGTCCCAAGCACCCCAAGACAGACAAACAGCCTTATTTTCAGCTACAATGCCGCCATCGATTCGGATGTTGGTGAATAAGTTTTTGCGATCGCCCGTCACAGTCACCGTCGAGCAACCAAAAGCCACACCCAACAAAATCAATCAGGTAGCTTATCTTGTCCCTCGTCACTGGACAAAAGCCAAAGCCTTACAACCAATTCTGGAAATGGAAGATCCAGAAACCGCATTAATTTTCGTTCGTACCCGACGCACCGCCGCCGAACTCACCAATCAACTGCAAGCAGCTGGTCATAGTGTAGATGAATATCATGGCGACTTGTCCCAGCAAGCACGGGAAAGATTATTATCTCGGTTCCGCAATCGTCAAGTGCGCTGGGTGGTAGCCACAGACATTGCTGCACGCGGCTTGGATGTCGATCAACTATCTCATGTGATCAACTACGACCTACCCGATAGCGTCGAAACCTATGTACACCGGATTGGTCGTACTGGTCGTGCTGGTAAAGAAGGGACAGCAATTACCCTAGTACAACCCTTTGAGCGTCGCAAACAGCAGATATTTGAACGTCATGTCCGCCAAAATTGGCAACTCCTGTCAATTCCCACACGGGCGCAAATTGAAGCACAGCACATCCTGAAATTGCAAGGACAAGTCAGAGAAGCTTTGACTGGCGAACGTTTGGCTTCATTCTTACCCATTGTCAGCGAATTGATCGAAAAATATGATGCTCAGGCGATCGCTGCTGCTGCATTACAAATCGCTTACGATCAAACTCGTCCCGCTTGGTTAAGTTCTGATATCGAAATTCCCGAAGAAGTGGTTTCCTCTCCCAAACCTAAACTCAACAAACGTCGTGAGTCATCTGGCGACAGAAATCGCAGCAGTTGGAACAAATCAGAGTCCAACAACAACGACGAAGACAGACGCGGTACACCCAAGCCCAAATTGCGCACAGGTCGTCGTGAGTCTTCTATTGCACCAGGCAATCAAAAGTTAGGTTCTACAGCTAGAGAATCAGCTTCTTAGTCATTAGTCATTAGTCATTAGTCATTAGTCTTTGACTATTGATGATGTAACTAGGACTTTAGCTAATAAGCTAATAGTAGCTAACAGTTTCTATCAGCTTGTAGGAACATAGATATAGATAAAGATGTACATTACCTAGTCTTATGTTCACAATCTCAGACTTAGAGCAGCTACAAGCTGAACATCCAGAATGGCAGATGGAACTGGTGGACGGTAGTATTCTGATTATGGGGCCATCAGATTATATTTCAGAAGAAATCGGTGTAGAGTTAGCAAGGCAACTTGCTAATTGGGTACGCCCACGTAAGTTAGGACGGGTCACTGGTTCTAGTGCTGGTTTTATTCTGCCCAGACTGGAAACGGAAAACGGTAACATAGCTGATCAGGAAAAACGCAATCTCCGCGCTCCCGATGTGTCTTTTGTGCGTGCGGAGAGGCTCAAAATCAGCAAACGCGATTTTGTAGAATTAGTCCCTGACTTGATGGTAGAAATTAAATCCAAGTCAGACCGGATCAAGCCTTTGGAAGAAAAAATTCAACTATTTTTAGAACTGGGATGTACGGTGGGAATTCTCATCGACCCAGATAAGTTAACATTAACTGTTTACAGACTTCACCAAGAACCAATAATTTTAGAAAATAACGATAAACTGACATTACCTGATTTATTGCCAGATTGGGAGTTGACAGTATCAGAACTGTGGCCGCCTGTGTTTGAGTAAATAAAAATAAATTTTGTTTAACTTCTCTGTGTTACGGACAAAGGAGCTAGTATAAAATACCTACATCCTCACACCCCTTTTCCCGACAGTACATCAGTCAAGTCAAAAATCCGATTAAATTAAAAAGATAACTGATCGCTGATCATCTAACCCTATCTCTGGTTGCCATAACCAGTACATTCCTGTTATCCCTGTTGTCAGGGGTAACTTAGAGCAGAAATAAAAACTGATGATTAAGTATCTACTCAATGAAAGTAAACTGGCTTGTGGTTGAGGAATAACTTTTATGAAAGCGATGATTCTCGCGGCAGGTAAAGGTACTCGCGTGCGTCCGATTACCTATACAACTCCCAAACCGATGATTCCTATCCTGCAAAAGCCAGTGATGGAATTTCTACTGGAACTTTTACGCCAGCACGGATTTGATCAAATTATGGTCAACGTCAGTCATTTGGCTGAAGAAATTGAGAATTATTTCCGTGATGGTCAAAGATTTGGTGTGCAGATTGCCTATTCTTTTGAAGGCAAGATTGATGACGGTAAACTAGTCGGGGAAGCTATAGGATCGGCGGGAGGGATGCGCCGCATTCAAGATTTTTCACCGTTTTTTGATGATACTTTTGTGGTGTTATGCGGTGACGCTTTGATTGACCTAGATTTGACAGCGGCTGTGAAGTGGCATAAATCGAAAGGGTCGATCGCTACTATCATTACAAAAACAGTTCCTCGTGAAGAAGTTTCTAGTTACGGTGTGATTGTTACCGATGAAAACAGTCGCATCCAAGCCTTCCAAGAAAAACCATCGGTAGAGGAAGCACTCAGCACCAACATCAACACAGGGATCTACATTTTTGAACCAGAGGTGTTTAAATATATACCTTCTGGTGTGGAATATGATATCGGTAGCCAGCTATTTCCTAAGTTGGTAGAAATTGGTGCGCCTTTCTACGCGATTGCGATGGATTTTGAGTGGGTGGATATCGGGAAAGTCCCCGATTACTGGCGGGCGATTCGAGGCGTGTTGTTAGGGGAAATTAAGAATGTGCAAATTCCCGGTCATGAAGTCGCACCTGGTATTTATACTGGTTTAAATGTAGCCGTGAATTGGGACAAAGTAGATATTACAGGCCCAGTTTACATTGGCGGCATGACTCGGATTGAAGATGGAGCCAAAATCGTTGGCCCGGCGATGATTGGCCCTAACTGTTGGATATGCAGTGGGGCAACTGTCGATAATAGCCTGATCTTTGAGTGGTCACGATTGGGGCCAGGAGTCAGGCTAGTTGATAAGCTCGTGTTTGGTCGTTACTGCGTCGATAAAACTGGGGCATCTATTGACGTACAAGCAGCAGCTTTAGATTGGTTAATTACCGATGCTAGACAGACACCCCCAGAACACACCCCCGCAGAACGGCAAGCGATCGCTGAATTGTTGGGGACAAATGCGAGTTAGTCATTAGTCATTAGTCAATAGTCATTAGTCATTAGTTAAAACACCTGTAAAGGAAGTTCTACTATCGACTTTGGACTATTGACTGTTGACTCTTAACTATTCAAATACGTGTATCTTCTGAGACTCTGTTCGTAGGTTTGTAGCAAGCGCTGTGATTCGGCTAAGGTAATGCGCTTTTCTTCTAAGGCACGTTCGCAACGCTGGCGGATATGTTCTACCATATCCTCAGAGTCATATTGGACGTAGCTGACCACTTCACTCATGGTGTCGCCTTTGACTACGTGTTCAATTTGGTAGCCCTTGGGAGTCAGTTGGATATGGACGGCGTTGGTATCACCAAACAAGTTATGCAGATTACCCATAATTTCTTGGTAAGCACCATTGAGGAACATCCCTAAGTAGTATGGTTCCCCTGGTTGGAAATTGTGTAATTCCAAGACTGATTTGACATCACGCAGGTCAATAAAGCGATCAATTTTGCCATCACTATCACAAGTCAGGTCTGCAAGAATTCCCCGGCGTGTGGGTTCTTCATCTAGACGATGAATGGGCATAATCGGGAATAGCTGATCGATCGCCCAACAATCTGGTGCTGATTGAAACACTGAAAGATTAATGTAATAGATGGAAGCCATGATTTTTTCTAGGTCTTCCAACTCATCAGGTACATAATCATGCTGACGAATGATGTCAAGAATTTTTTGACAACAAGCCCAGTATAGGCGTTCGGCTTTGGCGCGTTCTCTCAGGCGTAAAATTCCCAAGTTGAAGCGGCTAATAGCTTCTTCTTTAAATTGGGTTGCGTCGTGGTAGAACTCTTGATAGTTCTCTTTGTTAATGGATTGATAGGTTTCCCACAGGTAATTAATCACTGGGGATTCACCCTCTTTGGGCGGTTCTGGATTATCGAGGGGGACATCACTAGTACTGAGAACATCAAAAATCAGTACAGATTGATGGGAAGCGATCGCCCTACCACTTTCGCTAATCAGGGTAGGTACGGGTATTTGCTTTTCTGCACAGGTATCTTTTAACTCTGCCACAATATCGTTGGCATAGTTCTGCATATTGTAGTTTTTCGAGGCGTAGAAGTTGGTTTGAGAACCGTCATAATCTACACCCAAGCCACCGCCAACATCGAGGTACTTCATATTTGCCCCCAAAGTTGCTAACTCTACGTAAATCCGGCTAGCTTCTTGGATGGCATCTTTAATTACATTGATGGCAGAAATTTGTGAACCAATGTGGAAGTGCATTAACTGCAAAGAATCCAACAAGTCAGCGTCACGCAACTTATCAACTGCTTGGATAATTTCGGGAATCGTCAGACCAAATTTAGCGCGATCGCCTGTGGATGTTCCCCAGCGTCCCATCCCCTGAGTACTTAATTTAGCCCTAACACCCAACATGGGTTTGATCCCCAATTGATGACTAGCCGCAATCACCAAATCGACTTCTTCCACCTGTTCTAAAACGATGATGGGCGTTTGGCCTAGTCTTTGGGATAACATGGCTGTTTCCACGTATTCCCGGTCTTTGTAGCCGTTGCAAATCAGCAAAGATCCTGGTGTATCCAATAAAGCCAAAGCAATCATTAACTCTGGTTTGGAACCAGCTTCTAAACCAAACTGATGGGGTTTACCAAACCGCACCAAATCTTCAATCAAATGCCGTTGCTGGTTACACTTAACAGGAAACACCCCACGATAGACACCAGGGTAATTGTAACGAGCGATCGCTTTCGCAAAACAAGCATTCAACCGTTCAATGCGGTCTTCTAGAATATCTGAAAAGCGAATAAGTAAGGGTAGTCCCAAACTACGCTGCTTCAGCGCGTTGACTAATTCAAACAAGTCTAAAGAACCACCGCGATCGCCTTTAGGGGAAACAGTGATATGTCCAGCTGCATTAATCGAAAAATAAGGTTGTCCCCAACCTTCAATCCGGTACAAAGCTTCACTGTCTTCGATTTTCCAAGCACCGCGAGGCGTATCTGAACCACTTGGCGGTAACAGCTTTTTGTGCTTGTGATTTTTCCCTTCTAGCTTATTGCCATTGGCGGGTACTTTTACCACCTCGTCTGATGTAGCAGTTGACTCAACACCCATGTCTAAACCTCTGTGTTTCACCCACGAATAAACAATTTAACTCATTCATTTGCCAACGTATATGCACTCAGAGATAATTTCTGAGATAAACTCTGATTGGTCAATGTCATTAGTCAGTTGTCATTAGTCAATGGTCAATAGTAAAAACTTTTAGACTATTGACTTTTGACCTTTGACTCTTGACAAAATAAAAATTTTATTAAGTTTTGGGAGATAGCTTTGGAACGCACATTCTTAGCAATTAAGCCTGATGGCGTACAGCGTGGACTCGTTGGTGAAATCATTCGTCGCTTTGAAACAAAAGGTTTTACCCTTGTTGGTTTAAAGTTCCTTCAAGTCAGCAGAGAATTAGCTGAACAGCACTATGGTGTACATAGAGAAAGACCATTCTTTCCCAGCTTAGTGGAATTTATTACTTCTGGCCCAGTGGTCGCTATGGTTTGGGAAGGTGATGGCGTGATTGCATCTGCCAGAAAAATTATTGGTGCAACAAATCCTTTAACAGCAGAACCAGGAACAATTCGTGGTGATTTCGGCATTAACATTGGGCGTAACCTCATCCACGGTTCTGATGCACCAGAAACAGCGCAAAAAGAAGTAGCACTATGGTTTAAAGACGAAGAACTAGTCAATTGGCAGCCACATTTAACACCTTGGTTGCACGAGTAGTTTAAATAGGGAGTAGGGAGTGATGAGTGCTGAGTGCTGAGTGATGAGTGCTGAGTAATTAATTATTCTCCTCTGCTCCTCTGCTCCTCTGCTCCTCTGCTCCTCTGCTCCTCTGCTCCTCTGCTCCCAATCCCCAATCCCCAATCCCTAACTCATTTCGATACTTCACTTTTCTCCGGTTCTACTTCGGGTGATTCAATCACACTACGTTTAGAAAATCCCCAGGTGAAAATTATAGCGATCGCTGTGATCATTAACCACTCTGGGGGGACAAAATCATCGTTGACTACTTTTAATAACAGACGTAAACCTACTAAAGCGACAGTAATGTAGCCTGCGTCTTCTAGGTTGGCAAATTCATCTAACCAACGAATAAACAATCCTGCCATAAATCGCAGTGTGATAATGCCAATTGTGGTTCCTGTCAGCACTAGCCAGGTTTCTTGGGAAACAGCGATCGCTGTTGTTACACTATCTAACGAAAATGCCAAATCGGTTAAGGCAATTACAGGTATAACTTGCAACAGGGAAGTAAACCGGGGGCCATGATGGTGTTCATCTTTGCTTTCTTCGGAAGTAAAGTGTTGAAATACCAGCCATAGGAGATAAGCCGCACCCAGAAGTTCAAATTGCCAGTATTTTTGTACCTCAGTGGCAGTCAACAATAAGGTTATGCGTAGTACATAAGCAACGACTAAACCAATGTTGAGTGCCTGGCCTTCTAATTTTTTATCTTCTAGTCCTTGGGCAATAGCAGCAAGGGCAATAGCATTGTCAGCAGATAGCACCGCCTCTAAAAATACTAATATTAGTAAGACTATGGGCGCTTCAACGCTGAAATGAAAGTGCAGGTAGTCAAAAATTTGGTCTAGCATTCCAGATTTCTCAAGCAGGGAAAATTTAAAATTTAGCAGTGATAGCCACTTTCATTGAAAAAGCGCAACAAATTGCTACTTTCATTCAGCTTAACGTGTAGACGGTACTTTCTGAAGGCGATCGCACATATATAAATAGGGCTTGCTGAAAAATTCCGCTTCACGGTAAGTGAGAGGCTGCTGTCAGTTTAAGCTAAATACTTAACGAAAAAGCCATTTCCATAAAGGGTGTGTAGGGCCTTGCTGTTTAATGTGAAATACTTGGTTTTCTAAACGCTGCTTTTCTCTTTGTGGTAAACCCAAGAGAATATTTCGACTTTGCCAAACTAAAACAGCAGCTGTCATTCCCAGACACAATCCTAATCCCAAAGTAGACCACGGATGATAAAACAGCCCATAACGCACCGCTACCCAAGTAAAGTACTGTTGCCACAAAGCAATTTCTGCACGTAAACCCCACAGAGATAGAGGTGCGATTGTCAGCCATAAACAGCCGACAAACAACCATCTACCATATACAGTCAGTTCGTGTAGCCTCTGAACTTGTGCAGCTAAAGATGGCTCTACGTTCTCAGTATTATTACCAAAGTTTGGCGGTTGTTCCATACATAGTAGTGGGGATTGGGGATTGGGGATTGGGGATTGGGTAATGTGGGAGGGAGTGCTGTAAAGCCCTTCTCCTCAAGGAGACGCTACGCGAACGGACATGGCTGCGCTTAGAGAGGTAGCGGGGCGATGCAGCCCGTGCTGAGTTTAGAACTAATGACCATTGACCATTGACTAATGACTATTGACTACTCAACCGATGTATCAGTTACACCAGCGCTAGCTGCTACTGTGGGTTCACCTTTGCGTTCTCGCCATAGGGTGAGGAGAGTACTGGCAATGAAAATACTAGAGTAGGCTCCCATTGTGAAGCCGATGATTAGGGCTAGGGCAAAGTTTTTCAGGGTTTCTCCACCGAAGAGGAAGATGGCAAATAATGTTAGTAAGGTTGTTAAGGTGGTGTTGATTGATCTACCTAGAGTTTGATTGACGGCATCATCGACAATTTCCGCAATGGGACGATGGGGATTAATTTGCAATGTCTCCCGGATGCGATCGTAAATTACTACTGTATCGTTAACGGAAAAACCAGTAATTGTCAGTAGGGCAACAATAAATAGGCTGTCTACTTCAGTACCAAAAACTAACCCAAAGATGGAAAATATGCCGGCGGTGATTAAGACATCATGGAAAAGGGCAATAATGGCAAATATGGCATAGTCCAACTGAAAGCGGAAGCTGAGGTAAACAATAATACCAACAAAGGATACAATCAGCGCGATGATACCAGAGGTGAATAACTCTCGTCCCAATGTCGGGCCAACGGTATCAAACTGGTTTTTCTGCTGGTCAAAAGCGCCGATTTTTTCGGTTAAAGCTGTTTGTAATTTGGTACGTTGTTCACCTTCTAGGGTTTTGGTGCGGATTAAGATGCCGTTTTCGGCGCGTGTATCTTTATCAGCAACAATTTGAATACTACTGTCACCTAAACCTTCAGTTTTAGCTACTTCCCGAACAACATTGATATCAATTGGTTTGTCACAGTTACCGGGTTTGGTACAATCTCTTTCAAATTGCAAGCGTGTACCACCGACAAAATCTAGACTAGGGCGGAGTGGTGCTTTGATAGTGGGGTTTTGCCAAGAAATCACCATAGAGATTAGACCGACAAGAATGATGGCGCTGGAGATAGTCCACCAAAGCGATCGCGATTTATTGATACTAAGTTTCATGAAGTCACCTCTGCCTGATTCGATGCACTGGTTCCTGGCAGGTTAGGACAGAATAGTTCTGGTTTGCGTAGGGAAGGTATGGTGATTGCCAAAAACATCAAGGTACGACTACAAGTAATGGCAGTAAACATACTCACAGCCACCCCTAAAGCCAAGGTAAGGGCAAAACCTTTGACTAAACCTGCACCTAACCAAAATAGGGCTGCACAAGCAATTACTGTTGTCACATTGCCATCTAAAATACTGGAGAAAGCACGATAAAAGCCAGATTCTACAGAACGATAGAGGGATTTACCTGCTTTGAGTTCTTCCCGTGTGCGTTCAAAAATCAGGACGTTGGCATCTACTGCCATCCCAATACTTAAAATGAACCCAGCAATTCCTGGTAGAGTCAAGGTTACACCCAATAACGCAAAGGTAGCCCAGGTGAGGATAGCGTAGATAATTAAGGCGATATCGGCAATTAGCCCAGGTAGTCGATAATACACCACCATAAATACGAGGACTAAAGCTAAACCACCCAACCCAGCGTAAATACTGCTGGTGATACTGTCTTTACCCAAGGTTGCACCAACTGTGCGGATTTCGGCAATTTCCACGGGTACAGGTAATGCACCACCCCGTAATTGTACGCCTAAATCATTGGCTTGTTGTGGTGTAAACCGACCTGTAATAATAGCTGCACCACCTGTAATCCCGGTAGCGGCAAATTCTGGCCCAACAACAGGAGAACTAATTAATTCATTATCTAAAAATATGCCGATACTACGCCCTGTTCCCGCCAAATTTTTGGTCAGTTCGGCAAATAGTTCGCCACCTTTCTGATCGAAACGAATGGCTACGTTCCAATTATTACCCTGTTGGGTTGGTTCACCGTAAGCATCTTTGAGATGTTGACCATCTAGGGGTGGTTTTGTGCTGGCAAACAATTCGGCGATCGCTTGATTATTTTTTTGTAATTCTTCTAAATTTTTATTAATGGCTGCTTTATCGTTGCTCTTTTTTAACTCTTCTTGTTTGGCTTTCAGTTCTACTCGTGATGTCTGGAAAGCAAATAGTTGGGTTTCTGTACCGGATTTTTGTGTGCGAAACTCTAACTGTGCTGTACCACCTAGCACTCGTTCAGCCTGTTCTGGGTCATTCACCCCTGGTAACTGGACAAGAATTTTATCTCCACCCACGGTTTGAATCACTGGTTCAGAAACGCCGAGGCCATTGATTCTACCTTCGACGACTTTTTTTACTCCATCTAATTCCCGTTCGGTGATTTGCTTAATTTCGGCTGAGGGTTTCACCTGAATTGTCAGCTGTGAACCTCCACGCAAATCTAAACCCAAGGGTATGGGAATGATGTAAATCACCGCAATGGCGGCGATTAATAAAACTACAATCAACGCTAATAGCGATCGCTGTCTCTGCATACCATAACTCGCAACTGACAAACGCTATAATAACGCTCTTTGCAAGAGTTATGAGCTATTAGTTAAGAGTTGTGAGTTACAAATCAAAAATTGATTCAATATCTCTGGAACCATGCAGAATCCGAATGACATCAATGCCATCCTCAATTTCCTGATAAAACACTACAAAGTTTCTCACTGGAAAGCTACGTAAACCCACAGACAGTTCTTCTCTTCGCTTACCCATCCCAGGATTACACGCTAAATTCTGCAACTTTACTGCTAACAAGTCGAGCAACTCATCGGCTTTATCTAAGTTATTCTCTGCAATGAAGTTCCAAATTTCTAGCAAGTCTAATTCAGCACGTGGGCGTTTAACAATCTTCACCACTATTGAATTTTCCTTTATTGGCGGTTCTGCCTAGCTTTAGCTTTAATTTCTTGGATATCAAGTAGGGTGGCTTCACCACTATCAAGTCCGACTTGAATTTCTTGCTGTAGTTCTTGCAAGCGCATTTTTTGCACATGATCCCTTTCCTGAAGCAAACGTAATCCTTCATGGATAACTTCGCTGGCAGAATCGTACATACCACTAGCAAGCTTTTCCTGTATGTAATGCTCAAGTTGTGGTGTCAGGGATACATTCATAATCTTTTTACTTTATCTATTCTCTTCTCTGCCTTTAGTTTATAACAGTAGATAAAAAATAATGAGTGCTGTTAGCGGAAGCGGGGCGTTTAGCCCGTGCTGAGTGAGGGAGGGAGTGAGAGAGTGAGAGAGTGCTGTTAGCGGTAGCGGGGCGTTTAGCCCGTGCTGAGTGCTGAGTGATGAGTGAGAGAGTGATGAGTGCTGAGTCCTGAGTGCTGAGTTGTAATTCTTCTTTTCTCCCCATCTCCTCATCTCCCCATCTCCCCATCTCCCCAGTCCCCAGTCCCCAATATCTACACTCGCAAAGCCACCATTTTCTGCACTGCTTCCACGATTTGCTCTGGCTGAACAATTGTCAGACGTTCCAGAGTCCCGTTATAAGGTGTGGGAATATCTTGTGATGATAGTCTTAGTACTGGTGCGTCTAATTCATCAAAAAAGCGATCGTTAATTGAAGCGATTAATTCGGCTGCAATACCCCCAGTTCTCATAGCTTCTTCCACAATAATTACTTTGTGGGTTTTGCGTATGGATGCACCAATGGTTTCTAAATCTAGTGGTTTAAGCGAGATTAAGTCAATAACTTCGGGATCGTAACCTTGTTTTTCTAAAGCCTTGACAGCTTGGACTACGTGATGCCGCATCCGCGAATAGGTTAAAATTGTCACATCTTTACCCTGACGAACAATTTCTGCCTTATCTAAGGGTAGGAGATATTCTTCTTCCGGTAAGTTTTCTTTCAGGTTATATAGTAAGACGTGTTCAAAGAACAATACAGGATTATCGTCTCTGATGGCAGATTTTAGTAATCCTTTGGCGTTGTAAGGTGTCGAACAGGTAACAATCTTTAAACCTGGAACAGCTTGGAAGTATGTTTCTAGACGTTGGGAGTGTTCTGCACCCAATTGTCTACCCACACCACCAGGGCCACGAATTACCAAGGGAATTTTAAAGTTACCGCCGGAGGTGTAACGCAGCATCCCCGCATTGTTAGAGATTTGGTTGAAGGCGAGGAGCAAAAAGCCCATGTTCATCCCTTCAATTATCGGTCTTAATCCAGTCATGGCTGCGCCGACCGCCATACCCGTAAAGCTATTTTCCGCGATGGGTGTATCTAAAATTCTCAGTTCACCATATTTTTTATACAGGTCTTTGGTGACTTTGTAAGAACCACCGTAGTGACCTACATCTTCGCCAAGGACGAATACGCTGGAATCACGTGCCATTTCTTCGTCAATGGCTTCCCGCAGAGCGTTGAAGAATAATGTTTCTGCCATTTATACTTTTTTAACGACTATTATTTTAGAATTTTATCGCGCCCTTGTGACGAATATGGTGAGCGATCGCACCAGTTAGAAATTGCTTGACTCTTCCCAACGCCAAGTCCTATGTTGTCACGCTTCCAGCTTGGAAAATTTGTGCGGCGGTTAAATTCAACTCTGGAAATGTTAGCGACTGGATAAGTTCATTTCCCCGAAATTTCTGCATCTGATACTCACCTTCCTCCAATGAGCAAACTAAGATAGTTGGTTGTTTAGGTTCACCAATGAATTTTCTCCCACCCAAAGCGGCATAGTCAACAATCCAGTATTCAGGAATGCCCATTTGCTCATAGTCAGCATATTTCTTATGATAATCATCCCGCCAGTTAGTACTGACCACTTCGATGACGAGAGGAGTTGATGCTGCTTGACTTACAGTTGATTCTTTTTTCCAACGTAGTTCATTGACTAGGTTGGAGCGATTTAATATCAGCACATCTGGAGAATAGGCTGAGTCACTCTCAACTGGTTTAACGAATGCTGTTTTGGGGATGAAATAAGGGAAATTTAAGTGACTGTACTCTAAAGTGAGTTTTGTAGCTAAAAATCCAACTATTTCCTCATGATCGCCGACAGGTGGAGCCACTTCAACAATTACTCCGTCATATAGTTCGTAGCGTTTTTGTGAGTTGTCTGGATACCACTCAACAAATTCATCAAATGTGACTATTTTACGTAGAGTTTGCGCCATAAGCAATTTCACACTGAGAAAATTTTCTCTAGTTTAGTATTTTTGTACCATATTTACTTAAACTCTGTGTCTCTGTGGTGAAAAAATTATTTACTTAACACGAAGACACAAAGAAATATTTCAACTACAAACTGGCGAATCAACCTGTGCTACTTGATGTTCGGGAAAGCGTCTTGGTCTTCCTGGTTTACGTTTATGTCGTTGATTAATGGATTTTTCGCTGGCGGTGGCTAGTTCTTCCGGTGTACATTTGAACAAACGTAAAGCGTCCAAGTATTTTTTTGGTGTCATTGTTGGTTCAGTTCGTCCAGCTTCCCAGTTACGCACACTGGTTTCACTGATTGCAAGCCTGAAGGCTACTTCAGCACGGCTGAGGCCTGCACGTTCTCTCAGGACTTGCATATCCATATCTCATGCTCCCCCTTAAAAAACTTAAATTTGTTTTTTTAAATCAATTGACTTTTATATGTCAATATTAAAAATCAAAAATGTATTAACTATATTCTTTTATATGTCATAAGCGATCGCTTAACACTCTAGCAAACGAGGTAATTTCTCATGCTTAGGGTATAGGCTGGGGGAAACTCTCTTGTTTGTGATAGTTTTAAACCCATAACAATAAGAGCAGAGTATAAAATCTATCCTCTGCCCTGTCGTGAATTTACTTTGTAATTTTAGATGGAGTAGTACAAAGGAAAGGATTTTGCATCCTTCGGTTTTACGTAGACTTTTTGTTGTGCTTCTAACTCTAACTCGTTATAGCGATCGCGTGTCAGATGAGCTGTGACTATTTGTCCATCGTCTAGGGTCAATTCCACCTGAATTTCCCAACCTAAGTGAATCAACCGACTGACTGTAGCTGTCGCCGTTGCCCCGTTAGCATTGCGTTCAATAATCACATCCTGGGGACGCAAAAATACTTCTGGGTGTGCTGCATCGAAGCCACTGCTTTGAAAGATTCGGGAACTACTGGGTAAAACATTGACTGGGCCAATAAAGCTCATCACAAAGGCTGTAGCAGGATTATCGTAAATATCTGCTGGAGTTCCTATCTGTTCTACACGTCCTTTATTCATCACCACAACTTCATCCGAGACTTCCATTGCTTCTTCTTGGTCGTGGGTGACGAAAACTGTGGTAACATGAACTTCATCATGGAGGCGGCGTAACCATGCGCGTAAGTCTTTGCGGACTTTAGCATCCAGCGCTCCGAATGGTTCATCTAGAAGTAATACACTAGGTTCTACTGCTAAGGCTCTGGCTAGGGCTACCCTCTGCCTTTGACCCCCAGAAAGTTGGGAAGGATAGCGATCGCCTAATCCACCTAACTGGACTAGTTCTAATAATTGTTCTACGCGACCTTGAATTTTTTTAGCCGGAGCCTTACGAATTTCTAA
Organism: Nostoc sp. TCL26-01; assembly: GCF_013393945.1. Classification (NCBI taxonomy): domain Bacteria; kingdom Bacillati; phylum Cyanobacteriota; class Cyanophyceae; order Nostocales; family Nostocaceae; genus Nostoc; species Nostoc sp. TCL26-01. The sequence continues at coordinate 699,117 of NZ_CP040297.1, forward strand.
GCCAAAAGCAATATTTTGCCGCACTGTCAAGTGCTTAAATAAAGCATAGTGCTGAAACACAAACCCAATGTTGCGCTCCTGCACGCTTTGATTAGTGGCATCCTTACCTGTCAGAATAATTTTGCCGCTATCAGGCTTTTCCAGACCAGCAATTAAACGCAGTAAAGTAGACTTTCCTGATCCCGATGGCCCTAACAAAGCCACCAAGGAACCACTTTGGATTTCTAAGTTTACCTGATCAACTGCTTTAAAGCTCCCGAACTGCTTGGATACGTTTTCAACTACAATTCCCACTGCCGCTACACCTCTGCAATTTTATCTACGGCTTATTGCTAGGATTACCGTGTTTAATATATACCATACATAATCTTAATTGGATATGAAGATTTAGTTGCCACAACTCCCACAATCCCCCGAACCACAATCTAGAGAGCTACAATCTCCCGAACCGCAATCCAGAGAATGACAATCTCCCGAACTGCAATCATTAATACCACAATCCAGAGAATTACAATCACCCAGATCACCACAATCAGGAATGGAACTGGCGCAATCAATCATGGAATGATGATCACAAGAATTATGCTGATAACGCCTACCTCTTTGGGGAGAAGTTGGTTGTTCAGATGGTTCGTCAGGTTCTAAGTCGTTGATTTGTGAGCGAGTAGGCGATCGCAAAATTAAATTAGCTTGTTTACAAGCTTGAAATCTAGCACGGGATTTGTGCCAGCCTGCACTCACTCCTTCCTCAGAGATCACACGCTTAATATATTGGGAACAAGATTCACCCCCATATAATATGCGATGAGCGCAAGCAAAACCTTTGTGAGGGGAAATGTGTTTTTGATAGTTAGCGATCGCATTTATACTGAGTTGTCTGGTAAGTGAATCTAGCAGTGAAAGTTGCATAACTTGAGTTGTAGATATATTTCTAATTACTTAAGCTACCCATTTATCCGCCCCTATTTCTCCGCTATCTTTGTATCAAAAGGTTAAGGAATATTGCGTTTGTCGCAAATCCTGGGGGTAAAGCGCCAAATCACCCAAAAGACCGTGGTACTATGCTTTCGGTAAATGTGAAGATTGGGAGAAGACCTTTGACACTACGGGTTGCTGTTGTTGGGTCAGGCCCAGCTGGTTCCTCTGCTGCTGAAACACTAGCCAAAGCTGGGATTGAGACCTACCTGTTTGAGCGCAAATTAGATAACGCCAAACCTTGTGGGGGTGCAATTCCCCTATGTATGGTGAGTGAGTTTGACTTACCACCAGAAATTATTGATCGGCAAGTGCGGAAGATGAAAATGATTTCACCTTCCAACCGTGAAGTTGATATCAATCTGATAAACCAAGAAGAATATATAGGAATGTGCCGCCGGGAAGTATTAGATGGATTTCTCCGGAATCGGGCAGCAAAACTAGGTGCAAATTTAATCAATGCCACCGTTCATAAAGTTGATATCCCAACAAACAATACAGACCCCTATACGATTCATTATGTAGACCATAATGAAGGCGGCGTACAAGGAGTAACCAAAACCCTCAAAGTAGATGTAATTATTGGGGCAGATGGGGCTAATTCTCGCATTGCCAAAGAGATGGATGCTGGGGATTATAATTATGCGATCGCTTTCCAAGAGCGTATCCGCCTCCCTCAAGATAAAATGGACTACTACAACGACCTTGCTGAAATGTACGTTGGCAATGACGTTTCCTCTGACTTCTACGCTTGGGTGTTCCCCAAATATGACCACGTAGCTGTGGGTACTGGCACAATGCACATCAACAAAGCCAGCATCAAACAGTTACAAGCAGGTATCCGCGCTCGTGCTAGCGAAAAATTAGCAGGCGGCAAAATCATCAAAGTCGAAGCACATCCCATCCCCGAACATCCCCGCCCCCGGCGCGTCGTTGGACGCATAGCCTTAGTTGGCGATGCTGCTGGCTATGTTACCAAATCTTCCGGCGAAGGTATTTACTTTGCCGCTAAATCTGGGCGGATGTGTGCCGAAACCATTGTGGAAATGTCCAATAGTGGTAGTCGTATTCCCACAGAAAACGACCTAAAAATTTATCTCAAGCGCTGGGATAAAAAATATGGGTTGACCTACAAAGTGCTAGACATCCTGCAAACAGTATTCTATCGCTCTGATGCCACCCGTGAGGCGTTTGTCGAGATGTGTGGTGACCTTGATGTCCAAAAGCTCACCTTTGACAGCTATCTGTATAAAACAGTCGTCCCCGCTAATCCTATCACCCAGATGAAAATTACCGCTAAAACAATCGGTAGCCTCATCCGTGGTAACGCTCTAGCACCCTAATTTAACAAAAACCTTGACTAGTGGCGTGTCCAGCCTACAGTAGTGTATTAGGCGTAGGTTGCTTCCGCGTAGCGGTATTACGTAGGCGCAAGCCTTCCCGTAGGGTATTACGAATTTATTAAATAGCACTCCCTGAATTCTGCCAACAGGGAGTGCTATTTTATTACCTAGTCAAGTTTAGTGTTGATTCGTAGCGATGTGGGTGTCATGCTGTAGGGTAAGTAGCTACGCGGAACGTAGACGCGCATAAAGCGGCTGATTGAAGAGTGTACCTCCCGTGAGGCTACTCTGCCTGGCAAACTGCATTTCCCTCAGTCTGACACATAAGCTTACGGATAGATGAAATCAAGGACTCAGTGTAATACCCTAGTAAGCAAGATTTCATTCAACAACGGATGTAGTAGCTCCTTCCCCTGAAGGTGGTACACTTGGCAATTCCAGGCAATAGCCCGCACCATATACTGTCTTAATATAGCGGGGATGACGAGGATCGGGTTCCAGTTTTGTTCTCAAATGCCGGATATGCACTCTAATCGTTTCAATGTCGTCATCAGGGTCGTAACCCCATACTTCTCTTAAGATTTCACTAGGAGAAACAGTCTGTCCATGACGTTGCAGCAAACAGTGGAGTAATTCAAACTCCAAGTGAGTCAGTTTGACAGTCTCACTGAACCATATAGCCTCAAACCTCTCTGGAACCAAAGTTAGAGGGCCATAGTTCAAAATTTCACTGTGTTTTGCAGCTTGCGGAATGCGGTCAGTACGACGCAATAATGCCCGTACTCGTGCTAGCATTTCCTCTACTTCAAATGGCTTTGTCAGGTAATCATCTGCGCCGGCGTTGAAGCCTTCCACCTTGTCTTGAGTTTGGCTGAGGGCAGTCAACATCAAAACAGGAATCTCTGCTGTACGCTCATCTCGACGCAAGCGCTGGCAAACTGTAAATCCATCTACTCTGGGCAACATCAAATCAAGCATGATCAAGTCCGGTTGTAGCTGGAGAGCTAGTGCTTGACCTTTGATGCCGTCTTCAGCTTGGCTAACGTCGTAGCCAGCCATCTCTAGGTTGACAGCAACAAGTTCGGAAATCGCTGGGTCATCGTCTATGACAAGAATCCTTGGCATTCTTAAAAAATTATTACTACTTATTAAGGATAAATAAGAACCTTTGGTAGATACAAAGATTTCTGTCTTGATTATAAAGAAGATTTTAAATCTAACATAAACCTTAAAACTATATATATTGAGAAAAAAATGTCAGAATATCCAAAATTTTTCACAAGCTGCGTTTGATTCCCTATGAAAAAGTCCTGTATAACAGCGTGATTAAGCGCACTTGAGCGAAATTCTGAAGAGAAAATACTAACTTCTAGTGTAGGTATATCGAGTAGTATGGTGATTAGCCTTAGTGGAGATATGGAGCGATCGCTGCATTATTCCATACACAGCCTTTTAACAGATACCCCAAACCAGACATAGATAAGCTACTCAGGTGAATGTGCATCCCATCAATAGAACCTGATTATAAAGCCAGCCAAATTTCACAACTGTTTTAGATGTAACATTATGCCAAAGAAGCCTGCGATCGCAGGCTTCTTTTGGATTAGAGTCTTCATTAAAGCCAGATGAAAACCCTTGTTTTTTAGCCGCCTTAAAACTTCTATCTCCCAAAAGCCCTAAGCATCAAAGTTAGAATAGTCTTCGATTACATTATTGCTCAAGCTAGCTTTGACTCAATCAGATTAACTGACTAAGCAGATGCTGGCTTTTTTTTAAGAACTCTGCTAAGGCAGCCAATTGCTAATAACCCTAAAATGGTTCCAGGCTCAGGAATCACAGCTGCTGTCAATTGACCACCGTTATCTAATCTACAAGTTGGGAATGTGTCACAGACTTCCTCAGAAAGGTCATCTTTCAGGAATATAGTAGCTGCTGATAGTCCTTGAGCAGGATTGATGTAAGTATAGAAATCTAATCCGGTTGGTTGAGTATTAAAGTCAATCCCTAAATCAAAACCGTTAGCTGTGTCAAAATTATCGCTTTGTAACACAGTATTAGTAGCTGTATCAAAGTTGAAATTGAAAGTAGTATCAGCAGGATTGGGAAAATTGTATTTGAACTCCTGCAATAAAGTTCCCTGGGGGTTGAAAAACGAAATAGCAAAGCTGGTCAGCTGCTCTTTAGTAACGATACCTTCTGGAGAAGAATTATCGTAGGTAAACCTTCCTTTAGCTGAATAACCTTGGTTTCCTGTCCAAGAAAGACTAAAAGCAGCAGCATCGGCGCTAGGCATATTGACTAATGCAGCCATTGACGCAATACCAGCAACAGCTACAGTAGTTTTGATTTGGTTACGAATGCTTTTCATTGTTTTGGATTACAACAGTAATTTCTGGTGTGGTTCTACTTGTCAGTAGTTTTTTCAACATGAGAATCAACACTGATATGACTTACACAAAGCCACAGGCTTTTCATGATTATTGTCAAGAATCAATGGTACGAAAATATTAATTTTCGCTATTAGTTTTTGACTATCTTCATAAAGGTTTGTGCTTTATATATGTAAATCTTAATTAATTATTTTTTGATCAGGTAAAATTGACAATTTACCTTTGAGAAGCATGGTGTCTCATAAACAAATAATTGCTTATTTGAGACTAATGACATCAAATTCTTTTGGTTGATGTCTGATTAATCTCTAAGATACCTTTGCGGAAATCTTACCACCAGATTCGATCTAATGATGTGATTTATCTTTAATTTTTTCAAAAAGATTTTATATTAATATGAGAAAAATTGCCTTAATTAAATTTATCTTTAACTATCCTTAATCAAGCTTTGTATTGTGATTGAAAATGGATATATCGTTTATCTTAATTCTGCTTAAACCAAGTATTTAGAACTAATTAATATATTTATTCGCATTTTTGTAGACCTTGAAAAGGTATGATTGTCTATTTGCAAGTCATTATCACATAATGATTCTATAAAAATAATTTTTTTCTAGAAATCATAAGAACATCTTTGATGAAATAAATAGAAATTAAATTACACATTACCTCTTCTTAATCAATATCAAATAATTTTGGTATGGCATTTTAAGTAACCAAAACATCTATTATGCAACTATCAAGACGTAAATTTTTTACATTAGCAGGTGCAAGTGCTGCTGGTACTGTACTTTCATCTCCTTTAGAAGGTCTTCTTGCTAGAAAAGCTAATGGTCAACCTGTATTTGGTGGAGGGTATGGACCACTTGTACCAGATGCTAAAGGCTTGTTAGATTTACCTGCGGGATTTCAATATGTAACATTATCTAGCACTGGCGAACTCATGAACGATGGTACTTTAGTACCTGGCGCTCATGATGGTATGGCTGCTTTCCCCGGCCCTAGAAATACAGTAATTTTGGTACGTAATCACGAATTGAGTACTGGTTTAACTGGTTCCAGAACACAAGGCTCAAAACCCTATGATCCTATTGCTAAAGGTGGTACTACGACTCTAGTTGTTGGTGCTAATCGTCAACTTATCAAACACTTCGTTTCTTTAAGTGGAACTATTCG